>NZ_JAGIOH010000001.1:1505208-1806250 GCF_017876625.1 Streptomyces syringium
GGCCGGGGGTGGCGGGCGCCGAAATGGACCCGGCCCTCCCCTACCGCGGCCACTTCAATCTGCTGAGCAAATTCAAGAAGCAGCACCCGAACGTCCGGACGCTCATTTCGGTGGGCGGCTGGGCGGAGACCGGCGGCTATATCGACGAGAACGGGAAGCGCGTCGACGCCGGTGGTTTCTACCGCACCGCGACGAACGCCGACGGCTCGGTGAACCAGGCCGGGATCGACACCTTCGCGGACTCCGCCGTCGCGTTCGTCAAGAAATACGGATTCAACGGCGTCGACATCGACTACGAATACCCGACGTCCATGAAGGACGCCGGGAACCCCAAGGACTGGGCCCTCGCCAACGCCCGGCGGGGCGGTCTCAACAAGGGCTACGCGGCGCTGATGAAGACGCTCCGGGAAAAGCTCGACCGGGCCGGCGCCGCGGACGGGAAGCACTATCTGCTGTCCGTCGCCGCACCGTCGTCCGCGTATCTGCTGCGCGGCATGGAGACGTACCAGACGACGAAGTACCTGGATTACGTCAACGTGATGTCGTACGACCTGCACGGCGCCTGGAACGAATTCGTCGGGCCGAACGCCGCGCTGTACGACGACGGCAAGGACGCGGAACTCGCCAAGTGGGGCGTCTACTCCACGGCACAGTACGGCGGCACCGGATATCTGAACGGCGACTGGGCGTACCACTACTTCCGCGGGGCCCTGCCCCCCGGGCGGGTCAATCTCGGTCTGCCCTATTACACCCGCGGCTGGAAGAACGTCACCGGCGGTACGAACGGCCTGTGGGGCACCGCGAAGGCCACCTCCTGTCCCGCCGGCTCCGGCCTGACCAGCTGTGGTGACGGCGCGGTCGGCATCGACAACCTCTGGCACGACAAGGACGACGACGGCAAGGAGTCCCCGGCCGGTTCGAACCCGATGTGGCACGCGAAGAACCTGGAGAAGGGCGTCGTCGGGGACTACGCCGGAAAGTACGGATTCCCGGCCGGCACCAAGCTCACCGGCAGCTACACCCGCCACTACGACACCACACTGACCGCCCCCTGGCTCTGGAACGCCGAGAAGAAGGTCTTCCTCTCCACCGAGGACGAGCAGTCGGTCAAGGCCAAGGCCCAGTACGTGGTCGACAAGGGGCTCGGCGGCACGATGATCTGGGAGCTCGCGGGCGACTACGACTGGAACGCCGCCAAGGGGCAGTACGAGGTGGGCGACACGCTCACCACCGCGCTGTACGACGCCTTCAGGTCCGCCCCCGGCTACGGCGACCGGCGGGCCACCACCGCGATGCCGGCCGAGGCACTCGACCTGGAGGTGAGCCTCACGAACTTCCCGCTCGGCGACTCCAACTACCCGATCAACCCGAAGGTCCGCATCACCAACCGCACCAAGGCCACCGTCCCCGGCGGCTCGGAGTTCCAGTTCGACTACGGCACCTCCGCACCGGGCAACGCCAAGGACCAGTCCGGCTGGGGCCTGAAGGTCGTCCGCAGCGACCACACCGCCTCGCACAACATCGGCGGCCTCAAGGGCGACTACCACCGGGTCTCGGTGAAACTGCCGGACCGTCAGCCGCTCGCACCGGGGGCCTCGGCGGACCTCGACTTCGTCTACTACCTGCCGGCCGCCACCCCCTCGAACTGGACCGTGAGCTTCGGCGGGAAGACCTACGCCCTCGCCGGTGACCTGGCACGCGGCACGACCGTCGTCGACCCGGGCGGCCCCACCCCGACCCCGACCGCCACCCCGACGGCTTCCCCCACACCGACACCCACCCCGACGCCCACCGCCACCCCCACCGGCGGCGCCTGCGCGGCACCGTCCTGGAACAGCGCGAACGCCTACAACGGAGGCGCCACCGTCTCCTGGAAGGGCCACTCCTGGAAGGCCAAATGGTGGACGCGGGGCGAAGAGCCCGGCACCACCGGCGAATGGGGGGTGTGGCAGAACCTCGGCAGCTGCTGAGGTCCACCCGTCCCCCACCGGCCGGCCCCGGGGCGCCCTCCCGCCCGTTCCCCCGGGGCCGGCCCCCGGCGCCGACCGCGTACACGGGGTCGACCCGCGCGGGCCCGTCGGGAAGGATGCGGAGCGATGAGCACCACACACAGCCGTCCGGACCCCCGGGTGCGCCGCGCGCGGATCGCCGTGGCCACGGTCTTCGCCGTGCACGGCGCCGTCACCGGCAATTTCGCCGCCCGCGTCCCGTGGGTCCAGGAGCACGCGGGCATCAGCCCCGGGCAGCTCGGACTCGCGCTGGCCTTCCCCGCGATCGGCGCCTCGGTCGCGATGCCGCTCGCGGGCCGGGTCAGCCGCCGTTTCGGCTCACGGGCCGCGCTGCGCGGTCTGCTGGTCCTGTGGTGCGCCGCCCTCGTGCCGCCCGCCTTCGCCCCCGGCCTGCTGGCCCTGTGCGGGGCGCTGGCGGTGTACGGCGCGACGGCCGGGATGGCGGACGTCGCCATGAACGCGCTCGGGGTGCAGACCGAGGACCGTCTGGGCCGCTCGATCATGTCCTCACTGCACGGGATGTGGAGCGTCGGCGGGCTCGTGGGGTCGGCGGTGGGCGCCGTCGCCGCGCACGCCGGCATCGACGCCCGGATCCAGTTCGCCCTCGCCGCGGGTGCCCTGGCCGTCATCGGCGCGGCCGCCTGCCGCTGGGTCCTCGATCTGCGCACGCCCCCGGACGAACGGCCGGCGGCCGAGCCGGGCGGAGGGCGGCGACAGGCTCTGCTGCCACCGCGCTCCGCGCTGCTGATCGGCGCGGTCGGGTTCTGCGCGGTCTTCGCCGAGGGGGCGAGCCTGGACTGGTCGGCGGTCTATCTCCGGGAGGCCGTCGGCTCCGGGCCGGGCCTGGCGGCCGCGTGCACCACGGCGTTCTCGTGCACGATGGCGGCGGCCCGGTTCGCCGGTGACGCGGCGGTACGGCGCTTCGGGCCGGTGCGTACCGTGCGGGTGGGCGGCGTGGCCGCGACCGCGGGCGGGGTGCTGGTGGTCACCGCGGCCGGCCCGGTGCCCGCCATCGCCGGTTTCGGTCTCATCGGCCTCGGCATCGCCGTCGTCGTCCCGCTGGCCTTCGCCGCGGCCGGCCGCAGCGGCTCGGACCCCAGCCGGGCGATCGCCACCGTCGCGACGGTCACGTACACCTCGGGCCTGATCGCCCCGGCGGCCATCGGGCAGATCGCCGATGCCACGTCGCTGATGGTCTCGTTCACGGTGGTGACCGCCCTGACCGCGGGGCTGGTGGTCGGAGCGGGTGTCCTGCGGGCTCCGGCCCGCGAGGCGAGCGCGCACCGCACGGCCTCCGCCACGAAGACCTGACGCCCCTTCCCGCCCGGTACCCGGACACGACTCCGCGGGCCGTACGACGGGCCCACGAGGGGCCCGGCGTACGGCCCGCGGTGCGGACCGTCGTCTGCCGGCTGTCAGAGGCTGATGATCAGCAGGTTGTGGTCCTGGCCGTGGCCGCCGTGGTTCTTCCCGTGGTGGCCGTAGTCACCGTTGTGGTGTCCACCGTTGTCGTGGCCGTTGTAGTGGCCGCCGTTGTGGTGCCCGTTGTTGTGGCCGTTGTAGTGGCCGTTGTCGTGTCCGTTGTGGCGCCCGTTGTGGTGGCCGTTGTGGTGGCCCCGGTCGCAGTCGCGGCCGTTGCGCCCGTTGTGGTCGCCGTTGTGGTGCCCGTTGTGGTCGCGGCCGTTGTCCCACTTGTGGTCGCGGCCGTTGTGGTCGCCCTTGTGGTGGCCGTTGTCGCCGTTGTGGTGGCCCCACTTGCCGTTGTGGTCGCCGTTGTGGCCGTTGTGGCCGTTGTGGCCCCACTTGTGGTCGCCGTTGTGGCTCCACTTGCCGTGGTGGCCGCCCCAGCCGTTGTGGTGCCCACCATTGTCGTGGCCATTGTGGTGGCCGCCGTTGTGGCCGTGGCCCCAGCCGCCGCCCCAGCCGCCCCAGCCGCCCAGCCAGGCCCAGAGGCCGCTGTTGTGGCCGTTGGAGTGACCGCCGAAGTAGCCGCCCCAGCCGTTGTGGCCGCCGTTGTGGCCGCCCCAGCCGTTGTGGTGTCCACCGTTGTCGTGGCCGTTGTCGTGGCCGCCGTTGTGGTGGCCGTTGTAGTGGCCGTTGTGGTGGCCATTGCCGTTGTGGTGGCCATTGCCGTTGTGGTGGCCGTTGCCGTTGTGATGGCCGTTGTGGTGGCCGCCGCCGCAGCGACGGTGGCAGTCACCGTCCCGGTCGTGGCCGTTACGGTCGTCGTCGTCGTGACCCCACGCCGCGGCGGGGGCCTGCGGTGCGGCCTGAGCCACCCCCGACATCGGCACGATAGTGGCCGCGGCGACGATCGCGGCGGCCGCGGTGCGGCCGACGAGCTTACGCATGTATGTCTCCCGGTCTTGCAGGAATCGGACACTGGGACGCATACCTCGCACATCTCGGGCGCTAGCGGATGTATCGGGTCATACAGTCGTACGGGGGGCGAATTGGGCCGGTCGTCGCAACCCGCTGCGCCAACCGGGCGCCCACGGCGGCAGGAAGCACCGGACGCCCCCGCTTAGCATGGTCCGGATCCATTTCAAGAACACAGGGAGTAACCATGGGCCTCGGCGTGCGCTGGACTCTGCACGGCGACGGGCGCACCCCCGCCCCCGGAGCCGTGGTCAGGCCCGACGAACGGCTCTCGTGGCCTCGCACCGCGGGCCTCGGCGCGCAGCACGTGGTCGCCATGTTCGGCGCATCGTTCGTCGCACCCGTTCTGATGGGTCTCGACCCGAATCTCGCGATCATGATGTCGGGCGTCGCCACGATCGTCTTCCTGCTGGCGACCCGCGGCCGGGTACCCAGCTATCTGGGCTGCAGCCTCTCCTTCGTCGGTGTCGCGGCCATCATCCGGGCGCAGGGCGGCGGCAGCGCGGCCGTCACCGGCGCGATCCTGGTGGTCGGCGCGGTGCTGTTCCTCAGCGGTCTCGCGGTGAAGAAGTTCGGCGCGCGGATCATCCACGCGGCGATGCCGCCGGTGGTGACCGGTGCCGTGGTGATGCTGATCGGGTTCAACCTCGCCCCGGTCACGGCGAGCACGTACTGGCCGCAGGACCAGTGGACGGCACTGCTCACCATGCTCTTCACCGGTCTGGCCGTGGTGTGCCTGCGCGGCTTCTGGTCGCGCGTCGCGATCTTCCTCGGACTGCTCTTCGGCTATGCCCTCTCCTGGGTCCTGGACCGGGTCTTCGGGAAGATCCACTCGGTGCACGGCGGCCCGGAGGCCGTCGACCACTGGCGGCTGGACCTGTCGGGTGTCTCCACGGCGGACTGGGTCGGCCTGCCGTCGCTGCACGCCCCGAGCTTCGGCTGGTCCGCGATCCTGGTGGCACTGCCCGTCGTCATCGCCCTGATCGCGGAGAACGCCGGTCACGTCAAGGCGGTCGGCGAGATGACCGGCGATCCACTGGACGACCAGCTGGGCACCGCGATCGCCGCGGACGGCGCGGCGACGATGCTCTCCACGGCGGTCGGCGGCCCGGCCAACACCACCTACTCCGAGAACATCGGCGTCATGGCGGCCACCCGCGTCTACTCCACCGCCGCCTACTGGGCCGCGGCCGGTTTCGCGCTGCTGTTCGGTCTGTGCCCGAAGTTCGGCGCGGTCGTCGCGGCCGTGCCGGGTGGTGTGCTGGGCGGTATCACCGTCATTCTGTACGGCATGATCGGCCTGCTCGGCGCGCAGATCTGGGTGCACAACAAGGTGGACCTGCGCAATCCGCTGAATCTGGTGCCGGTCGCGGCGGGCGTCATCATCGGCGTCGGCGGGGTGAGCCTGAAGATCAGCGACAACTTCGAGCTGAGCGGTATCGCGCTCGGCACGATCGTCGTCATCACCGGCTACCACGTGCTGCGCGCCCTGGCACCGGCCCACCTCAAGCAGCAGGAGCCGCTGCTGGACGCCGGCACGAGCGGCTACGACGACGCCACCGGCGAGGGGCCGGCGGGCCGCGCGGGCTGACCCCACCCCGACCGCCCGGCGGGCGCCGTTCATCCGTTCCGGTGCACCGCCGTCCGCGTCCCCCTACGTTCCGTACGCGCCTGTCACTCTGTGCGCATGACGACGACGCGGGCACAGTCGCACGTGCCCACCGGGATCGACGGGGTGCTGGCGCGGATGCGCGACCTTCAGGCGGCGCTGCCCCCGGGTGACGGGGTGGCCGTCTTCAACCGGGTGTACCTGTCGGTCACCGAGGAGATCGGCCGGTGCGTGAGCGCGGGGGCGTTCGGGAACGCGGTGGCGGCGGCGGAGCTGGACGTCCGCTTCGCCGGGCGGTATCTCGCGGCGGTGGACCGCTGTTCCTCGGGCCGGCGGCCGCCCGCCTGCTGGCGGCCGCTGTTCCAGATGCGCGGCCACCCGGCCGTGCGCCCGCTGCAGTTCGCGCTGGCGGGTATCAACGCCCACATCGGTCACGACCTGGCGCTCGCCCTCGCCGACACCTGCCGGATCCTGGGCGTCGAACCCCGCGCGCTGGAGGGTGACTTCGACCGGATCGGCCATCTGCTCGTCGCCCTGGAGGAGCGGATCCGTGAGGAGCTGATGCCCGGTCCGGATCTGCTGGACGTCGCCGATCCGCTGACGCATCTGGTGGGCTCGTGGAGCCTGGAGGCCGCGCGGGACGCGGCGTGGGCGTCGTTCCGCGCGCTGTGGGCGGTGCGCGGACTGCCGGATCTGGCGGCGGAGTTCACCGACCGCGTCGACGCGAGCGTCGGCCTGGTGGGGCGCTGTCTGCTCACCCCGCTGGGCTGAGGCGGGAAAGGCCGAGGGCCCCGGAACCGGGGTGGTTCCAGGGCCCTTCAGCGGTCTCGGTGCACCGGTGTCGGTCGGGGTCAGTCCTCCGGCAGTTCCACCGGCGCGATCTCGTCGTAGACGTCACCGGGGCCGGGGTTCGTGGCGTCCGTGGCGCCGCCGAAGAGGTTCATCACGCCCCACACCGCGTTGAGCGCGGTCTGCACCGCGCCCTCGGCCCAGCCGGCCGTCCAGGAGATGTCGTCGCCCGCGAGGAACAGGCCGCGCTTGTCCTCGGGGAGGCGGTCCTGCATGAAGTGGGTGAACAGACGCCGCTGGTAGCGGTAGTGGCCCGGCAGGTTGGCCTTGAACGCGCCCATGAAGTAGGGCTCGTTCTCCCAGGAGACGGTGACCGGGTTGCCGATGATGTGACGGCGGATGTCGACCTTCGGGTAGATCTCGCCCAGCGACTTGAGCATGACCTCCATCCGCTCGTTCGCCGAGAGCGGCAGCCACTTGAGGCTGTCGTCGCACCACGTGTACGACAGGCAGATGACGGCCGGCTTGTCCGGGCCGTCGTCCAGCAGGTACGTGCCGCGGGTCATCCGGTCGGTGAGCGTCATCGACATGACGTCACGGCCGGTCTCGTTTCCCTCGTCGTCGACGGCCTTGTCCAGCCAGAACGGCCGGTCGACGGGCACGAAGAGCTTGGAGGACTCCATGTAGTGGGTGCGCTCCATCGCCGTCCAGTGGTCGATGGGGAAGAGCGAGTCGTCGCACTCGATCTTCGACAGCAGCATCCAGGACTGCGCGGTGAACACGGCCGCGCGGTAGGTGCTGATGTCACCGGTCGCGTCGGTGACCGTGATGCGGTTGCCGGCCGTGCGGTGCATCCGGGTCACGGCGGGACGCGGCTCGCCGTTGTGCAGGGAGGAGAGCGAGGTGCCCTGCGCCCAGTGGACGATCTTCTCGGGCTCGCGCTCCCACAGGCGCAGCGGCAGCTGCTGCGAGCCGCCGACGATGCCGCGGTGGTGGTCGTCGGCCTCGGTGTAGACGACGCGCAGGATCTCCAGGATGGCGTTGGGGAAGTCGGTGTCCCAGCCGCCCGTGCCGAAGCCGACCTGGCCGAAGATCTCGCGGTGCTTGAAGGACTTGAAGGCCTCGGACTCGCAGAGGAAGCCGTAGAAGGTCTGGTTGTCGAGCTTCTCGACGAGCTTCGCCCAGATCTCACGGATGCGCGGCACATCGCGCTCGCGCATGGCCTGGTTCATGTCGGAGAAGTCCGCGCCCTCCTCCAGACAGGCGTTCCACGCGTTCATCACGTCGCGGTAGACCTGCGGAAGGTCGTCGACGGTGACGGCGTAGTGGGACTCGCCCTTGAGGTCGACGACCGTGGAGGGGGTGTCGGGCGCGAGCGGGTTGGGGAACGGCTTGGTCTCCAGCCCGACGAGGTCGATGTAGTGCTGGAAGGCGGTGGAGGAGGGCGGGAAGCGCATGGCGCCCATCTCCGCGGTCAGCGGCCCGCTGTCGCCCTCGGCGTCACAGCCCTCGAAACCGACCGTCCGCAGCCGCCCGCCGATCTGGTCCGCCTCGTAGACGACGGGCTTGAGGCCCATCTTCATCAGCTCGTACGCGGCGATGATGCCGGACAGCCCGCCGCCGATGACGGCGACCTCGCTGCCGTGCTCGGTCGCCGGTATCTGGCCGAGGCCCGCCGGGTGGGCGAGGTAGTCGTCGTAGGCGTACGGGAAGTCCGGGCCGAACATGGTGATCGGCGGCGAGGCCTGGGCCTCGTGCTGCTCGTCGTGGACGGCGGTGGGCACCGTGGACGTCATCGGCGGGACTCCTACTGGCAGGGGGTGCGGAAGGGCAGGGGAAGAGCGGGGGGGGGTGCTGAGGTGACGGGCCCGGGGCCGGGCCGGCTCAGGTCAGGTGAGCCGTCCGTACAGCTCGGGGCGGCGGTCGCTCAGATAGGTGTTCTCCGCGCGGGAGGCCTTGAGCAGTGCGGGGTCGACGTCGGCCACGATCAGGTCCTCGTCGGCCCCCGCCCGTGCCCGTACCGTCCCGTCGGGGGCGGCGAGGCAGCTGAGGCCCGCGAAGGAGAAGTCGCCCTCGGTGCCGCAGCGGTTGGCGTAGGCGATGTAGAGCTGGCTCTCCCAGGCGCGGGCCGGCACGATCGTCTGCGGGACGATCTCGTACGGGCGCATCAGCGCGGTCGGGGTGAGCAGCAGCTCGGTGCCCGCCAGCGCGTGGGCCCGTACGGGCTCGGGGAACTCGACGTCGTAGCAGATCAGCAGGCCGAGCCGGAGCCCCTCGAAGTCGGCCTGGACGACGGACTCGTCGCCGGGCCGGAAGAAGGTGGTCTCGAAGTCACCGAAGAGGTGCGTCTTGCGGTAGTTGGCGAGGCGCTCGCCGTCCGGCCCGATGAGCTGGAGGGAGTTGAAGATCACCGCCGGGTCGGCGCCGTCGCGCTCGGGGTAGCCGTAGCCGATGGCCAGGCCGTGCTCGGTGGCGATCCGCGCGACGGCGCGGGCGCCGGGGCCGTCGGCGGGCTCGGCGAGGTCCCGCACCGCGTCGCCGAGGGCGTAGCCGGTGAGGTACAGCTCACTGGTGAGCAGCAGCCGGGCGCCGGCGGCCGCGGCGCGGCGGGCGGCGCCGGCCAGGGCGGCGAGGCTGTCGGCGGTGGAGGTGGGAACGCCGCTGGGGCCTTGGTACAGCGCGATACGCAGCGGCGTCATGCGTCCTCTTCAGCCGATGGGGCGGATGTGGCTGACCAGCAGCCATGACGCTCTGACGGTACGGGGCGCTCTCTCGACCGGACAAGGCGCGACCGTTGCGCACCGACGGACGATTCGTTGCGCGTTGGCCGCCCTTCGCGCCGATTCGTTGCGCGGGGTGCCCGTCGAGCCCGTCCGGTGATGGAGGACGCGCCCGCAGGGCGCCCGCCGCCGCAGGCGGCACAGCCGGCCCGCAGCCGAAGAACCGCCGGACAGGCCTGCCCTACGCCGGTCGGCCGAAGGCCGACACCGCGTCGCGCACCAGGCCGCGCAGCCAGCGGTGGCCGCCGTCCGCCTCGTGCCGCGGGTGCCAGGCCATGGAGATCTCCAGCGGCGGCAGCTCCAGCGGGATCTCGAAGGTCCTCAGGCCCAGGGCGGCCGCGGCCGGTGCGCCGAGCCGCTCGGAGACGATCCCGACGGCGTCGGTGCCGGTGAGGACGTGCAGCGCCGCGCCGAAGGTGGGCACGGTGCCGAGGATGCGGCGGCGCAGCCCGTGGGCGGCGAGGGCGTCGTCGATCGGGCCGGAGCGCCTGCCGCGCCGGGAGTCCAGCAGATGGCTCGCGGCGGCGAAGCGGCGCGGTGTCACGGTCCCTTCCAGCAGCGGGTGGCCGGGGCGGGCGACGCCGACCATCCGGTCCTCGAGCAGCGGCTCGACGCGGACCTCCGGCTCGTCGCGGTCGACGACCCCGATCTCCAGGTCGATGGACCCGTCGCGCAGGGGCGCCACGCCGGTGGAGCCCTCGGCGAGGAAGCGCAGGGTGACGCCCGGGGCCTCGCGGGAGGCCCGGTCGAACAGGGCGGCGCCGAAGGCCAGCACGTTGCTGTCGTGGGCGCTGAGGGTGAAGACGCGCTCCAGCCCGGAGGGGTCGGCGGGCTCCTCGGCCGCGAAGAGCGAGCGGGCGTCGTCGAGGAGCCGGCGGACGGGGGCGCGCAGGGCGAGGGCGCGCGGGGTGGGGACCATGTGCCGCCCGGCACGGACGAGCACGGGATCGCCGAGGGCCCGGCGGATCCGGCCGAGGGTGCGGCTCATCGCGGGGCCGGACAGACCGAGCCTGTCGGCGGCCGCGGTGACGGACTCCTCGGCGAGCAGCGCGTCGAGGGCGACGAGCAGATTGAGGTCGATTCTCGACAGGTTCACCGCGGCCCGCGGCCCGCCCGCACCGGGATCGTGGCTCATGGCGCGGGTACCGGCCGCGTGCCGCGCGCGACGGGGTGCCGCACGGCGAGCCCGCTCAGGAGGGCGCGCCGGAGCTGAAGCGGCGCAGCAGCGGGGAGAGCACCAGCACCGACTTGGTGCGTTCGACGAACGGCTCCCCCGCGATGCGCTCCAGCACGCGCTCGAAGTGGCGCATGTCGGAGGCGAAGACCTGGACGATGGCGTCCGCCTCACCGGTGACGGTCGAGGCGGACGCCACCTCCGGGTAGCGCGACAGTCCGCGGTGGATCGCCTCGGGCGAGGTGTTCCGGCGGCAGTAGATCTCGATGAAGCCCTCGGTCTCCCAGCCGAGCGCCGCCGGGTCCACCCGGACGGTGAAGCCGGTGATGGCTCCCTCGGCGCGCAGCCTGTCCACGCGCCGCTTGACGGCGGGCGCGGACAGACCGACCTCGGTGCCGATGTCGGCGTAGGAGCGCCGGGCGTCCTCGGCGAGGGCGTGGACGATGCGTTCGTCGAGATCGTTCAGTCGCACTGCGGGTGGATCACTTCTCTAGGGTTACCTGCGTTTCCTCCAGGGCGAGCCGCGAGCGGCTCTTCCCGTACAGGAAGTAGATCACGAGTCCGACCGCCATCCAGCCGCCGAACCACTGCCAGGTGATGCCGGGCAGGTTCAGCATCATGTACACGCAGAAGCCGAAGCCGATGGCCGGGAAGACCGGGGCGAGCGGCACCCGGCGCGAGCCGAGCGGGATCCGGATCCCGGACAGCGGCACCTTGAAGCTGCGCTTCATGTCCGGACGGGTGAAGAACAGCACGATGACGGCGACGTTGACCAGCGCGAAGGCGAAGAGCGTGCCGATGCTGGTGGCGTTGGCGAGCTCGCCCAGCGGCACGGCCGCGGCGAGGAGACCGCAGAACACCGAGACGATGATGGTGTTCGCGCGCGGCACGCCGGTCTTCTCGTGGACCTTGGAGAAGGTCTTGGGGACGAGCCCGTCGCGGGACATCGCGAAGAGGATGCGGGTCTGGCCGTAGAGGACGGTCAGGACGACGCTGGCGATGGCGATGACGGCACCGGCGGCGAGGAGCACGGCCCAGAAGCTCTGGCCCGTGACGTCCTTCATGATCCCGGCGAGCGCGGCCTCGGAGCCCTCGAAGTCACCCCACGGCATGGCGCCGACGGCGATCGCGGCGACCAGGACGTAGATCGCGGTCACGATGAGCAGCGACAGCATGATCGCCTTGGGCAGGTCCTTCTTCGGGTTCTTGGCCTCCTCGCCCGCGGTGGAGGCGGCGTCGAAGCCGATGTAGGAGAAGAACAGGCTGGCACCGGCGGCGGAGACGCCACCGAGGCCGAGCGGCATGAACGGCTTGTAGTTGCCGGCGCGGATGCCCATGAAGGCGACGGCGCAGAAGAGCAGCAGCGCCGCGATCTTCACGCCGACCATGATGGTGTTGGCGCGGGCGCTCTCCTTGGCCCCGCCGAGCAGGAAGGCCATGCACAGCAGGACGACGAGCAGCGCGGGCAGATTGAAGTAGCCGCCGTCGGTGCCGGGCGGGTTGGACAGCGCGGCGGGGATGGTCACGCCGATCGTGCCGTCGAGCAGTTCATTGAGGTACTCGCCCCAGCCGACGGCGACCGCCGCGACGGAGACGCCGTACTCCAGGATCAGGCACCAGCCGCAGACCCAGGCGATGATCTCGCCGAGGGTCGCGTAGGCGTAGGAGTACGAGGAGCCGGAGACCGGGATGGTGCCGGCCAGCTCCGCGTAGGACAGGGCCGAGAAGAGGGCCGTGAGGCCGGCGATGACGAACGAGATGACCACGGCCGGGCCGGCCTTGGGCACGGCCTCGCCGAGGACCACGAAGATGCCGGTGCCGAGCGTGGCACCGATGCTGATCATCGTGAGCTGCCACATGCCCAGCGAGCGCCGCAGCGAGCCGCCCTCGCCCTGACCGCCCTCGGACACCAGCCGCTCGACGGGCTTGCGCCGCATGAGGCGGGCGCCGAGACCGGCGGTGGGCCGCGGGGACGACTGGGCGTCGTCCGAGGCGGGTGGCGCTGTGCCCTGGTCCAACACTGGGTGGCTCCGTTCATCGCTGCCGGCCGAGGGCAGGGGCCGACGGCGGGCCACTCGGGGGGTGCGGGCATGGCGAAGCCGAAACCCGGAAAACGAGGGGGACCGCCGAGCAAGCGGTACCCGCCACTCCACGTACAGCGCAGACCCTACGAGGTGGGTGCCTGCGCTCGTAATGCACCATCCTTGCGTATGCGCGTACGAACGTTGCGCGCGGGGGCCCGGAATGGGTGATCGTTGCACGCCTCATCATGAATCGGTACATGTCGCCGCCGGGCGGCCGCGCGGGAGGAACCTGCGGGAACCTCCCGATCCGAGATGTTCGGCGCGAGTTCGGAAGGAATTCACGGGCATGGGCGGACATTCGCGCGGCATAAAAACGGCCCGCCGGACGCGGGCGACCGTCGGAAAACGGCGACGGGGCGCAGCCGGATGGCCACGCCCCGTCGGGAACGCTCAGCGGTCGGCCGCTCGGCCGTCCGCGTAAATGTTCGCTGATCGTTACTGCCAGCTGGCGTGCAGCGGCTTGCCCTCCGCGTAACCCGCGGCGCTCTGCACGCCGACGACGGCGCGCTCGGCGAACTCCTCCAGGGAGCCCGCGCCCGCGTAGGTGCAGGAGGAGCGGACGCCCGCGATGATCGAGTCGATCAGGTCCTCGACGCCCGGGCGGGCCGGGTCGAGGAACATGCGGGAGGTGGAGATGCCCTCCTCGAACAGGCCCTTGCGCGCCCGGTCGTAGGCCGACTCCTCGCTCGTGCGGTTGCGCACGGCGCGGGCCGAGGCCATGCCGAAGCTCTCCTTGTACAGCCGCCCCTCGGCGGTCTGCTGGAGGTCACCCGGGGACTCGAACGTACCGGCGAACCAGGAGCCCACCATCACGTTGGACGCGCCGGCGGCGAGCGCCATGGCCACGTCGCGCGGGTGCCGGACGCCGCCGTCGGCCCAGACGTGCTTGCCGAACTTCTTGGCCTCGGCGGCGCACTCCAGGACGGCGGAGAACTGCGGACGGCCGACACCGGTCATCATGCGGGTGGTGCACATGGCGCCGGGGCCCACACCGACCTTGATGATGTCCGCGCCGGCCTCGATGAGGTCGCGTACGCCCTCGGCGGCGACGATGTTGCCCGCCACGATCGGGACCCGCGGGTCGAGCGCGCGGACCGCCTTGATCGCGCTGATCATCGACTCCTGGTGACCGTGCGCGGTGTCCACGACGATCGTGTCCGCACCGGCCTCCAGCAGCTGCTTGGCCTTGCCGGCCACATCGCCGTTGATGCCGACGGCCGCGGCGATGCGCAGCTTGCCCTCCGCGTCGGTGGCGGGGGTGTACAGCGTCGCGCGCAGGGCGCCCTTGCGGGTCAGGATGCCGGCGAGACGGCCGTCCTTGTCGACCGCGGGGGCCAGCTTGCGGTGGGCCGCGTCGAGCTGGTTGAACGCCTCGCGCGGGTCGATGTCGGCGTCGAGGAGCAGCAGCTCCGTCGACATGACCTCGGTCAGCTGGGTGAAGCGGTCCACACCGGTCAGGTCCGACTCGGTGACGACACCGACCGGACGCTGCTCGCCGTCGACGACGACGCCCGCGCCGTGCGCCCGCTTGTGCAGCAGCGACAGCGCGTCGGCGACGGTCTGGGTGGGGGCGAGGACGATGGGGGTGTCGAGCACCAGGTGCCGGCTCTTGACCCAGGAGATGACGTCGGTGACGACCTCGATCGGAATGTCCTGGGGGATGACGACGAGGCCACCGCGGCGGGCGACCGTCTCGGCCATCCGCCGGCCTGCGATCGCGGTCATGTTGGCGACCACGAGCGGGATGGTGGTGCCGGTCCCGTCCGGCGCCGACAGGTCGACGCCCTGCCGGGAACCGACCGCGGAGCGGCTCGGCACCATGAACACATCGTCGTACGTCAGGTCGTACGGCGGCTTCTGGTCATTGAGGAAACGCACGTGCTGAACATCCAAGTCGTTCGGAGGTGACCCTCGACAAGCTCATGCCGAGGAAAGAGCACGTACTTCATTGTCCCATGTCGACCTGAATGCGATGCCCGGGACGAACGTCCAGGCTGCACGGGACGGCGTGGTCCGATTCTCCAAAACGCCGGGTCCGGGCGGGGGTGGCTCCCGGTCGGCGCCCCCGCCCCGCGCGCCGGGGCCGGTCCGGCGGGGCCCGGTGGAGGGTGCGATCGCCCTGCGGAGGCTCGCCCGCGTACCGGTCGTACTCGGGCGGCTTCTCCCGACGCGGTGAGGCGCGTGCCGGACGCCGGGGGCCCGCGAAGATCGCCGGCCGGGCGCTACGCGCCGTCCGGGTCCGCGCGGTCCAGGGCCGGGCGGGGGCCCGGTCCGGTCTCCAGCAGCAGATAGTCCGCCGCGGCGGTGTCCGTGACCAGGCTGGTGACCAGCCCGGAGCGCAGCACCGCGCCGATCGCCGCCGCCTTGCGGAGCCCGCCGGCGATCGCGACGACCTCCGGTATGCGGCGCAGCCGGTCGGCCTCGACGGTGATGCAGCGCTCACCCAGATCACGGCCGATGCGGCGGCCCTCGGCGTCGAAGAGGTGCGCGGACATCTCGGCGGCCGCCCCGAGCGAGGCGTAGTGCGCGCGCTCCTCCTCGCCGAGCATGTCGTAGACGGTCGAGATGCCGGGCGCCCACGAGCCGATGGAGACGGCGGCGACGGTGACCTTGTCGAAGTAGTCGAAGGCGCGGGCGATGCCGGTCTGGCCGCGCAGCGCAGCGGCGGTGGCCGAGTCGGGGAGCAGCATCGGGGCGTAGATCGGGTGCGCCTCGCCGCCGGACACCTGCGCCGCCCGGCGCACGGCCTCCACCGAGCCGCGCTCGGCGGTGCCCGCGTCGTAGACGCCGGTGAGCTGGACGACCGTGCACGGCGGCAGCCGGTGCAGGGCCGCGGCCATGTGGATGGTCGAGCGGCCCCAGGCGAGGCCGAGCACATCGCCCTCGTTCACCAGTTCGCCGAGCAGGTCTGCGGCCACCTCGCCGAGGTTCTCCGGGTCGGGCGCGTCATCGCTCGCGTCGGCCGGGGACTCGACGACGACCGCGTGCCGCAGGCCGTAGCGGGCGCGCAGGGCGTCGGAACGCTCCGCGTCCAGCTCGGCGGGCACCCGGATCTCGATCCGCACGAGATCGCGCTCGAGAGCCGTCTCCAGCACCCGGGCCACCTTGAAGCGGCTCACGCCGAACTCCTCGGCGATCTGGATCTTCGACTTGCCCTCGAGGTAGAAACGGCGGGCCATGGCCGCCGCCTGCACCAGCTCGGCGGGCCCCATCGGCGTGGCTGAACGGCCCGTCGACACCGCGGTCTCCTCACTACGTTGAAGCTGTGGACTTATCACCGTCATCCTGTCAGAAACGGCGGTCCTTGATCAGGCCTTGACCTTCGCCCTCAGCATTTCGGGCGAGCGGGCCGAAGGCTCAGTGCGTGCAGGCCCAGGCCGCCGCGGCGGTGGCGTCCTCCGCCTGCGCGCGCAGCGCCCGCACGGCCGCGGCCGGGTCCTCCTTGCCGTACACGGCGGATCCGGCGACGAAGACGTCCGCGCCGGCCTCCGCGCACCGCTCGATGGTGTCGGCCGAGACCCCGCCGTCGACCTGGAGCCACAGCTCCAGACCGTGCCGCGAGATCAGCTCACGGGTCCGGCGGATCTTCGGAAGCATGATGTCGAGGAACGCCTGCCCGCCGAAGCCGGGCTCCACCGTCATGATCAGCAGCATGTCCAGCTCGGGCAGCAGATCCTCGTACGGCTCGATCGGCGTCGCCGGCTTGAGCGCCATGGAGGCCCGCGCCCCCTTGGCCCGGATCTCCCGCGCGAGGCGCACCGGCGCGGCGGCGGCCTCGGCGTGGAAGGTGACGGACCCCGCCCCGGCCTCGACGTACTGCGGCGCCCAGCGGTCCGGGTCCGCGATCATCAGATGGCAGTCCAGCGGTGTCCCGGTGGCCCGGCTCAGCGACTCGACGACCGGCACGCCGAGCGTCAGGTTGGGCACGAAGTGATTGTCCATCACGTCGACATGGAGCCAGTCGGCGCCCTTGACGGCCTCCGCCTCCTCGGCGAGGCGGGCGAAGTCCGCGGACAGGATGCTGGGGTTGATCTGCACGGCCATGCCCCAAGCCTGCCATGCCCGCGGCGTGGTCTTGACGCCGGAGTCAGCAATCGGCTCCGCCGGCTTGGCGGAAGGAAAGGTTCCGCCGCCGACTGCGGACCGTCGTGCCGCCTACGGCGGCGGGCGCCCTGCGGGCGCGTCCTCAAGCGCCGGACGGGCTGGTTTTGGCTGAGGGCGGCTGACATCAGCCAAAACCAGCCCGTCCGGCGCTTGAGGACATAGCACAGCAGCCCGTCCGGCGCTTGAGGACACCGCCGCGCAGCGGAGGTGCACCCGCCACCGGCCGTCAGGCCGTCCGGCGCAGCAGGGCCAGGTACATGGCGTCCGTGCCGTGCATGTGCGGCCACAGCTGGACGTCGGGGCCGTCGCCCAGTGCGGGCACACCCGGCATCAGCGGCCGGGCGTCGATCCACTCGGCGCTCGCCGCCGGGCCGCCCCGGCCCTTGAGCACGTCCTCGACGACCGCGCGGGTCTCGGCCGGATGCGGGGAGCAGGTCGCGTAGCCGACCACGCCGCCGACCCGGACGGCGGCCAGCGCCTCGCGCAGCAGCCCGCGCTGGAGCGGTGCGAAGCCGTCCAGGTCCTCGGGGCGGCGGCGCCAGCGGGCCTCGGGGCGGCGGCGCAGCGCGCCGAGGCCGGTGCAGGGCACGTCGACGAGGACCCGGTCGAAGGACTCCGGGCGCCACGGCGGGCGGGTGCCGTCCGCGGCGATGACCTGGTACGGGCCGGGGTTGCCGGCCAGGGCCCGCTCGACGAGCCGGGCGCGGTGCGGCTGCTTCTCGGAGGCCAGCAGGCTCGCGCCGCGCTGCGCGGCGAGCGCGCCGAGCATCGCGGCCTTGCCGCCGGGCCCCGCACAGCCGTCCAGCCAGCGGGCGTCGGGGCCCTCCACCGGGGCGTTGGCCAGGGCGAGGGCGACCAGCTGGCTGCCCTCGTCCTGGACGCCCGCGCGGCCCTCGGCGACGGCCTGGAGCGCGCCGGGCTCGCCGCCCTCGGCGAGCCGCACGGCGTACGGCGACCAGCGGCCGGGCAGGCCCGAGTCCTCGCCCACCGCGGCGAGCAGCTCCTCGACCGTCGAGCGCCCGGGGCGGGCGACGAGGGTGACCTCGGGCCGTTCGTTGTCGGCCTCCAGCAGATCCTCGATGCCGGCCCGGCCGCCACCGAGGGCGTCCCACAGGGCGGAGACGATCCAGCGCGGGTGCGAGTGGACGACGGCGAGGTGCGCCTCGGCGTCGTCCTCGTACGGCGGAGCGACTCGTTCCAGCCAACTGTCGAGGTCATGAGCGGTGATCTTCCGAAGCACCGCGTTGACGAACTTGGCCCGGCCGTCGCCGAGGACGACCCGCGCCAGCTCGACGCTGGCCGACACCGCGGCGTGGGCGGGGATGCGCGTACCGAGCAGCTGGTGCGCGCCGAGGCTCAGCACGTCCAGCACTGGGGGGTCCACCTCGCGCAGCGGCCGGTCGACGCAGGACGCGATGATCGCGTCGTAGGTGCCCTGGCGGCGGAGCGTGCCGTAGACCAGCTCCGTGGCCAGCGCCGCGTCCCGCGCGTCGAAGCCGCCGCCCTCGCGGGCCTTGCGCAGCAGCGGCGGCAGCACGAGGTTCGCGTACGCGTCCCGCTCGTCCACGGCCCGCAGGGCCTCGAAGGCCAGGATCCGCACCGGGTCCTTCTGGGGACGGCGGTAGGGCTTCGCAGGGCGGCTGGGCTGGCGACGCGGCGCGCGATCGTTCACGAAAGGTGCTCCGGAGCTGGGGTGGTGAAGGGGTCCAGCGTACGCGCTGCGCTTACGCGCCGCCGAGCCGCTCGCCTGCGGCGATACGGACACCGCGGGCCCAGTCGGCGGCCTTCATCGGCTTCTTCCCCTGCGGCTGGACCCACAGGAGCTCCACGGCGTGCGAACCGGTGCCGACGTGCAGGGAGTTCTTCGCGGCGGCGATCTCGCCGGGCGCCAGGCCGGTGCGGTCGGGGGCCGGGGCCACCGACATGACCTTCAGCCGCTCACCCCGGAAGAGCGTCCAGGCGCCGGGGGCGGGGGCGCAGCCGCGCACCACGCGGTCGACGCGCAGGGCCGGCGCGGACCAGTCCAGCTGGGCGTCCTCGACATTGATCTTCGGGGCGAGGGAGATGCCGTCGGCGGGCTGCTGCACGGCCTTGAGGGTGCCGTCCTCGATGCCGTCCATGGTCGCCAGGAGCAGCCCGGACCCGGCGAACGCGAGCCGGGTGAGCAGGTCGCCGCTGGTGTCGGTGGGCCGGACCTGCTCGGTCAGCACGCCGAAGACGGGTCCGGAGTCGAGCCCCTCCTCGATCAGGAAGGTGGAGGCTCCGGTGACCTCGTCGCCCGCGAGGATCGCGTGCTGCACGGGGGCCGCGCCGCGCCACGCGGGCAGCAGCGAGAAGTGCAGGTTGACCCAGCCGTGGGCGGGGATCTCCAGGGCGGCCTTGGGCAGCAGCGCGCCGTAGGCGACGACCGGGCAGCAGTCGGGGGCGATCTCGCGGAGCCGGGCGAGGAAGTCCGGCTCGCGCGGCTTGGCGGGCTTGAGCACCTCGATCCCGGCCTCCTCCGCGCGCTGGGCGACGGGGCTCGCGACGAGCCGGCGGCCGCGCCCGGCGGGGGCGTCGGGCCGGGTGACCACGGCGACGACCTCGTGCCGGTCCGAGGCGAGCAGGGCGTCGAGGGCGGGTACGGCGACCTCGGGGGTACCGGCGAAGACGAGCCTCATGGGTGGCGAACTACCTCTCAAGCGCCGAGCGGAACGGCGCCCCAGTCTAGTGCGGTGATCACGGGCGGACCACGGGCCGGACCACAGGCGGGCCGCTCCGGGGCCGGGCCGGGTGCCGGGCCAGGGTCCGCTCCCTCGTCCGCCGTGCCGGAAGGCCCGGAATCGAGGGGCGTAAGGGGGCGCCGCGCGCCCCATTTCATCTGACGTGCGCCCCCATACCGTGACCCGGCGGGCTGTGGCGCGTTGTGGTCAAGAGAGATTGACCGAAAACGGGCCGCTGCCGCGGCCCGCTCCCGTTCTCGGTCCGCTCGCACCTTTTCCGTTTGCTCCGCTTTCTCCGTCCTTTTCACCGCCGGTCCGAGAGGCTTGTTCATGGCCGACCACGCAACCCACGACGCCCAGGCACGGGCCAGCCTGCATCTTCTGGTGCGGGACATCGAGCGGGTCCGCCGACAGGTGGACGCGCTGCGTACCCTCACCGCCCAGCTGGGCAATGTCTACCGTCCCCGCCGCACGGGCCCCTCCGCGGGCTTCGTCGTCTACGGGCGCGCCCCCGCCCCGACCGTCCGGCTGGCGCAGGAACTGCGCGACAGCGTCGAGACGCTGGTGACGGCGGCGGTGGACTTCGACCGTTCGCTGGGCTTCTCGTGGGACGCGGTGGGTTCGGCGCTCGGCGTCACCAAGCAGGCCGTGCACCGCCGCTACGGCGCCCGCCGCAGCAACGGCCAGGTCCCCGCCGAGAGCACCGAGGCGGTGCGCACCGCCGAGCCGCAGTCCGTGCCGATCGTCCCCGCCGCCCGCTCCATGCCGGGCCAGCCGGCCGTGCCCCACCGCGACGAGCCCCGCCCCCCGGCTTTCCCGGGCCCGCGCAACGGCTGACGGGCCGGCGCGACGGCCGACACCGGCGCGGCAAGCCGCCCGAGGGCACCACGCGTCCGGGCTGCCGCGGGCAGCCGTCCGGCAGCCGTCCGGGGCTAGCGTCGCCGACGCCGGGCGGGCCCGGCTAGCCGATGTCCGGAGGATCGATGCGCAGGCGGACGGGCTCCCCGTCACGGCGCGCCAGCCTCGCCGCCTGGGCCGTCTTGAGGGCGGCGGCCAGCTCGGCCCCCTGCCCGGGGCGCACCCGCAGCAGGGCCCGCTCCCAGCTCTCCCCCGGTGGCGGGTCACCCGCGCGGCGCGGCCGGCCGGGCGCCGTCACCGGCAGCGGCACCGGGCCGAGCACCTCGGTGCCGTCCGGCAGCCGCGCCGCGGCGATCAGCTCGGCGACGGCCTCCGGGGGGCCGGCGACCGCGGCCATCCGGGACACGGGCGGGAAGCCCAGCTCGGCGCGGTCGGCCAGCTCACGCACCGCGTGTCCGGCCGGGTCCCAGCGGACCAGCGCCTGCACGGGCCGCAGCGTCGGCTCGGCGACGACGACCACGGTGCCGCCCGCGTCCTGGCCCCGCACCAGGGCCGCCGCGCCGAGCCAGCGGCGCAGCGCCTCCTCGCCCGCCCGCAGGTCGGGGCGGCCGAGGAGGGCCCAGCCGTCCAGCAGCAGGGCCGCCGCGTAACCGCCCTCGGCCACGGGCTCGGCGCCGGGTGTGGAGACGACGATGGCGGGCCGGTCCGGAACCGTGTCCAGCACGTGGTCGCGCCCGGAGGTCCGTACGGGCACGGCGGGAAACGCGCGGCCCAGCTCCTCGGCGGTGCGCCGGGCCCCCACGATCTGTGCGCGCAGCCGGAAGCCCCCGCACTCCCCGCAGTGCCAGTCCCGGGCCTGGAGCCCGCACCACGTGCAGTGCAGCGCGCCGTCATCCTCGCGCGCCTCCAGCGGGCCGGCGCAGTGCGTGCACCGGGCGGGCTCCCGGCACCGCTCACAGGCCAGCCGGGGCACGTACCCACGGCGCGGCACCTGGACGAGCACGGGGCCGTGCTTGAGGCCCTCCCGGGCGGCCTGCCAGGCGAGCGTGGGCAGCCGGGCGGCGCGGGCCGCCTCGTCCCGCGCCTGGTCGGCGTCCCCGACCGTGCGGATCAGGGGGGCGGTGGCCCGCACCCGCTCGCGCGGGGCGGTCAGCGGCAGTGCCCAGCCGGTGTCCACGAGCTGCGCCGCCTCGACCGTGCAGCCGAACCCGCCGAGCAGGAACGCGGCCTTCTCGTGCGCGGCCCGCAGCTGGAGCACCTCGCGCGCGTGCGGCTGCGGGGCGTGCTGCTCGCTGTGGCTGGAGTCGCCGTCGTCCCAGATGGCCGCGAGGCCGAGGTCGCGGACGGGGGCGAACATCGCGGCCCGGGTGCCCACCACGGCCCGTACGGAACCACGGCTGACCGCGAGCCAGCGGCGGTAACGCTCCTCGGGCCCGGTGTCGGCGGTCAGCAGCACATGGCGGCCGGTGCCGAGCTGTGCGGTGAGCGCGGCGTCGACCCGGGCCGCGGCCCGGCCGTCCGGCACGACGATCAGCGCGCCGCGGCGCGAGGCGAGCGCCGCGGCGGCGGCCCGCGCCAGCTCCTCGGGCCAGTGCGGGCCGGGCAGCGCGGTCCACACCGCCCGGGGGGCGTCACCCCGTGCCACGGCGTCGAGGAAGGCGGGCCCCGTCGGATAGCGGGCCCAGCTGCCGGGCTCCGGCCGCGCGGGCGGAGCCGCCGGCTCGGGCGACGCCTCGGCCTCGATACGGGCGTGCCGGGGCGGCACGGCCAGCTGCAGGACATCGGCGAGGGAGCCCGCGTAACGGTCCGCGACGGACCGGCAGAGCTGGAACAGGGCGGGGCCGAGCACCGGCTCCGGGGACAGCACCTGGGCGATGGCGGCCAGCGGGCCCTGATAGTCGGACTCGGCCACCCGGTCGACGATGTAGCCGTCGAGCAGCCCGCCGCCCTCCCGGCGGCCGCCGCGCACGTTGCGGGTGCCCGCGCCGAAGCGCACCCGCACCCGCGTGCCCGGCTGCGCGTCGGCGTCCAGCTCCAGCGGCACCGCGTAGTCCCACAGGCGGTCGAGGTGGACCGGGCCCTTGTCGACCAGGACGCGCGCGACGGGCAGCTCCTTGGCCAGCTCGGCCCCCCGCCAGGTGCGCGGCTTGGCCCGCGGCACCTTGGCCTTGCGTACGGTCTCGCGCAGGAACGCGAGCTGCTCCGCCTGTTCCCCCGCGGGCTCCCCGGGTCGCCCGTTCTCGCTGCTCACAGCCTCAGTCTTAGCAGACGCCACTGACAGGGGGCGGCGTGCTGCCGGGGTGCCCGGGATCAGGGGCGGTGACGGGACTCGCGGGAGCGGCCGCGGCAGCACGACGGCCCCGGACCAAGCGGTCCGGGGCCGTCGTCGTACAGCGTGGGGCAGCGGAGCCTTACAGGCCCGCGGCCTTCTTCAGCGCGTCCACGCGGTCCGTGCGCTCCCACGTGAAGTCGGGCAGCTCACGGCCGAAGTGGCCGTACGCGGCGGTCTGCGCGTAGATCGGACGGAGCAGGTCCAGGTCGCGGATGATCGCGGCCGGACGGAGGTCGAAGACCTCGGCGATCGCGGTCTCGATCTTCTCGACCTCGACCGTGGCGGTCCCGAAGGTCTCGACGAACAGACCCACCGGCTCGGCCTTGCCGATCGCGTACGCGACCTGCACCTCGCAGCGCGTGGCGAGACCGGCGGCGACCACGTTCTTCGCGACCCAGCGCATCGCGTACGCGGCGGAGCGGTCGACCTTGGACGGGTCCTTGCCCGAGAAGGCACCGCCGCCGTGACGGGCCATGCCGCCGTAGGTGTCGATGATGATCTTGCGGCCGGTCAGACCGGCATCGCCCATCGGGCCGCCGATCTCGAAGCGGCCGGTCGGGTTGACCAGGAGGCGGTAGCCCTCGGTGTCGAGCTTGATGCCGTCCTCGATCAGCTCCTTGAGGACGTGCTCGACGACGAACTCGCGGATGTCGGGAGCGAGCAGCGAGTCCAGGTCGATGTCGGACGCGTGCTGCGAGGAGACGACCACGGTGTCCAGGCGCACGGCCTTGTTGCCGTCGTACTCGATGGTGACCTGGGTCTTGCCGTCGGGGCGCAGGTAGGGGATGGTCCCGTTCTTGCGGACCTCCGACAGACGGCGGGAGAGCCGGTGCGCCAGGTGGATCGGCAGCGGCATCAGCTCGGGGGTCTCGTCGCAGGCGTAGCCGAACATCAGGCCCTGGTCGCCGGCGCCCTGCTTGTCGAGCTCGTCCTCGTCGCCCTCGACCCGCTGCTCGTACGCGGTGTCGACACCCTGGGCGATGTCCGGCGACTGCGCGCCGATGGAGACCGAGACGCCACAGGAAGCGCCGTCGAAGCCCTTCTTGGACGAGTCGTAACCGATCTCGAGGATCTTGTTGCGCACCAGAGAGGCGATCGGCGCGTAAGCCTTCGTCGTCACCTCGCCGGCGACGTGCACGAGGCCGGTGGTGATCAAGGTCTCGACGGCGACCCGGGACGTCGGGTCCTCCTTCAGGAGCGCGTCGAGGATGGTGTCACTGATCTGGTCAGCGATCTTGTCGGGGTGACCTTCGGTCACAGACTCCGAGGTGAACAGGCGGCGGGACACATCGCTCCCTGGGGTTGCAGCGGCTGCTGGCTGATCATTTATGGACCCGGCCGAGAGCTGCGCTCGACGCGGATCCGGAGGTCAGTTTATCCGGCGTTCCCGTGGTTGGGGCATCCTGTCGCGCATCAAGCCCTGCGTGACCTGCGACACCTGCCCCCGCAGACCTCAGGAGAGGCGCGGTGCCACGAGGTCCCAGACGGTGTCGGCGAGGGCCTCCTTCGGGCCGTGCGGAACGGTGGTCTCACTGCCGTCCGCCCCGAGCACCACGGCCTCGTTCTCCTCGGAACCGAACGTCTTCCGCTCCCCCACCTCATTGACAACCAGCAGGTCACAGCCCTTTCGGGCGAGCTTGGCCCGACCGTTGGCGAGTACCTCGTCGGTCTCGGCCGCGAAGCCGACGACGACCTGTCCGGGGCGCGCCCGGTCCGCCGAGATCTCGGCGAGGATGTCGGGGTTGCGGACGAGCGCGACCGGCTCCGGTTCCCGTCCGTCGCGCTTTTTGATTTTGCCCTCGGCGTATCGCTCGGGCCGGAAATCGGCCACCGCGGCCGCCATGATCACGGCATCCGCGTCCGCCGCGGCCGCCAGGACCGCCTCGCGCATCTGCACCGCCGTGCCGACCCGGACCACGTCCGCGCCGGCCGGGTCGGGCAGCTCGCTGTTGGCGGCGACGAGCGTCACCCGGGCCCCCCGGGCGACGGCCGTACGGGCCAGCGCGTACCCCTGCTTGCCCGAGGAGCGGTTGCCGAGGAAGCGGACGGGGTCGAGCGGCTCACGGGTGCCGCCCGCACTGATCACCACATGGCGGCCGGCCAGGTCCGCCGCGCTCTGCCCGGCGCCGCGCGCCAGCACCCGGCGGCAGACCTCGAAGATCTCGCCCGGGTCCGGCAGCCGGCCCTTGCCGGTGTCGACGCCGGTGAGGCGGCCGACGGCGGGCTCGATGACGATCGCGCCCCGGCGGCGCAGGGTGGCGACGTTCTCCTGGGTGGCCTGGTTCTCCCACATCTCGGTGTGCATCGCCGGGGCGAAGACGACCGGGCAGCGCGCGGTGAGCAGGGTGTTGGTCAGCAGGTCGTCGGCCAGGCCGTGGGCGGCCTTGGCGAGCATGTCGGCGGTGGCGGGCGCCACGACGACGAGCTGGGCCTCCTGCCCGATCCGCACGTGCGGCACCTCGTGGACGCTCTCCCACACCTCGGTGCCCGCCGGGTTCCCGGACAGGGCGGACCAGGTCGCCTCGCCCACGAAGTGCAGGGCCGACGCGGTCGGTACGACCCGGACGTCGTGGCCCGACTCGGTGAGGCGGCGCAGCAGCTCGCACGCCTTGTAGGCGGCGATCCCGCCGCTGACCCCCAGGACGACCTTGGGCTTGTCCATCGCTTCGCTTCTCCCCGCGCAGTCGTACATGCAGTCGTACGGTCGTATGCGTCTATGACACACCACAGGCCCGGCAGCTGCGCTGCCGGGCCTGTGGTGATGAAAAACCGAATGCTTACTGAGCCGGGGCCTCGATGGCCTCGGAGGTCAGCAGGCCCGCGTTGATCTCGCGGAGCGCGATGGAGAGCGGCTTCTCGTGGACGTGGGTGTCCACCAGCGGGCCGACGTACTCCAGCAGGCCCTCGCCGAGCTGCGAGTAGTACGCGTTGATCTGGCGCGCACGCTTGGCGGCGTAGATCACCAGGCTGTACTTCGAGTCGGTTGCCTCGAGCAGCTCATCAATCGGCGGGTTGATGATGCCCTCGGGCGCGGTGATGGAAGAGGACACTCTCTGCCTTCCGAAGGGGGGTGGAGAAGGAGGTGAAGCTTCGAGCTCGGGGTCGGCGCGGTTATCCGAGCCAATCCCAGCTCAACGCAGCAAGGCTAGCAGCTCACGCGCGACGTCCTCGACGGAGGTGTTGACCAGCGTCGTGTCGAACTCGGGCTCGGCCGCCAGCTCGATCTTCGCGGCGGCCAGCCGGCGCTCGATGACCTCCGGCGACTCGGTGCCGCGGCCGGTGAGCCGGCGGACCAGCTCGTCCCAGCTCGGCGGGGCGAGGAAGACCAGCTGGGCCTCCGGCATGGACGTGCGGACCAGCCGCGCGCCCTGGAGGTCGATCTCCAGCAGGACGGGCTCGCCCGCCTCCAGGCGGTCGAGCACCGCCTGCCGGGGCGTGCCGTAGCGGTTGCCCGCGAACTCGGCCCACTCCAGCAGCTCGCCGTTGGCGATGAGCTTGTCGAACTGCTCGTCGTCGACGAAGAAGTAGTGGACGCCGTCCCGCTCACCGGGCCGCGGCTTGCGGGTGGTGGCGGAGACCGAGAGCCATACCTCGGGGTGTGCCTTGCGCATATGGGCGACGACCGTGCTCTTACCGACCCCGGAGGGGCCGGAGAGCACGGTCAGCCGCGGTTGTCTGGCCGGGGGTACGGGGGACGTCCCCCGGGAGACTGCAGTACTCATGCAGCGATTATCCCGGTTCCCGGGAGTGCCTGGGAACGTCAGGCGGCTTTGCCGCCGAACTCACGCTCAAGAGAGGCGATCTGATTCGTGCCGAGCCCGCGCACGCGGCGGCTCTCGGAAATGCCGAGCCGCTCCATGATCTGCTTCGCGCGAACCTTGCCCACACCGGGAAGGCTCTCCAGGAGAGCGCTGACCTTCATCTTGCCGATGACGTCGTTCTCCTGGCCCTGCTTGATCACGTCATGCAGCGAGGCGCCGGAGTGCTTGAGTCGATTCTTGACCTCGGCGCGCTCCCGGCGAGCCGCGGCGGCCTTCTCGAGCGCGGCTGCGCGCTGTTCAGGGGTAAGGGGCGGAAGAGCCACGCCTACGTCACCTCGGATGTCGAACTGTCGGATAAGGACCGGTGAGGAACCTAGTCGGCCCACACCTGCGGAGCAACGAGCAACGCGCTTGCTCGTTCGCTCTCGTCGGAGACTAGCGGCCGATCCCGCTCCAGTCAGCGAGAACAGACGAAAAGTCCTGGTCAGACTCTCTCGACCAGGACTTTTCGGGACATACTGACCAACAATTTTGGCGTTAACGCGACGCTGCCGTGTCCACGGCGTCCCGCACCTCACCGGCGAACCGGGCGGCACTCGCGCGCAGCGCGGTCACGTCCGGACCGTGCCGCAGCACACCGCGGCTGACGTTCGGGACGACGTCGCGGACGGCCGCGCCGAAGACCCGGGGCAGGTCGGCGGGGGTGGCGCCCTGCGCGCCGATGCCCGGGGCGAGCAGCGGACCGTTGATCGCGAGGTCCACGCCGGCCGCGCCGAGCGTGTCGCCCAGGGTCGCGCCGACCACCGCGCCGTACGAGCCCATGGGCGCGGCATCGGCGTTTTCGGCCTTCACGTGCTCCAGCATCGTCGCCGCGACGCTCGCGCCGTCGGCACGCACCGCGTGCTGGACCTCCGCGCCCTCCGGGTTCGAGGTGAGCGCGAGGACGAAGACGCCGGTGCCGCTCTCACGGGCCAGGTCCAGAGCGGGGCGCAGCGAGCCGTAGCCGAGGTAGGGGCTGACGGTGACGGCGTCGGAGAAGAGCGGCGAGGCCGGGTCGAGGTAGGTCGCGGCGTAGGCGGCCATGGTCGAGCCGATGTCGCCGCGCTTGGCGTCCATCAGGACCAGCGCGCCGGCCGCCCGGGAGTCGGCGACGGCCTGCTCCAGGACGGCGATGCCGCGCGAGCCGAAGCGCTCGAAGAAGGCGGACTGGGGCTTGAGGACGGCGACGCGGTCGGCCAGGGCCTCGACGACGGTGCGGGTGAAGCGCTCCAGGCCCGCGATGTCGTCGGACAGGCCCCAGTCGGCGAGCAGGGCGGCGTGCGGGTCGATGCCGACGCACAGCGGGCCGCGCTCGTCCATGGCACGGCGCAGGCGGGCGCCGAAGGGCTCCAGGGGGGTGCTCTCGGTCACGGGGTTCCTCCGGGGTTCGGGGCGGGGCGGGGCGCGCGAGTCGGCTGCGACCCGGGCGGCGAGATCACGCCGTCGTCTCCCGCGCGGCAGCGCCCACCGCCTCGGCGAGGGTGGCGTACGGGCTCGCCGCGAGGCGCTCGGCCAGACCCCGGTGGATCTTCCGGCACCAGAACGGGCCCTCGTAGATGAAGGCGCTGTAGCCCTGGACGAGGGTGGCGCCCGCCAGGATGCGCTCCCAGGCGTCGTCGGCGGTCTCGATGCCCCCGACACCCACCAGGGTGATCCGGTCGCCCACACGGGCGTACAGACGGCTCAGGACCTCCAGCGAGCGGGCCTTGAGGGGGGCGCCGGACAGGCCGCCGGCTCCGATGGCCTCCACCGTGCGCTTCGGCGTCTTCAGGCCGAGCCCGTCGCGGGCGATGGTGGTGTTGGTGGCGATGATGCCGTCCAGGCCCAGTTCGAGCGCGAGGTCGGCGACGGCGTCGACGTCGTCGTCGGCGAGGTCGGGGGCGATCTTCACCAGCAGCGGTACGCGCCGGGTGGTGACCGTGCGGTCGGCGGCCTCGCGCACGGCGGTCAGCAGCGGGCGCAGCGCCTCGGTGGCCTGGAGGTTGCGCAGCCCCGGCGTGTTCGGGGAGGAGACGTTGACGACGAGGTAGTCGGCGTGCGCGGCGAGGCGCTCGGTGGAGGTGACGTAGTCGGCGACGGCCTCGTCCTCGGGGACGATCTTGGTCTTGCCGATGTTGACGCCGACAGTGGTCCGGCTGTGCTGTTTGCCGAGGGCGGCCTTCCGTGCGCCCAGCCGCTCCGCCACGACCGCCGAGCCGTCGTTGTTGAAGCCCATGCGGTTGACGAGGGCGCGGTCGGCGACGAGGCGGAAGAGCCGCTTCTTGGGGTTGCCGGGCTGCGGCCGGCCCGTGACGGTGCCGATCTCGACGTGGTCGAAGCCGAGCATCGTCATGCCGTCGATGGCGGTGGCGTTCTTGTCGAAGCCTGCGGCGAGGCCGAAGGGGCCGTGCATGCGCAGGCCGAACGCCTCGGTGCGCAGCGCCTTGTGGCGGGGCGCGAGGACGGCCGCGACGAACGTGCGCAGCACCGGGACGCGGGCGGCGCGGCGGATCCAGCCGAAGGCCAGGTGATGAGCCTGCTCGGGGTCCATCCGCTGGAAGAGCAGTCGGAAGAGGAGGGAGTACATGGGGCCAGACCTTCGTAGGGCGAGCGGGGTATCCGTTCCGGACCGCCCGCCCTCCCCGGGGCGGGGAGGGCGGGCGGTCGGGGGAAGGACTACTGCCGGGCGGCGGTCAGGCGCTCCGCGTGCTCCTGCAGGGAACACACGCCGACGTCGCCGCGGGTGAGCGCCTCGATGCCCTGGACGGCGGCCGCGAGGGCCTGGACCGTGGTCAGGCACGGCACCGCGCGGGCGACCGCGGCGGTGCGGATCTCGTAGCCGTCGAGGCGGCCGCCGGTGCCGTACGGGGTGTTGACGATCAGGTCGACCTGGCCGTCGTGGATGAGCTGGACGATCGTCTTCTCGCCGTTCGGGCCCTCGCCCTCGCTCTGCTTGCGCACGACGGTGGCGTTGATGCCGTTGCGCTTGAGTACCTCGGCGGTGCCCGAGGTGGCGAGCAGCTCGAAGCCGTGGGCGACCAGCTCACGGGCCGGGAAGATCATCGAGCGCTTGTCGCGGTTGGCGACGGAGACGAACGCGCGGCCCTTGGTGGGCAGCGCGCCGTAGGCGCCGGCCTGCGACTTGGCGTACGCCGTGCCGAAGACCTTGTCGATGCCCATGACCTCGCCGGTGGAGCGCATCTCCGGGCCGAGAACGGTGTCCACGCCGCGGCCGGAGGCGTCGCGGAAGCGGCTCCACGGCATCACGGCCTCCTTGACGGAGATCGGCGCGTCGAGCGGCAGGGTGCCGCCGTCGCCCTCCTTGGGCAGCATGCCCTCGGCACGCAGCTCCGCGACGGTCGCGCCCAGCGAGATGCGGGCCGCGGCCTTGGCGAGCGGCACGGCGGTCGCCTTCGAGGTGAAGGGGACCGTCCGGGAGGCGCGGGGGTTGGCCTCCAGCACGTAGAGGATGTCGCCGGCCATGGCGAACTGGATGTTGATCAGGCCGCGGACGCCGACGCCCTTGGCGATGGCCTCGGTGGAGTTCCGCAGCCGCTTGATGTCGAAGCCGCCGAGGGTGATCGGGGGCAGCGCGCACGCGGAGTCGCCGGAGTGGATGCCGGCTTCCTCGATGTGCTCCATGACGCCGCCGAGGTAGAGCTCGTGGCCGTCGTAGAGCGCGTCGACGTCGATCTCGATGGCGTCGTCGAGGAAGCGGTCGATGAGGACCGGGTGCTCGGAGATCAGACCGGCGTGGCGGGTGAGGTACTCCCCCAGCGAGGGCTCGTCGTAGACGATCTCCATGCCGCGGCCGCCGAGCACGTAGGACGGGCGGACCATGACCGGGTAGCCGATCTCGGCGGCGATGCCCTTGGCCTCCTCGAAGGAGAAGGCGGTGCCGTACTTCGGCGCGGGCAGCCCGGCCTCGGTCAGCACCCGGCCGAAGGCGCCGCGCTCCTCGGCGAGGTCGATGGCCTCGGGCGAGGTGCCGACGATCGGCACGCCGTTGTCCTTGAGGGCCTGGGCGAGGCCGAGCGGGGTCTGGCCGCCGAGCTGGACGATGACGCCCGCGACGGGACCGGCGAGGGTCTCGGCGTGGACGATCTCCAGGACGTCCTCCAGGGTGAGCGGCTCGAAGTAGAGCCGGTCGGAGGTGTCGTAGTCGGTGGAGACGGTCTCGGGGTTGCAGTTGACCATCACGGTCTCGTAGCCGGCGTCGCTGAGCGCGAAGGAGGCGTGGACACAGGAGTAGTCGAACTCGATGCCCTGGCCGATGCGGTTCGGACCCGAGCCGAGGATGATCACTGCGGGCTTCTCGCGCGGCGCGACCTCGGACTCCTCGTCGTAGGACGAGTAGAAGTACGGGGTCTTCGCGGCGAACTCGGCGGCGCAGGTGTCGACCGTCTTGTAGACCGGGCGGACGCCGAGCGCCTGCCGGACCTCGCGGACGACGTCCTCGCGCAGGCCGCGGATCGCACCGATCTGGGCGTCGGAGAAGCCGTGCCGCTTGGCCTCGGCGAGGATCCCCGGCTCCAGCTTCTCGGCGGCGGCGAGCTCCTGGGAGATCTCGTGGATCAGGAAGAGCTGGTCGACGAACCACGGGTCGATCTTCGTGGCGTCGAAGATCTCCTCCGCGCTCGCGCCGGCCCGGATGGCGTCCATGACCGTGTTGATCCGGCCGTCGGTCGGCACCACGGTCTTCGCGAGCAGCTCGGCCTTGTCGCCGGGCTCGGAGGCGAAGTCGAACTGCGAGCCCTTCTTCTCCAGCGAGCGCAGCGCCTTCTGCAGGGCCTCGGTGAAGTTACGGCCGATGGCCATGGCCTCGCCGACCGACTTCATGGTGGTGGTCAGCGTGGCGTCGGCGGCCGGGAACTTCTCGAAGGCGAAGCGCGGCACCTTGACGACGACGTAGTCGAGCGTGGGCTCGAAGGACGCCGGGGTCTTCTCGGTGATGTCGTTCGGGATCTCGTCGAGGGTGTAGCCGACGGCGAGCCGGGCGGCGATCTTCGCGATCGGGAAACCGGTGGCCTTGGAGGCCAGCGCCGAGGAGCGGGAGACGCGCGGGTTCATCTCGATGACGATGATCCGGCCGTCGTCGGGGTTGACGGCGAACTGGATGTTGCAGCCGCCGGTGTCGACGCCGACCTCGCGGATGATCGCGATACCGACGTCGCGCAGCCGCTGGTACTCGCGGTCGGTCAGCGTCATCGCCGGGGCGACGGTGATCGAGTCACCGGTGTGCACGCCCATCGGGTCGAAGTTCTCGATGGAGCAGACGACCACGACGTTGTCGTTCTTGTCGCGCATCAGCTCCAGCTCGTACTCCTTCCAGCCGAGGATGGACTCCTCCAGGAGCACCTCGGTGGTCGGGGAGAGCGTGAGGCCCTGGCCGGCGATGCGGCGCAGCTCGTCCTCGTCGTGGGCGAAGCCGGAGCCGGCGCCGCCCATGGTGAAGGAGGGGCGGACGACGACGGGGTAGCCGCCGAGGGTGTCGACGCCCGCGATGACCTCGTCCATCGTGTGGCAGATGACCGAGCGGGCGGACTCGCCGTGGCCGATCTTGGCGCGGACGGCCTCGACGACGCCCTTGAACAGGTCGCGGTCCTCGCCCTTGTTGATCGCCTCGACGTTGGCACCGATGAGCTCGACGCCGTACTTCTCCAGCACACCGTTCTCGTGCATGGAGATCGCGGTGTTGAGCGCGGTCTGGCCGCCGAGGGTGGGCAGCAGCGCGTCGGGGCGCTCCTTGGCGATGATCTTCTCGACGAACTCCGGGGTGATCGGCTCGACGTACGTGGCGTCGGCGATCTCCGGGTCGGTCATGATCGTGGCCGGGTTGGAGTTGACGAGGATGACCCGCAGGCCCTCGGACTTCAGCACCCGGCAGGCCTGGGTGCCGGAGTAGTCGAACTCCGCTGCCTGGCCGATGACGATCGGGCCGGAGCCGATGACCAGGACGGACTGGATATCGGTGCGCTTAGGCACGCTGGCCCTCCATGAGCTTCACAAAGCGGTCGAACAGGTACGCGGCGTCGTGCGGACCGGCTGCTGCCTCGGGGTGGTACTGGACGCTGAAAGCCGGCTGGTCGAGGAGCTGGAGCCCCTCCACCACGTTGTCGTTGAGACAGACGTGGGAGACCTCGACGCGGCCGTAGGGGGTGTCGGTCGCGGCGTCGAGCGGGGCGTCGACGGCGAAGCCGTGGTTGTGCGCGGTGACCTCGACCTTGCCGGTCGTGCGGTCCTGCACGGGCTGGTTGATGCCCCGGTGGCCGTACTTCAGTTTGTAGGTGCCGAAGCCGAGCGCGCGGCCGAGGATCTGGTTGCCGAAGCAGATGCCGAAGAGCGGCGTCCTGCGCTCCAGGACACTGCGCATCACGGAGACCGGGTGGTCGGCGGTGGCCGGGTCGCCCGGGCCGTTGGAGAAGAACACCCCGTCGGGGTCGAGGGCGTAGATGTCCTCCGCGGTGGCGGTGGCGGGCAGCACGTGCACCTCGATGCCGCGCTCGGCCATCCGGTGCGGGGTCATGCCCTTGATGCCGAGGTCGATCGCGGCGACGGTGAACTTCTTCGCACCGATCGCGGGGACGACGTACGCCTCCTTGGTGGCGACCTCGGCGGCGAGGTCGGCGCCCTTCATCTCGGGGGCCCGGCGCACCTCGGCGAGCATGGTGTCCGCGTCGGGCAGGTTGTCGCCGGAGAAGATGCCGACCCGCATGGCGCCGCTCTCGCGCAGGTGGCGGGTGAGGGCGCGGGTGTCGATACCGCTGATGCCGACGACGCCCTGGGCGACGAGTTCCTCGTCGAGGGAGCGGCGCGAGCGCCAGTTGGAGGGGATCCGGGCGGGATCGCGCACCACGTAACCGGCGACCCAGATGCGGCCGGACTCGGGGTCCTCGTCGTTGACGCCGGTGTTGCCGACGTGCGGGGCCGTCATGACGACCACCTGACGGTGGTACGAGGGGTCGGTCAGGGTCTCCTGGTAGCCGGACATGCCGGTGTTGAAGACCGCCTCGCCGAAGGTCACCCCCACGGCCCCGTAGGCGCGGCCGCGGAAGGTACGGCCGTCCTCCAGGACGAGTACGGCGGGAACCTTGCTGGCTCCCCGGGTGGAGGTCGTCATCGTGCGCCTTCCGTCTGGTTCTCGTTGTGCTGTGCTTGTGCCGTGGCGATCGCCTCGACCCAGGCCGCGTGCTCGGCGGCCCGGTCGGAGCGGAAGCCGGAGTCCAGCTGCTTGCCGCCGTGCTCCCAGGTGATCACCAGCAGGCCGCCCTCGGCGAGGACCTTGCCGGCGATGCCCTTGTCCAGCCGGGCGCCGCGCAGCCGGTCAGCGGGGATGAAGAAGTCCTGCGCCCCCGGCCGGACGACGCCCAGGCCTTGGTCCGTCAGGGTGAGCTCGACGCGGCTGCGGGTGCCGAGGCCGTGCGCGACCACGCGGTCGAGCCACTGCCCGGCGGTGGTGGAGCCGTGGTAGCGCCCGGTCATCGTGAGCGAGGGCGTGCCCGGCTCGTCGGGGACGTCGGGCAGCTCGGGCAGGTCGCCCTGGAGCGTGGCCCGCCACTTCCAGCCCTCGCGCATCAGCCAGTAGACGAGCGCGACGAAGAGCAGCAGTCCGACGACCCAGCCGATGCGCGCGGCCCAGTCGGTGACGTCCGCGGACTTCTGTTCCGCCGCCAGATTGATCAGTGCAGATGTCACGCGAGATTCCCGTCCACGACCGTTGCCCGGCCCCGCAGGAAGGTGTGGGTGACGCGCCCCGGCAGCTCGCGGCCCTCGTAAGGGGTGTTGCGGCTGCGGGAGGCGAAGCCCGCGGGGTCCACGACACCACGGTAAGCGGAATCGAGCAGGGTGAGGTTGGCGGGCTCCCCGGCGGCGATCGGCCGTCCGTGTCCTTCGAGGCGGCCGATGGCGGCCGGGCGGACGGACATCCGGTCGGCGACGGCCTCCCAGTCGAGGAGACCGGTGTCGACCATCGTGTGCTGGACAACGGACAGGGCGGTCTCCAGCCCCACCATGCCCATGGCCGCCGCGCCCCACTCGCAGTCCTTGTCCTCGTGCGGGTGCGGGGCGTGGTCGGTGGCGACGATGTCGATGGTGCCGTCGGCGAGGGCCTCGCGCAGCGCCATGACATCGGCCTCGGTGCGCAGCGGCGGGTTGACCTTGTAGACCGGGTTGTACGAGCGCACCAGCTCGTCGGTGAGGAGCAGGTGGTGCGGGGTGACCTCGGCGGTCACGTCGATGCCGCGGGACTTGGCCCAGCGGACGATCTCGACGGAGCCGGCGGTGGAGAGGTGGCAGATGTGCACGCGGGAGCCGACGTGCTCGGCGAGCAGCACATCGCGGGCGATGATCGACTCCTCGGCGACGGCGGGCCAGCCGCCGAGGCCGAGCTCGGCGGAGACGATGCCCTCGTTCATCTGGGCGCCCTCGGTGAGGCGGGGCTCCTGGGCGTGCTGGGCGACGACGCCGTCGAAGGCCTTCACGTACTCCAGCGCGCGGCGCATGATCACCGCGTCGTCCACGCACTTGCCGTCGTCGGAGAAGACCCGCACCCCGGCGGCCGACTCGTGCATCGCGCCGAGCTCGGCGAGCTTCTTGCCCTCCAGGCCGACGGTGACGGCGCCGATGGGCTGTACGTCGCAGTAGCCGGACTCCTTGCCGAGCCGCCAGACCTGCTCGACGACGCCCGCGGTGTCGGCGACGGGGAAGGTGTTGGCCATGGCGAAGACGGCCGTGAAGCCGCCGCTCGCCGCGGCGCGGGTGCCGGTCAGGACCGTCTCGGAGTCCTCGCGGCCGGGCTCGCGCAGATGGGTGTGGAGGTCGACGAGGCCCGGCAGCAGGATCCGGCCGTCGGCCTCGATGACCTGGGCGCCCTCGGCGGACAGGCCCGTGCCGACCTCGGCGATGGTCTCGCCGTCGATGAGGACGTCCTGCGGCTCGCCGCCGAGGACCTTCGCGCCGCGAATAAGGATCTTGCTCATGATTACTTGTTCTCCTCGTTGCGGGCGGTGGTGGCGGACGCTGCGGGTGCCGAGGGCGCGCTCTCGGGGTCGAGCACGGCCCCGCCGAGCAGCAGGTACAGGACGGCCATCCGGATGGAGACGCCGTTGGCGACCTGCTCGACGGCCGTGCAGCGCACGGAGTCGGCGACCTCGGCGGTGATCTCCATGCCGCGGTTCATCGGGCCGGGGTGCATGACGATGGCGTGCTCGGGCATCCGGGCCATCCGGTCGCCGTTCAGCCCGTACCGGCGCGCGTACTCGCGCTCGGTGGGGAAGAAGGCGGCGTTCATGCGCTCGCGCTGGACGCGCAGCATCATCACGGCGTCGGACTTCGGCAGCACCGCGTCGAGGTCGTAGGAGACCTCGCAGGGCCAGCGCTCGACGCCGTAGGGCACGAGCGTGGGCGGCGCGACGAGGGTGACCTGGGCGCCGAGCGAGGTCAGCAGGTGCACGTTGGAGCGGGCCACGCGGCTGTGCAGGATGTCGCCGACGATGGTGATCCGGCGGCCTTCGAGGTCACGGCCGGTGCCGTCGCCGGGCCCCTGGTGGTGGGTGGGGCCGCCGTCGGCGGCGCCCGCCAGGTGGCGGCGCATGGTGAAGGCGTCGAGCAGCGCCTGCGTGGGGTGCTCGTGGGTGCCGTCGCCGGCGTTGACGACCGAGCCGCCGATCCAGCCGGAGGTGGCGAGCCGGTGCGGGGCGCCGGAGTCGCCGTGCCGGATGACGACGGCGTCCGCGCCCATCGCCTCCAGGGTCAGGGCGGTGTCCTTGAGCGACTCGCCCTTGGAGACCGAGGAGCCCTTGGCGGAGAAGTTGATGACGTCGGCGGAGAGCCGCTTGGCGGCGGCCTCGAAAGAGATGCGGGTGCGGGTCGAGTCCTCGAAGAAGAGGTTGACGACGGTACGGCCGCGCAGGGTGGGCAGTTTCTTGATCGGCCGGTCGGCGACCCGCGCCATCTCCTCGGCGGTGTCGAGGATCAGGACGGCGTCGTCGCGCGTGAGGTCGGCGGCCGAGATGAGGTGGCGCTTCATCCGGTTACTCCGTGGTCGAGGAGGTATGGGGGTGCCTGGGCGAGCGGCTGCCGGGCATGCGGCGGCACGGCCCCGGGACCGTTCGGGCCCTGGGCGAGGTGCCGGAGACCCGGGCGGTGGGGCGTGGCGCTACTGCTCGTCGGCCGCGGTGGACTCGCGGAGGCCGAGGAGCACGCTGTCGCGGCCGTCCTCCTCGGTGAGCTGCACCTTGACCGTCTCCCGCAGCGACGTGGGGAGGTTCTTGCCGACGTAGTCGGCGCGGATCGGAAGCTCACGGTGGCCGCGGTCCACGAGGACCGCGAGCTGGACCGCGCGCGGGCGGCCGATGTCACCGAGCGCGTCGAGCGCGGCGCGGATGGTGCGGCCGGAGAAGAGCACGTCGTCGACGAGGATCACCAGCCGGCCGTCGATCCCGTCACCGGGGATCTCGGTGCGGGCGAGCGCGCGGGCCGGGCGGAGCCGCAGATCGTCGCGGTACATGGTGATGTCGAGGGAGCCGACGGGCATCTTGCCGCCGGTGATCTCTTCGAGCTTGGCGGCCAGCCGGCGGGCGAGGAAGACGCCACGCGTGGGGATGCCGAGGAGCACCACGTCGTCGGCGCCCTTGGCGCGCTCGACGATCTCGTGGGCGATGCGGGTCAGTACCCGGGCGATGTCCGGTGCTTCGAGCACGGGACGCGCGGAGCCGGTGGGCTTCGCCGCCGGTTTCACGTCACGGTTTGCGTCCATACGAAACGGACCTCCTTCTCCGCCTCACGGGACGGACATTAAAGGACGTCGGATTAACGTGTTTCACGGTACCAGGGCCCCAGCGAAACACTCACCACCGCCCCACGCGGGCCAGGGTGTGGACCATTCGGCTTGACGAAGCCAGATTACGCTGCGTAACCTCACAGTGAGTTACCAGCCCGCGGCGGAGCCGCATATCGATACGCTGTCTGGGGAGCTTTATGTCCAGCGAATACGCCAAACAGCTCGGGGCCAAGCTCCGTGCCATCCGCACCCAGCAGGGCCTCTCCCTCCATGGCGTCGAGGAGAAGTCCCAGGGCCGCTGGAAGGCCGTGGTAGTGGGTTCGTACGAGCGCGGCGACCGTGCCGTGACCGTGCAGCGCCTGGCCGAGCTGGCCGATTTCTACGGCGTGCCGGTGCAGGAGCTGCTGCCGGGCACCACGCCCGGCGGTGCCGCCGAGCCGCCGCCGAAGCTCGTTCTGGACCTGGAGCGGCTGGCCCACGTGCCGGCCGAGAAGGCGGGCCCCCTCCAGCGCTACGCCGCGACCATCCAGAGCCAGCGCGGCGATTACAACGGCAAGGTGCTGTCGATCCGCCAGGACGACCTGCGCACCCTCGCGGTGATCTATGACCAGTCGCCCTCGGTGCTGACCGAGCAGCTGATCAGCTGGGGCGTGCTCGACGCGGACGCGCGCCGTGCCGTGCAGCACGAAGACGCCTGACGCGTCAGCGTTCGGTCGCCGTCTTCTGCGCAGACCGTGGCGGAAACCGCGGAAATCTGAGCAGAAACGTACCGCCGGGGGCGGTGGAACCCTTTCGGGTTCTCACCGCCCCCGGCGGTTTTTTGCGCTGTGCGGGTGCTGTGCGGGTGCTGTGCGGTCCGCGGCGGCTATTCCGCGCGCCGCAGCCCCGGCTTGAGCTCCTTGAAACGGCCGAGCAGACCGTTGACGAAAGCGGGCGAGTCGTCGGTGGAGAACTCCTTGGCGAGCTGCACCGCCTCGTCGATCGCCACCGCGTCCGGGGTCTCGTCCTCCCAGATCAGCTCGTACGCACCGAGGCGCACGATGTTCCGGTCGGCGACCGGCATCCGGTCCAGGTCCCAGTCGACCGCATAGGTCGCGATCAGCTCGTCGATCCGGGACACGTGCTGCGCGTATCCCTCGACCAGCTGCATCGTGTACTCGTTGACCGGCGGCTGCCGGTCGTCGGACCGCGAGTGCCGGACCCAGTCCGCGAGCACGTTCTGCACGGAGGAACCGCGCTGATCGGCCTCGAAGAGGATCTGGAAGGCGCGCTTACGGGCCTTGCTACGGGCGGCCACGGTTAGCTGTTCACCCGACCGAGGTAATCACCGGTGCGAGTGTCGACCTTGATCTTCTCACCCGTGGTGATGAAGAGCGGGACCTGGATCTCGTAACCGGTCTCCAGCTTGGCGGGCTTGGTGCCACCGGTGGAGCGGTCGCCCTGGACGCCCGGGTCGGTGTGCTCGATGACGAGCTCGACCGCGGCCGGCAGCTCGACGTAGAGCACCTCGTCGCCGTGCTTGGCGACGACGGCCTCGAAGCCCTCGAGCAGGAAGTTGGCGGCGTCACCGACGGCCTTGCGGTCGACGTGCAGCTGGTCGTACGTGTCCATGTCCATGAACACGAAGTACTCGCCGTCCATGTACGAGAACTGCATACCGCGCTTGTCGACGGTGGCCGTCTCGACCTTGACGCCGGCGTTGAAGGTCTTGTCGACGACCTTGCCCGACAGCACATTCTTGAGCTTGGTACGGACGAAGGCGGGGCCCTTGCCGGGCTTGACGTGCTGGAACTCGACGACGGACCAGAGCTGGCCCCCGTCGAGCTTGAGCACCATGCCGTTCTTGAGGTCGTTCGTGGAAGCCACGGTTGCGGAATCTCCTGGACTGAAGCTGGTGGAACCAGGAGATGCGCGCTAAAGCGCGAGCAGCTCCTTGGTCGTGATGGTGAGTAGCTCGGGTCCGCCGTCCGCCTCAGGGCGGACGACGAGCGTGTCATCGATCCGGACGCCGCCCCGCCCCGGGAGGTGAACCCCCGGATCTACGGTGACCGGCACGCAAGCGTCCAGTTTACCCATGGCCGAGGGCGCCAGCCGAGGGTCCTCGCCGATTTCGAGTCCCACACCGTGGCCGATGCGCGGTCCGAGCCGCTCGGCGTGCCCCGCGCCCTCCAGCACCAGCCGTGCCGCGCGGTCCACTTCGCGATACGCGGCGCCCGGTGCGAGCGCCTCCCGGCCGGCTCGCTGGGCTGCGAACACGTGCTCGTACAGCTCGATCTGCCAGTCCGCCGGGGAGGTGCCGATCACAAACGTACGGGCCACCTCGCTGCGGTAGCCGCGGTAGTCGGCGCCCAGGCAGACACTGAGGAAATCTCCTTCCTCCACCCGGCGGTCGCTGGGCGGATGACCGACCAGACCCGAATTCGGCCCGGTGCCGACCGACGTCGGAAAGGCGGGGCCCCGCGCGCCGTGATCGATCAGCCGGCGCTCGAGTTCCAGCGCGAGGTGCCGCTCGGTGCGCCCGACGAGGATCGATTCGAGCAGCTCGCCCAGGGCGTGGTCGGCGATCTCCGCGGCGATGCGCAGCGTGGAGATCTCCTCGTCGTCCTTGACGATCCGCTGCTGCTCCACAGCCGTACCGAGATCCGCCAGCCGCAGCCCGGGCGCGACGGAGCGCAGCGCGCGGTGCCGGGCCACGGTCAGATGGTGCTCCTCGACCGCGAGGGAGCCCACCTTGGCGGCCGCGGCGCGCTCGGCACCCGCCACGGCCGGGTCGCCCTCCGGCGTCGGCAGCACCACGACCCGCAGATCCTCGGCGGGCCGGCCGGCCGCGCCGTCCGCGTACGGATCGTCGGCGCACAGCAGCACGTCCTCGCCCCCGCCGACCAGCAGCGCGGCGCCGGCGGGGGCCCCGCCTGCCAGATAGCGGACATTGGCGTCCCCGGAGACGAGGGCGGCCTCGCTGCCGGCCGCCTCGCACCGCTCGCGCAGCCGCGTGCGCCGTGCCGCGTAGACCTCGGACATGCTTCCGAGCGTACGGTCAGGCGCCGTGGGCGGCCGTTCCAGCGCGTCCGACCGAGGGCCGGACCGGAAGCGGTCCCGGGGGCCTACCAGCCGGGCGGGCCGGCCAGTGCGCGGGCGACCACGTCGTCCAGGAGCCGGGCGGTGGTGGTGACGTCCTGCTGGGAGTTGTCGATGATGGGCAGGCCGGAGCCGTACCAGCCGGCCATGCGGCCGTGGATCCGGGCGACCTCCTCGTCACTGAGGCGGCGGTTGCCACTGCGCTCGGCGTTGCGCTCCAGGACGACCTCCAGGCCCGGCAGCAGCACGACGGGCAGCAGGCCGGGCCCGACGTGCCGCTTCCAGCCGCCGAGGCCCACGACGGGCCGGTCGGGGAAGACGGCGTCGTCGAGGATGCAGGAGATGCCGTTGGCCAGGAAATTGCGGGCCGCGAAGCCGCAGGTGCGGCGGGCGAGCCGGTACTGGGCCTCGGAGTGGTCGTTCCACCCGGACTGCGGGTCGGCGAAGCCGGAGCGCACCCATTCGCGCACGTCGTCGAGGCTGATGTGGGCCGTGGGCACCCGGCGGGTATCGGCCCAGTGCCGGGCCACGGTGGTCTTGCCCGCGCCCGCCGGGCCGATGAGCAGCACCGCGACGGCGGCGGTCTGCGCCACGGCGTCCTGCCCGGGCGCGGGCGGCGGCACTGCCGGCATCGGGGGGTGCGTTGGCGGCCCCACGGGGTACTGCATCCGGTGGCACTCCGTCTCGTACGGGCGACTGGCGGGGGGTCCCCCCTGGCCCCCGGACCGCGCTGACGCGCGGCGTCCTCGAACGCCGGACGGACTGAATTTCAGCCCGCTGGGGGCACCTCCCAGCGGTAGCTGGGGGAGTTCGAGGACCGGAGTCGGGAAGGGGCGGGACCGGGGAAAGAGTAAGCTCTCCGGCTCCCACCGGGGGAACGGCCCCGTCAGCCCGTCAGTTCCTCCGCCAGCGCACGCAGCGCGAGCCGGTACGAACCGATGCCGAACCCGGCGACCGTGCCGCTGGCGACCGCCGCGATGACGGAGGTGTGGCGGAACTCCTCGCGCGTGTACGGGTTGGAGATGTGCACCTCGATGAGGGGCGCGGTGCGCTGGGCCGCCGCGTCACGCATCGCGTACGAATAGTGCGTGAAGGCCCCGGGGTTGATGACGACGGGGACCGAGCCGTCCGCGGCCTCGTGCAGCCAGCGGATCAGCTCGCCCTCGTCGTTGGTCTCCCGGACCTCGACGGCGAGACCGAGCTCGCCGCCGAGCCGGGTGCACTCCTCGACCAGGCCCTTGTACGAGGTCGAGCCGTAGACGTCGGGCTCGCGGGAGCCCAGCCGGCCGAGGTTCGGCCCGTTGAGTACCAGCACCCGGCGCCCGCTCACGAGGCGATCTCCGCGTGTGCCGCCAGCAGCATCGCCGGGTCCGGTGCCTCCAGGACCGTCGGCTTGGCCAGGCCGTCCAGGACGATGAAGCGCAGCCGGTCGCCGCGGGACTTCTTGTCGACCTTCATGGTCTCCACCAGCTTGGGCCACTGGTCGCCACGGTAGGTGACGGGCAGGCCCACGGATTCGAGGATGGCGCGGTGCCGGTCGGCCGTCGCGTCGTCCAGGCGGCCGGCGATCCGGCCGAGTTCCGCGGCGAAGACCATGCCGACGGCGACGGCCGCGCCGTGCCGCCAGTTGTAGCGCTCGTTCTTCTCGATGGCGTGGGCGAGGGTGTGGCCGTAGTTGAGGATCTCCCGCAGGCCCGATTCCTTCAGGTCCGAGGAGACGACGTCGGCCTTGACCTTGATCGCGCGCTCGATCAGCTCCGAGGTGTGCGGACCCCGCGGCGTGCGGGCGGCCTCGGGGTCGGCCTCGATGAGGTCCAGGATCGCGGGGTCGGCGATGAAGCCCGCCTTGATGATCTCGGCGAGGCCGCTGACGTAGTCGTGGACCGGCAGCGACTCCAGCGCGGCGAGGTCGCACAGCACCCCGGCCGGGGGGTGGAAGGCGCCGACGAGGTTCTTGCCCTCGGCGGTGTTGATGCCGGTCTTGCCGCCGACGGCCGCGTCGACCATGCCCAGCACGGTGGTGGGCACGGCGATCCAGCGCACCCCGCGCAGCCAGGTGGCGGCGACGAAGCCCGCCACGTCCGTGGTGGCACCGCCGCCGACGCCGACGATGACGTCGGTGCGGGTGAAGTTGGTCTGCCCGAGCGCCTTCCAGCAGTAGGCGGCGACCTCGACGGTCTTGGCCTCCTCGGCGTTCGGGAGCTGGATGGCGATGGCCTCGTAGCCCTGCGCGGCCAGGTCCGCGCGGAGCACCTCACCGGTCTCGGCGAGCGCCTCGGGGTGCAGCACGGCCACCCGCTGGGCGGCGGTGCCGATCAGGCCGGGCAGCTCGCCCAGCAGCTGGCTGCCGACCAGGACCTCGTACGGCGCGGTGCCCGCGCTGCCGGCAACCTGGATTCGGGTAGGGGCGTCGGTCATGCGTTCCTCACTGCGGGATGTCCGGTGTGTGGGCCCGGGGCAGCTGGAGTGCCTCCAGCACGGCGTCGGCCACCTGGGCCGGGGTGCGGCCGCCGGTGCCGACGACGGCGCGGGCGACCTCGGTGTAGAGCGGGCGGCGCGCTTCCATCAGCTCGCGCCACCGCTTGCGGGGATTGACGGCGAGCAGCGGCCGCGGGGCGTCCAGGCCCACCCGGTGGACGGCGTCGGCGAGCTCGACGTCGAGGAAGACCACGGGCAGGCCCGTGAGCAGGGCGCGGGTGGCCGGGTCCATGACGGCGCCGCCGCCGAGGGAGAGCACCCCGGGGTGCTCGGCCACGGCGGCGGCCACGGCCTGCCGCTCCAGCTCACGGAAGTGCGGCTCGCCCTCGTCGATGAAGATCTCCGGGATGGGCTTGCCGGCGGTCCGCTCGATGTCGGCGTCGGTGTCCCGGTAGCCGGTGCCCAGCCGCTCGGCGAGCAGGGCACCGATGGTGGACTTGCCCGCTCCGGGCGGGCCCACCAGGACGACGACGGGTGTGCCGGGCGGGGTCACTTGATGGCCAGGTTGTCGAGGTAGCCCCGGACGTTGCGACGCGTCTCGGTGACGCTGTCGCCGCCGAACTTCTCGACGACCGCGTCCGCCAGGACGAGCGCCACCATGGCCTCGGCGACGATGCCGGCGGCGGGGACGGCACAGACGTCGGAGCGCTGGTGGTGCGCCTGCGTCGCCTCGCCGGTGACGACGTCGACGGTGGCCAGCGCGCGCGGCACGGTCGCGATCGGCTTCATCGCCGCCCGGACGCGCAGCAGCTCACCGGTGGTCAGACCGCCCTCGGTGCCGCCGGAGCGGCCGGAGGTGCGGCGGATGCCGTCCTCGGTGGCGACGATCTCGTCGTGCGCCTTGGAGCCGGGCACCCGGGCCAGGTCGAAGCCGTCGCCGACCTCGACGCCCTTGATGGCCTGAATGCCCATCAGAGCGGCGGCCAGGCGGGCGTCCAGACGCCGGTCCCAGTGGACGTGCGAGCCGAGGCCGACCGGCACGCCGTAGGCGAGGACCTCGACGACGCCACCGAGGGTGTCACCGTCCTTGTGGGCCTGGTCGATCTCGGCGACCATCGCCTTCGACGCGTCGGCGTCCAGGCAGCGCACCGGGTCGGCGTCGAGCCGCTCGACGTCGGAGGGCTTGGGGAGGACGCCGTACGGGGCCTTGGCCGCCGCCAGCTCCACCACGTGCGAGACGATCTCGATGCCGGCCGTCTCCTTGAGGAAGGAACGGGCGACGGCGCCGAGGGCGACACGGGCGGCGGTCTCACGGGCGGAGGCGCGCTCCAGGACCGGCCGGGCCTCGTCGAAACCGTACTTCTGCATCCCCGCGAGGTCGGCGTGGCCGGGGCGCGGCCGGGTCAGCGGGGCGTTGCGGGCCAGCGAGGCGAGCTCGTCGGGGTCCACCGGGTCGGCCGCCATGACCTTTTCCCACTTGGGCCACTCGGTGTTGCCCACCATGACCGCGATCGGGGAACCCATGGACAGGCCGTGGCGGACACCGCCGAGGAAGGTGATCTCGTCACGCTCGAACTTCATGCGCGCGCCGCGCCCATAGCCGAGGCGCCGTCGGGCCAGGTGGTCCGCCACCATGTCGGTGGTGATCGGCACGCCGGCGGGAAGGCCCTCCAGCGTCGCCACGAGTGCGGGGCCGTGCGACTCCCCGGCCGTCAGCCAGCGCAACCTGCTCAACGGGACTCCTCTTGCTCGCGCCTGGATCATGCGGTGACGTGTCCGGAGCGCGTGCGCGGCCCGGGCCCGCCACCTCAGATCCTCCCACGACCCGGAGCCCCTTCCGGCAGCCGGTCCGGGTTGTGGACCGGTCGCGTCGGCTCCGGTAACGGGCCGGGGGCCGCCTCGCGGGTCAGGCCGTACGGGCCGCGAGGGCCGCCTCGCCCGCCGCGCGCATAGCGGCCAGCGGGGCGGTGGGGCACCCGGTCATCTGCTCGACCTGCAGCACCGCCTGGTGGACGAGCAGGTCCAGGCCGCCGAGGATCGCGCCGCCGCGGTCCGCCCAGGCGGCCGCCAGCGGGGTCGGCCACGGCTCGTAGAGCACGTCGAAGAGCGTGCCGGGGTGCTCCGGGACCTCGGCCGCGAGGCCGTCCGTGGCCCCGGCCGGGGTGGTCGCGACGACCAGCGGCGCACCGAGGCCCTCGGCCGCGCGGCTCCAGTCGGCGGTGCGGACGTCGACACCGAGCCGCTCGCCCCAGTGCCGCATCTCGGCGGCGCGCTCGGCGCTGCGGACGTAGGCGGTGACCTCGCCGGTGCAGATCCGGGCGAGGGCGGCGAGGGCGGAGGAGGCCGTGGCCCCGGCGCCGAGCACGGTGGCGGAGGCCACCTTCTCGACGCCGCGCTCGCGCAGCGCCGCCGCGATGCCGGGGATGTCGGTGTTGTCGCCCAGGCGGCGGCCGTCGCCGGTGAGGACGACGGTGTTGACGGCCCCGACGGACTCGGCCGTGGCGCTGATGCCGTCCAGCAGCGGGATGACCGCCCGCTTGAGCGGCATGGTCAGGGAGAGCCCCGCCCAGGTGCCGTCGAGTCCGTCCAGGAAGCCGGGCAGCGCGGCCTCGTCGACCTCGAAGCGGTCGTAGGTCCACTCCCCCAGGCCCAGGTCCGCGTACGCGGCCCGGTGCAGGACCGGGGAGAGCGAGTGGGCGATCGGCGAACCGAGCACCGCCGCCCGGCGGCGGTGCTCCCTCGGGTCACTCATCCCTGCTTCTTCGCCTTCTGGCTTTCGTTGAACTCGTCCACGAGCTTCTGGTGTTCCTTGAGGTTCTTGGTGAACCGCGTCTTCCCGTCGATGGAGACGAAGTAGTACCAGTCACCGGCCTCGGGGTCCATCGCGGCCTTGAGCGCCTCGGCCCCGGGGTTGCCGATGGGACCGGGTGTCAGACCCCGGTAGAAGTACGTGTTGTACGGGTCGTCGAAGGACCGGAGCTGCTTGGGGCTGAGGTCCAGCTTGCTCTGGTTCTTCAGGTAGTTGTACGTCGAGTCGAATTCCAGCTTGCCGTTCGTCTCGATGTTGGTCGGCTTGAGGCGGTTGTATATGACGCGCGCCATCTTGCGGAAGTCGTCGTGCGTCATGCCCTCCGCGTTGACCATGCTCGCCACGGTGATGAGCTGGAGCGGGGACTTCAGGCCCAGTTCCTTGGCCTTGCCCTCCAGGTCTTCCTTGGCGTAGTTCTCCTTGGCCCGCGCGACCATCTGCTTGAGGATGGCCTCCGGCTTGGTGCCCTTGGCCGCGCTGTACTGCGACGGGTAGAGGAAGCCCTCCAGCGGGTCCTTGATCTTGGGGTCGCTGTTGGCCCACTCGGGCAGCCCGAGGTTCTTCACCTGGCTGGTGGCGACGTCCTTGGTCGTGCCCTGCTTCAGACCGAGCTTCTGGTCGATCGCGGCATAGATCTGGACGGCCCGGCGTCCCTCACCGATGGTGAGGAAGTTTCCGGTGTGGGTCATCATCGCGACGGCCGCCGAACCCGACATCTCCTTGCGGAGGGTGTAGGTGCCCGGCTGGATGGCCACGCCCTTGCCGGCGGCCGCGGTGAAGGCGCCGACGCTCTTGACCACGCCCGCCTTCTCCAGGACCTGGCCCATCCCGGTCAGGGTCGAACCCTTGGGGATCTCGACCTGGACCTCGCCGCTGCCCTCGCCCGAGTAGTCGGGCGCGGCACCGAAGTGGGTCTGCCAGTAGTCGTAGGCGAGGTAGCCGCCACCGCCCACGACGCCGACGAGCACGACGGCGACGAGCAGGCAGGCCGTGCCGCTGCGGCGCTTGTTCTTGCCCTTGGCGTTGCCTTTGGACTTGCCCTTGCCGCGGCGGTCGCGACGGCTCTCCTCGCGGGAGTCGTCCGTGCCGTCGGGATCGTCGGGGTCGTCGGCACCGGTGAAGAAGGGGTGCTTCTCCTCTTCCGGCTCGGGCCCCGGCTCCGGGTGCCACTGCTCGTGCTGCCCGGTGTCGTGCGCCTGCTGCGGCACGCCGGGACGCGGCTGCTGGTGCTGCCCCGTGTGATGGGGCTGCTCGTGCTGCCCCGTCTGGTGCGGCTGCTGATGCTGGCCGGTCTGATGGGGCTGCTGGTGCTGGCCGGTGTGCTGCTCCGGCTGCTGGTGCTGCCCCGTCTGATGCGGCTGCTGGTGCTGGCCGGTGTGGTGCTCCTGCTGCTGCGGGTAGCCGTCAGGGCCGTAGTAGTCCTGGCGGCCGTACTGCTCCGCCGGGTTCGCGCCGTACTGACCCCCCGCGCTCTGCGAGGGGTCCCAGCCGTACTGCTGCTCCGCGTACTGCTGCTGCTCGGGGTACTGCTGACCGTACGGAGGCTGCGGATACTGCTGCCCGTTGTATCCCTGGTCCCCGTACAGAGGGTCCTCGGGATGCCACGGTTGGGAGCCGGAGCCCCGGCCATACTCAGTCATCGATCCCCTAGAGCCGCACAGCGGCAGCCGGTGAGCGCTCCGTGGAGTGCACGTTCGATGCGTCCGGTCCTGTACGGAAGACGTTCGAACGGCTGCCATGTCGCGCGGAACGTTACCGTATCGCGATCAGATGACCACTTCTACGGATTCACCCGGAGGACGACCGGAGATCTTCTCGATCTCCAGAGCGTTCTGCAGAATGATCACAGCCGCGGCCTGGTCGACGACGGAGCGGCCCTTCTTGGAGCTGACCCCGGAGGCCCGCAGACCCTGCGTGGCCGTGACCGTCGTCATCCGCTCGTCGACCAGTCTGACCGGCACGGGAGCGATGCGCCGGGCCATCTCCTTGGCGAAGGTCCGCACCTTGGCCGCCGCCGGGCCTTCCCGTCCGCTCAGCGAGCGGGGCAGGCCGACCACGACCTCGACGGGTTCGTACTCCTCGACAATCGCCGCCAGCCGCTTGTGGGCTGACGGGATGTCACGTCCGGGGACGGTCTCGACCGGGGTGGCGAGGACCCCGTCGGGGTCGCACGAGGCGACCCCGATCCGGGCGTCCCCGACGTCGACGGCGATCCGCCTGCCGCGTCGCACGATCAGGCCGCCTCGGCGACGAGGCGCTCGACGGCGGCCATGGCCTCGTCGAGAGCGTCGGCGTTCTGGCCGCCGCCCTGGGCGACGTCCGGCTTGCCGCCGCCTCCGCCACCGAGCGTCTTGGCGGCCGTACGCACCAGGTCACCGGCCTTGAGCCCACGCTCGCGCGCGGCCTCGTTGGTGGCGATCACGGTCAGCGGGCGACCGTTGACCACGGTGAACAGCGCGACGACGGCGGCGCGGCCGCCCTGGATCCGGCCCCGGACGTCGAGGACGAGCTTGCGCAGGTCGTCGGCGCCCGTGCCGTCCGGCACCCGGCCGACGGCCAGCGCCACGCCCCGGACGTCCTTGGCACCCTCGGCGAGACCGGCGGCGGCCTGGAGCACCTTCTCGGCGCGGAACCGCTCGATCTCCTTCTCGGCGTCCTTCAGCTTGGCGAGCATCCCGGAGATCTTCTCCGGCAGCTCCTCCGGACGGCCCTTGACCAGGTCCGTCAGCTGGGAGACGACCGTGTGCTCACGGGCGAGGAAGTTGTAGGCGTCCACGCCGACGAGGGCCTCGACACGGCGCACACCGGAGCCGATGGAGGACTCGCCGAGCAGCTTCACCAGACCGAGCTGGGCGGTGTTGTGCACGTGCGTGCCGCCGCACAGCTCCTTGGAGAAGTCACCGATGGTCACGACGCGCACCCGGTCGCCGTACTTCTCGCCGAACTCGGCGATGGCGCCCTGCTTCTTGGCGTCCTCCATGCTCATGACCTCGGCGTGCACATCGAGCTCACGGGAGAGGACCTCGTTGATCCGCTGCTCCACGTCCGTGAGGACGGTGCCCGGCACGGCGGCCGGGGAGCCGAAGTCGAAGCGGAAGCGGCCGGGCGAGTTCTCCGAACCGGCCTGGGCGGCCGTCGGGCCGAGGGCGTCGCGCAGCGCCTGGTGGGTGAGGTGGGTGGCGCTGTGGGCGCGGGCGATGGCCCGGCGGCGGCGCACATCGATCTGGGCGTACACGGACGCGCCGACCGTGACCTCGCCGACCTGGACGACGCCCTTGTGGACGCTGACGCCGGGCACCGGCTGCTGGACGTCGCGGATCTCCACGACGGCACCGGTGTCGAGCCGGATCCGGCCCTGGTCGGCGAGCTGGCCGCCGCCCTCGGCGTAGAAGGGGGTGCGGTCGAGGACGACCTCGACCTCGTCACCCTCCTGGGCGGCCGGCGACGGCACGCCGTCGACCAGCAGACCGACGACGGTGGACTCGCCCTCGGTGTCGGTGTAGCCGGTGAAGACGGTGGAGCCGGCGGTGTCGGCGACCGCGCGGTAGGCGGAGACGTCGGCGTGGCCGGTCTTCTTGGCCTTGGCGTCGGCCTTGGCCCGCTCCCGCTGCTCCTTCATCAGGCGGCGGAAGCCGTCCTCGTCCACGGACAGCCCCTGCTCGGCGGCCATCTCCAGGGTGAGGTCGATGGGGAAGCCCCACGTGTCGTGCAGCAGGAACGCCTTGTCGCCGGCGAGGACCGTGCCGCCGGCGGCCTTGGTCTCGGTGACGGCGGAGTCGAGGATGTTGGTGCCGCCCTTGAGGGCCTTGAGGAACGCGGCCTCCTCGGCGAGGGCGACGGTCTCGATGCGCTTGCGGTCGGTGAGGAGCTCCGGGTACTGCTCGCCCATCGTCTTGAGCACGACGTCGACCAGCTCGGCGACGACCGGGCCGGTGGCGCCGAGCAGGCGCATGTTGCGGACGGCGCGGCGCATGATGCGGCGCAGGACGTAGCCACGGCCCTCGTTGCCGGGGGTGACGCCGTCGCCGATGAGCATGACGGAGGTGCGCATGTGGTCGGCGACCACGCGCAGCGACACATCGGTGCCGTGGGCGGCGCCGTAGCGGACACCGGTCAGCTCGGTGGCCTTGTCCATGACGACGCGCAGGGTGTCGGTCTCGTACATGTTCTGCACGCCCTGCAGGATCATCGCCAGGCGCTCGAGGCCGAGACCGGTGTCGATGTTCTGGCTGGGCAGGTCGCCGAGGATCGGGAAGTTCTCCTTGTCCTCGCCGGCGCCGCGCTCGTACTGCATGAAGACCAGGTTCCAGATCTCCACGTACCGCTCGTCGTTGACGGCCGGGCCGCCCTCGACGCCGAACTCGGGGCCGCGGTCGTAGTTGATCTCGGAGCAGGGACCGCACGGGCCGGGGACGCCCATGGACCAGTAGTTGTCCTTCTTGCCCAGGCGCTGGATCCGCTCGGCGGGGACGCCGACGACGTCGCGCCAGATGCGCTCGGCCTCGTCGTCCTCGAGGTAGACGGTGATCCAGAGCTTCTCGGGCTCCAGGCCGTAGCCACCGTCCGCCACGGAGCTGGTGAGCAGCTCCCAGGCGTACTTGATGGCGCCTTCCTTGAAGTAGTCCCCGAAGGAGAAGTTGCCGCACATCTGGAAGAACGTGCCGTGCCGGGTGGTCTTGCCGACCTCTTCGATGTCCGGGGTACGGACGCACTTCTGCACGCTGGTGGCGCGCGGGAAGGGCGGCTTGACCTCGCCGAGGAAGTACGGCTTGAAGGGCACCATGCCCGCGGGGACCAGTAGCAGGGTCGGGTCGTCCGCGATGAGCGACGCCGACGGCACGACGGTGTGCCCGCGCTCCTCGAAGAAGCGCAGCCAGCGGCGGCGGATTTCAGCCGACTCCATCAGTGGTCCTCTTTCCGGGTGATCGAGTTGTAGGGGTGGCGCTGGTCGAGGGCGACCAGCCGGCGCTGCTCGGGCAGCTCCCGGCGCTCGGGCTCCGCCACCGGGCCGAGACCCAGCGCGTCCTTGAGCGCCGCCTCGCGATCGGCCATGCCGTCGCGGACGTCCAGCGCGAAGAGCTTGACGCGGCGGCCGGCGATGACCGCGCGGTCCGCGGCCTGCAGGGCCAGGCTCTCCGGGGTGAGCTTGCTCAACTTGCGGTTGACCTTGGTGGTGGCCCAGACACCGGCTGCTACACCAGTCGTGAACCAGAACGTGCGGCGAAACATTTCCGGGGTCAACCCTTCCCACGGGTACGGCGGCTGCCGCGCCTTGCGGACGGCAGATCCTGTGCGGTCCTGCCGACGAAAACGGTGGCCTTCGGCGCGGGCTCCGCCTTGCGGCCGATCGCGCGGCGCACGCCGTAGCCGAACGCGGCGACCTTGACCAGCGGTCCGCCGAAGGCGGAGGAGACGGTCGAGGAGAGCGCCGAGGCGTTCGCCGTGACCTCCTGGACGTCCGCGGCGATCGAGTCGACGCGGGCGAGCTGGGTGTTCGCGGAGCGCACGGTCGCGGAGGCGTCGGCCAGGAGCGGCACGGCCTGCTCGCTGACCTCGGCCACCAGCTTCGTGGTCGCCTTCAGCGTCTGCGCGAGCCGGACCAGCACCAGGGCGATGAAGGACACGAGGATCGCCCAGAAGACGGCCACGAGGATCCCGGCCACCTCTCCACCGGACACGTTGCACCGCTCCTTAGCTGGTCGTCGAGCTGGTTTGTCGAGCTGTTCGCCGCCGGCCGGCGCCGGCCGTCGCCGATCGTCAAACGTCGGGTACCGACCTTATCGCGCCGGGCGTCGGGGCCCGTACCGCATTACGGCCCTGATCGGGCGGTTCACCAGGCAGAGTTTACGGTCCGCACACCCGTCAGTACGCTCTGTGTGCCATGGCACCGCTCTCCGGCTCCCCGTTCCCCGGCCCGTCGTCCGACGAGGGCGCCGCACCGGCCCGGCCGCCGGGCAATCTGCCCGCCGAGCCGAGCCGCTTCATCGGCCGTGACCGTGAACTCGCCGCCCTGACCGCGCAGTTGGGGCACTCCCGGCTGGTGACGGTCACCGGGGTGGGCGGGGTGGGCAAGACACGGCTGGCGATCCGGGCCGCTCAGGCGGTGCAGGATCGCTTCTGCGACGGGGTGTGGCTGGCCGGGCTCTCGGCGCTGAGCGACCCGGCGCTGCTGGACCACGCGGTCGCCGCGGCCCTCGGGCTCACCGATCACACGGACCGTCCACCGCGCGCGTGTCTGCTGGAGCAGCTCGCGGACCGCCGGCTGCTGCTCGTACTGGACGGGGTCGAGCACCTCGCCCGGGAGACCGCTGCGCTCGCGCACGCGCTGCTGCGCACGGCGCCGGGGCTGAGCGTGCTGGTGGCCGCGCGGCGGCCGCTGGGCGTCGCGGGCGAGCGGGTCTTCCCGCTGTCGCCGATGGGCGGGGCCGATGCCGTCGCGCTGTTCGAGGACCGGGCCACGGCGGTCCGGCCCGGCTTTCCCGCCGGGGCGGGCGAGCTGGTCGCGGCGGCCGAGCTGTGCCGGCGTCTCGACGGCATTCCGCTGGCCCTGGAGCTGGCCGCCGGGCGGCTGGACGCCCTCTCCGCGGACCAGGTGCTGGACCGGCTGGACGACCGGTTCCGGCTGCTGACCGGGGGCTCGCGCGGGGCGCTGCCCCGCCATCGCACGCTGCGGACGGCGATCGGCTGGAGCCATGAGCTGTGCACGCCCGCCGAGCGGCTGCTGTGGGCGCGGCTGACGGTCTTCGCGGGGCTGTTCGACCTGGAGGCGGCGGAATACGTCTGCTCGGGCCCCGAGCTGCCCGCCGAGGATCTGCTCGACGTGCTGGCCTCGCTGGTGGCGCAGTCCGTGGTGGTCCGGGAGGACGGCCCGCTGGGGCCGCGCTACCGGCTGCTGGACTCCGTGCGGGCCTACGGCGCGGACTGGCTGCGGGCCCTGGGGGACGACGAGCGGATGCTCCGGCGGCACCGCGACTGGTACATGGGCCTGGCCACGTGGTGCGAGCTCGACTGGTTCGGGCCGCGTCAGGGCGAGGTGGCGGCCAGGGTCGAGGCCGAGCTGCCGAATCTGCGGACCGCCCTGGAGCACAGCCTGGGGGACGGCGACGAGGCGCACCTCGGTCAGTGCCTGGCGGGGACCCTGTGGTTCTGCTGGGTGGGGTGCGGGCGGCTGGCCGAGGGCCGGTACTGGCTGGAGCGGGCGCTGCGCGCGCCCGCGGGCTACCCGGAGACGCGGGCGAAGGCCCTGTGGGTGCTGGGCCATGTCGCGGTGCTCCAGGGCGACCGGGCGCGGGCGGTCGGCGCGCTCGGCGAGTGCCGGGAGCTAGCGGAGCGCACGGCTGACGAGCGGGCGGCGGCCTACGCCGAGCACCGCATGGGCTGTCTCGCGCTGGTCTCGGACGACATGCCGCGCGCCGAGGAGGTACTGCGGGCGGCGCTGGCGCGCTATGCCGAGATCGGCGAGCTGAACAGCAATGTGCTGATGGGCCGGGTGGAGCTGGCGATGGCCGTCGCCTTCCAGGGGGATCTCGCGGGTGCGGTGGCCCTCTGCGAGGAGGTGCGGGAGGTCTGCGAGGACCACGGCGAGCGCTGGACGCTGGCGTATGCGCTCTACGTCCTGGGCTTCGTGGCCTTCGGCGGCGGGGACCGGGGCCGGGCCCGGGCGCTGCTGGAGGAGTGCCTGGCCATCGATCACGCCTTCCACGATCTGGTGGGCGCGGTCCTGGCACTCGAGCTGCTGGCCCTGGTGGCACTGGAAGAAGGGGAGGAGGGGGCAGAAGGGGAGGAGGGGGCAGAGCGCGCCGCGCGGGCGGGTGACGCCGGCGCGAAGAGCGCGACGGATGAAGCCGCGGAGGAAGCCGCGGTGGAGGCGGCGGTGCTCCAGGGGGCCGCGGGGCGGTTGTGGCGCTCGGTGGGGCTGCCGCTGTTCGGCTCGCGGTTCTTCAACGCGCCGCACGTGCTGTGCGAACGGGGCGCCCGGGAGCGGCTGGGCGCGGAGCGGTACGAGGAGTACCTGCGCGAGGGCGCGCGGCTCGATCTGGACGCGGCGGTGGCGCGGGCGCTGCGGGGCGCGCACCGGGGGCGGGCGGCCGCGGTGCCGGGCCCACGACGGCATCCGGCCCCGGAAACGCACCAGCCCGCTTCTTCCCCGGCCGCGGGGGCCGGGGAAGAAGCGGGCTGAGCGAAAGGTGAGTGAGACGTCCGGATCAGCGGGCGTAGTACTCGACGACGAGCTGCTCGTCGCAGATCACGGGGATCTCCTTGCGGTTCGGCTCACGGTCCAGGCGGAAGGCCAGCGCCGGCAGGTTGACCTGCAGGTAGCGCGGGGTCTCACCGTCGGTGTCGTAGCCACCGGCCATGGCGACCTGGAAGGGGTGCTTGGCGCGGCTGCGCTCGCGGACCATCACGACGTCGTCGGGACGGACGCGGAAGGACGGCTTGTCGACCTTGCCACCGTTGACCTCGATGTGGCCGTGGACGACCATCTGGCGGGCCTGGTAAATGGTGCGGGCGATGCCCGAACGCAGGACCAGCGCGTCGAGGCGGCGCTCGAGCTCGATGACCAGGGCCTCGCCCGTCTTGCCTTCGGCCTTCTTGGCGCGGTCGTAGGCGCGGGCCATCTGGCGCTCGCTGATGTCGTACTGGGCGCGCAGACGCTGCTTCTCGAGCAGACGGACCTTGTAGTCCGAGTTCTGCTTGCGGCCACGGCCGTGCTCGCCCGGCGGGTAGGGGCGGGCCTCGAAGTACTTGACGGCCTTCGGCGTCAGCGCGATGCCGAGCGCACGAGACTTCTTGACCTTGGGACGCGACTGGTTAGGCACGTTCTCCAGACCTCCGTTGTAGGTTAGGTTAGGCTCACCTTACTTAAGGAGATCGCATGTCTCGCCCGGGGAAAACCACGCACACGGACAGCACAGACAGCGTCGACGCCGCGCAGGGCATCGATACGACGGAGGTCCGATCAGATCATGGTCAGCCGCGTCCCAGCGGGCTTGAAATCGCACGGATGCCGTCAGCAGCCGAGCGCACACGAACTCTCGTACAGAGTACATGCTCCGCGGTAGTGCTGATTCCCGGCCTCGAAGGGGCCCGCGCGGACCAGCTGATGCCCGAGGCGCGCAGCGTCGGCCCTGACGGGGAGCTGTTCCTGGTCTTCCCCGCCGACTCACCGGCCGTACGCGCAGCCACCCACGCGCAGGACGACGAGCTGGCCGCAGTGCTGGAGCTCACCGACGTCGCGCCGGTCTCCGTACCCAACCGTATCCGCGGCCGGGCGTGGATCTCCGGCTGGCTCACCTCCTGCCCCGGGGTGACCGAGCCCGGCCGGATGCTGCTGCGGCTGGAGGTCGGCGAGGTGTGCGTCGACGACCTGTGGGGCGCCTCGGGCGTCGAGCCGGAAGACTTCGCCCGCTCCTCGGCCGATCCGCTCGTGGAGCACGAGGTGGAACTCCTGCAGCACCTGCACTCCGCCCACGGCGACCAGGTGCGGGGGCTGTGGGGCCTGCTCGGCGAACGCGACGGGGATACCGGGGCCGAGGACACCTGCGGCCGCGCCGCGCGGGAGACCGGTGCCGCCGCCGTGCCGGTGGCCCTGGACCGCTTCGGTCTGCGGGTGCGCTTCACCCGGGCGCAGGGCGGCGGCAGCGCGGCGGACCGGTCCTTCGACGCCCGCTTCGAATTCCCCGAGCCGGTCCGCGACATCGCCGAACTGCGCCGGGCGATGCACACCCTCTTCGAGGCCGCGGCGGAGTGAGCGCCGGGGATCACCCGGACGGGGGAACCCCGCCCCGGCAGCCCGGCTACTGCTCCGCGGCCGGTGGCTGCTCGCCGCGCAGCCGGGCCCGGACCCGCTCCACCACGTCCGCGTAGCGCGCCTCGGCGCCGTAGCGCGTCGGCTCGTAGTACCGCTTGCCGTGGATCGCGTCCGGTGCGTACTGCTGGGCGGCGATACCGCCGGGCAGGTCGTGGGGGTAGAGATAGCCCTGCGCGTGGCCGAGCTTCTCGGCGCCCTTGTAGTGCCCGTCCCGCAGATGCGGGGGCACGGGCCCGGCGAGCCCCGCCCGCACGTCCGCGAGGGCCGCGTCGATCGCGAGATACGCCGCGTTGGACTTCGGGGCCAGGGCGAGCGCCACGGCCACCTGCCCCAGCACGATCCGCGCCTCGGGGAAGCCGATCAGCGCGACGGCCTGGGCACCGGCGACCGCGGTCTGCAGGGCCGTGGGGTCGGCCAGGCCGATGTCCTCGCTCGCGGAGATCATCAGCCGCCGGGCGATGAACCTCGGGTCCTCCCCCGCCTCGATCATGCGGGCGAGGTAGTGCAGCGTGGCGTCCACGTCCGAGCCGCGGATGGACTTGATGAGCGCGCTGGCCACGTCGTAGTGCTGGTCGCCGGCGCGGTCGTACTTCACCGCCGCCCGGTCGACGGCGTCCTCCAGCGTCTCCAGGGTGATCTCGCTCTCGCCCTTGGCGATGGCCGACCCGGCCCCCGCCTCCAGGGCCGTCAGAGCACGCCGGGCATCGCCCCCGGCGATCCGCAGCAGATGGCCCTCGGCATCCTCGGGCAGGGTGACCGCGCCGCCGAGCCCGCGCTCGTCGGTGAGCGCGCGGTGCACCAGACCGCGCAGATCGTCGTCGGTGAGCGCCTGGAGCGTCAGCAGCAGGGAACGCGAGAGCAGCGGCGAGATGATCGAGAAATAGGGGTTCTCCGTGGTGGCCGCGATGAGGGTGACCCAGCGGTTCTCCACGGCGGGCAGCAGGGAGTCCTGCTGCGCCTTGCTGAAGCGGTGGATCTCGTCGAGGAAGAGGACGGTGTCCTTGCCGTACCCGCCCGAGGCGCGGCGGGCACCGTCGATGACGGCCCGCACCTCCTTGACCCCGGCGGTGATCGCCGAGAGCTCGACGAAGCGCTTATTGGTCGCCTGGCTGACGACATAGGCCAGCGTCGTCTTGCCGATGCCGGGCGGGCCCCAGAGGATCACCGAGGACGGCCCGGCGGGGCCGCCGCTCCCCTCCCCCACCAGTCGGCGCAGCGGTGAGCCCTGCTTGAGGAGATGGCCCTGGCCGACGACTTCGTCGAGGGTGCGGGGGCGCATGCGGACGGCCAGCGGGCTGCTCGCCGGGTCTTTCTCCTGGCGGTCCTCTGCGGCTGCGGTGAACAGGTCGGGTTCCACGCTCGAAACCCTATGGCACACCACTGACATTGCCTGTCCGGCGGATCATGTGAGCGGGCGCGCTGCGGGCCGTGTCGCCCGCACCACCGCCGCGCGGCGGTGTCCTCAATCGCCGGACGGGCTTGATGTGACTGAGCTCAGCCACATCAAGCCCGCTGGGGGCACCTCCCAGCGGTAGCTGGGGGAGATTGAGGACGCGCCCGCAGGGCGCCCACAGCCGCAAGCCGGCCGGCTAGGCGGTGCCGCCGGTCCAGAACCACCACCACTTGGTGAGGATCAGCATCCCGATGATCCCGACCCACAGGACGGGCACCACCCAGTGGAACTCCAGCAGCGCGCGCTTGAGCCCCGCCGGGGCGGGGATGAAGCCGTGCCGGAGGTTCTGCACGGTCACGTACCAGAACATGACGATGGTCGCGACCCAGGCGAGGCAGCACCACAGGCACAGCGAGCCGATCACGTACAGCGACTGGTACTGGAGCCAGGTGCAGAAGGCGACGCCGAAGAGCGTGCCGGCCTCCATACCCAGCCAGTACCAGCGGCGGTAGCGGGCGCCGGCGAGGAGGGCCAGCCCGATCGCGATGATCGCGCCGTAGGCGACCAGGCCCAGCATCGGGTTCGGGAAGCCGAACGCCGCGGCCTGGTCGCTCTCCATGATGTTGCCGCAGGAGACGATGGGGTTGAGGCTGCACCCGGGGGTGAACGTCTTCCCCTCGGCCTTGGCCTCGAGGATCTTGTTCTTGTCGAGCGTGATGACCCAGGCCGCGAGCAGCCCCAGCGCACCGGTGATCACCAGGAGCAGGGCGAAGCCGCGCCCGCCGCCCACCGGGCCCGGGGCGGGGCCGTCCCGCTCGTCGCCGTCGAGGTCGGAGCGGTCAAGAGCCGAAGTGGTCATAGCGCCGTTGATCCCATCAGTCGGTCGTTGCCGCCCATTCTGCACCAACGCCCTTGTAATCAGCCCTGCGCGGCCCGCAGTTCACTCACGACGGCGTCGAGCGCGACGGCCTTCTGCTCACCGCTCTGCAGGTCCTTGAGCTGGACCACGCCCTCGGCCAGGTCCCGCTCGCCCGCGACGAGCGCGAAGCGGGCGCCGGAGCGGTTCGCGGACTTCATCGCGTTCTTCAGGCCCTTGCCGCCGAAGGCGAAGTCGGTGGCGACGCCCGCCCGGCGCAGCTCGGTCACGAGACCGAACAGCACCCGCCGCGCCTCCTCGCCGAGCGGCACGGCGAAGACCTCGGTCGGGGAGGGCAGTTCGAGCTCGATGCCCTCGGACGCCAGCGCGAGCACCGTACGGTCCACGCCCAGCGCCCAGCCGACGGACGGCAGTGCGGGGCCGCCGATCATCTCGGACAGGCCGTCGTAGCGGCCGCCGCCGCCGACCGCGGACTGCGAGCCGAGACCGCCGTGGACGAACTCGAAGGTGGTGCGGGTGTAGTAGTCCAGGCCGCGCACGAGCTTCTCGTCGTCCTCGAAGGCGACGCCCGCGGCGGTCAGCAGCGCGCGCACCTCCTCGTGGTAGGCCTTGCAGGCCTCGCACAGGTGGTCGCGGAGCATGGGCGCGCCGACCAGCTGCTTCTGGACGGCCTCGCGCTTGTCGTCGAGGACGCGGAGCGGGTTGATCTCGATCCGGCGGCGGGTGTCCTCGTCGAGGTCGAGGCCGCGCAGGAACTCCTGGAGGGCCTCGCGGTAGGCGGGGCGGCACTCCTTGTCACCGAGCGAGTTCAGCAGCAGCCGGAAGTTCTGCAGACCGAGCGACTTGTAGGCGTCGACGGCCAGGATGATCAGCTCGGCGTCCAGCGCCGGGTCCTCCGCGCCGATGGCCTCCGCGCCGACCTGCGAGAAGTGACGGTAGCGGCCGGCCTGCGGGCGCTCGTAGCGGTAGTAGGAGCCGGAGTACCAGAGCTTGACGGGCAGGTTGCCTGCCTTGTGCAGATTGGCCTCCAGTGCCGCGCGCAGCACGGAGGCGGTGCCCTCGGGGCGCAGCGCGAGCTCGTCGCCGCCGCGCGTGGTGAGGGTGTACATCTCCTTGGTCACGATGTCGGTGGACTCGCCGACGCCGCGGGAGAACAGCTCGACCTGCTCGAAGCCGGGGGTCTCGATGTAGCCGTACCCCGAGCGCTTGAGCGGCGCGGCGATGGCCTCGCGCACGGCGAGGTAGACCGCGGAGTCCGGCGGGGTCAGATCGTAGGTGCCCTTGGGGGCCTTGAAGGTGCTCACGGAAAAATCGTCACATTCCTCGTCGCGGAGGGGCGGTAGCGCCGCCTCCGAAGCCGCGTCGCGCGTCGCCGGCTGTGGCCTGCAGTTCCCGCAGGTACGGGTTGGTGGCGCGCTCGCGGCCGATGCTGGTCTGGGGGCCGTGGCCGGACAGCACCACGGTCGAGTCGTCCAGGGGCAGGCACACACGGGCCAGCGACTGGAGCATCTCGGTGTGGTCGCCACCGGGCAGGTCGGTGCGTCCGATGGAGCCGGCGAACAACAGGTCGCCCGAGAAGAACACCGAGGGGATCTCGGCGGTCTCGGGCATCCGGAAGGTCACCGACCCCTTGGTATGCCCGGGCGCGTGCGCGACGGTGAACTCCATCCCCGCGAGGTCCAGCCGGGCGCCATCGGTCAGCTCCTTGACGTCGTCCGGCTCGCCCACGGTGAGCTCGCCCACGAGCTGCTGCCCGAAGGCGCGGCCGAGGGCCTTCTCCGGGTCGCTCATCATGTAGCGGTCGGCGGGGTGGATCCAGGCCGGGACGTCATGGGCGCCGCACACCGGGACGACCGAGGCGACGTGGTCGATATGGCCGTGGGTGAGGACGACGGCGACGGGCTTGAGCCGATGCTTCTTGAGTGCGTCCTCGACGCCCTGGGCCGCCTGGTGGCCCGGGTCGATGATCACGCACTCCTCGCCTGCGGCAGGGGCGACCAGATAGCAATTGGTGCCCCAGGCTCCGGCGGGGAACCCGGCAATGAGCACATTCGTCCTTAATGATCGACCAGCGGTCAGCCGGCGGTGGCGTCGGCGGGAGCCCCCGGGCGGGGGTTCCCGGCTGGTGAAGAGCCTACCGGCGGCACTCCCGCCGGGGCGAACCCGTATACGGTACGGGCACGCGCGCAACACGCGGCTCAGACACAAACAAGACGGCACACAGACGGCACACGAGGAGACGCCCGGTGGTCACGAACGAGCAGCGGCGGCGGCAGCTCGCCCGGGAGAAGTTCGAACGGCAGCAGGAGCGCCGCGAGGCGGCCCGGCGCAAGGTGGTCCGCCGCAACGCGGTGATCGCCGCGGGTCTCGCGGTGGTCCTGGCCGCCGGGGCCACCGCGTTCGCCACGGGCGCGCTGTCCGGCGACGACAAGAAGGACAAGACCGACGCCGCGGCGCCGGACTCGCCGCCGGCGAAGAAGCCGGACCCCTGCGCGAAGGCCGAGCCGGGGGTTCCCGCGACGGCGACGTGGAAGAAGGAGCCGGAGCTGGCCATCGACAAGTCGGCCTCGTACGCGATGGATCTGCGGACGACCTGCGGCACCGTCGACATCAAGCTCGACGCGAAGAACGCCCCGCACACGGTCAACTCCTTCGACTTCCTGGCCGGGAAGGGCTACTTCGACCACACCAAGTGCCACCGGCTCACCACCGGCGGGATCTACGTCCTGCAGTGCGGCGACCCGAAGGGCACCGGCCAGGGCAACCCGGGCTACAACATCCCCGACGAGAACCTGAAGGACCCCAGGCTCAAGGGGAACGTCTATCCCGCGGGCACGGTCGCCATGGCCAACACCGGCCGGCCCGGTTCCGGGGGCAGCCAGTTCTTCCTCGTCTACCAGGACAGCCAGCTGCCGCCGACGTACACGCCCTTCGGCACGATCGGCGCCGACGGCATGAAGGTCCTCAAGAAGATCGCCGCCGCGGGCGAGCAGTCGGGCGCCGGCGACGGTGCCCCGAACGCGACCGTGGTGATCAACAAGGCGGTCGTCAGGAAATCCTGATGACCGGGCGGCCGGTGGTGCCCCGCGCGGGGAAATTTCGGTCGCGCGGGATACGGACAGCCAGGCCACCGGTCGCCTATGTTTGCGTTGTGTAGGGTGCCTGATCCGACGGCGACCCGCACCCCAATGACAAGCCGTCGGACCGGTCAGGGCGCGGCCCTGCCGGAACAAACTGTGGACGATGCCCGCGGGTCGCACGCCGGCCCCGGCATCATGTGGAGGAGGCGCTGTGAGCAGCGACCCATGGGGCCGCGTCGATGAGACGGGGACTGTGTACGTGCGTACCGCCGACGGCGAGCAGGTCGTCGGCTCGTGGCAGGCGGGGTCTCCCGAGGAGGCCCTCGCTTACTTCGAGCGCAAGTACGAGGGCCTGGTCGTCGAGATCGGCCTCCTCGAGCGCCGGGTCAGGACCACCGACCTGTCCGCCAAGGACGCGATGACCGCGATCGACCACCTGCGGAAGCAGGTCGACGAGCACCACGCGGTCGGCGATCTGCAGGCGCTGCGGGAGCGGCTCGACAAGCTGGTCACCGCCGTCGAGTCGCGCCGCGAGGAGCGCAAGGCGGCGAAGGCCAAGCAGTCCGACGAGGCGCGTACGGCCAAGGAGAAGCTGGTCGCCGAGGCCGAGGAGCTGGCGGCGAGCGAGCAGTGGCGGTCGGCGGGCGAGCGGCTGCGCGCCCTGGTCGACATCTGGAAGGGCCTGCCGCGGCTGGACCGCAAGGCGGACGACGAGCTGTGGCACCGCTTCTCGCACGCCCGCTCGGCGTTCTCCAAGCGGCGCAAGGCGCACTTCGCCTCGCTGGACGCGCAGCGCGAGGAGGCCCGTAAGACCAAGGAGAGGCTGGTCGCCGAGGCCGAGGCGCTCTCCGGGTCCACGGACTGGGGCCCGACGGCCGCGCGCTACCGCGAGCTGATGGCGGACTGGAAGGCCGCGGGCCGTGCGCAGCGCGAGTCCGAGGACGATCTGTGGACCCGCTTCCGCGGTGCGCAGGACGTCTTCTTCCAGGCGCGCAGCGGGGTGTTCGCCGAGCGTGACGCCGAGCAGGCGGGCAACCTCACGCGCAAGGAGGAGCTGGTCGCCGAGGCGGAGAAGCTGCTGCCGGTGGCGGACCTGAAGGCGGCGCGGGCCGCCTTCCGCTCGATCAACGAGCGCTGGGAGGCCATCGGTCATGTGCCGCGGGACGCCCGGCCGAAGATCGAGGGCCGGATGCACGCGGTCGAGCGCGCCATCCAGGAGGCCGAGGAGGCCGAGTGGCGGCGGACGAACCCGGAGGCGCGGGCCCGTGCGGCCGGTCTGACGGGTCAGCTCCAGGCCGCGGTCGACAAGCTCCAGGAGCAGGCCGACAAGGCGCGGGCCGCGGGCAATGACGCCAAGGCGGACAAGCTCACCAAGGAGCTCCAGGGCCGCAAGGCGCTGCTGGACCAGGCCCTGAAGGGCCTGGAGGAGTTCGGCGGCTGACGGTAGGCGCCCATCGCGTACGAAAAGACGGCCCCGACGGTTCTCGTCGGGGCCGTCTTTTCGTGTGCGCCGGTTACGGCCTGCGGGCGGAGGTGACGCGGTAGACGTCGTAGACGCCCTCGACGCCGCGCACCGCCTTCAGGACGTGGCCCAGGTGCTTGGGGTCGCCCATCTCGAAGGTGAAGCGCGAGGTGGCGACCCGGTCGCGGGAGGTCTGCACGGCGGCGGAGAGGATGTTGACGTGCTGGTCGGACAGCACCCGGGTGACGTCCGACAGCAGCCGGGACCGGTCCAGCGCCTCCACCTGGATGGCGACCAGGAAGACCGAGGACTGGGTGGGCGCCCACTCGACCTCGAGGATCCGCTCGGGCTGCTGCGAGAGCGAGTCGACGTTGACGCAGTCGGCGCGGTGGACCGAGATGCCGTTGCCCCGGGTGACGAAGCCGATGATCGGGTCGCCGGGAACCGGGGTGCAGCAGCGGGCCAGCTTCACCCAGACGTCGTCGACGCCCTTGACGACCACGCCCGGGTCGGCGCTGGAGCGGCGCTTGGAGCGGCCGCGGATCGGTGCGGACTCCTCGATGTCCTCGGTCGCCGCGTCCTCGCCGCCGAGGGCCTGGACGAGCTTCTGCACGACGCCCTGGGCCGCGACGTGGCCCTCGCCGATGGCGGCGTAGAGCGAGGAGATGTCGGGGTAGCGCATCTCGTGCGCGAGGGTGACGAGCGAGTCACCGGTGAGGATCCGCTGGATCGGCAGGTTCTGCTTGCGCATGGCCCGCGCGATGGCGTCCTTGCCCTGCTCGATGGCCTCGTCGCGGCGCTCCTTGGAGAACCAGGCGCGGATCTTGTTGCGGGCGCGGGGCGACTTGACGAAGCCGAGCCAGTCGCGCGAGGGCGCGGCGCCCGGCGCCTTGGAGGTGAAGACCTCCACCAGGTCGCCGTTGTCCAGGGTCGATTCGAGCGGCACGAGCCGCCCGTTGACCCGGGCGCCTATCGTGCGGTGGCCGACCTCGGTGTGCACGGCGTAGGCGAAGTCGACCGGTGTGGCACCGGCCGGGAGCGCTATGACGTCGCCCTTGGGCGTGAAGACGAAGACCTCGTTGCGCGAGAGGTCGAAGCGCAGGGACTCCAGGAACTCGCCCGGGTCCTCCGTCTCCTTCTGCCAGTCGAGCAACTGCCGCAGCCAGGCCATGTCATTGACGGTGTCCTGGTTCTTGCCGGCATTCTTGGGGACGTCCGTGCGGATCTTGGACGCTCCGGCGACGGCCTCCTGCTTGTACTTCCAGTGCGCGGCGATACCGTACTCGGCGCGGCGGTGCATGTCGAACGTGCGGATCTGCAGCTCGACGGGCTTCCCGCTGGGCCCTATGACCGTCGTGTGCAGCGACTGGTACATGTTGAACTTGGGCATCGCGATGTAGTCCTTGAACCGCCCCGGGACCGGGTTCCACCGGGCGTGGACGGTGCCGAGCGCCGCGTAGCAGTCGCGGACGGTGTCGACGAGGACGCGGATGCCCACCAGGTCGTAGATCTCGGCGAAGTCACGGCCTCGCACGATCATCTTCTGGTAGACGCTGTAGTAGTGCTTCGGGCGGCCGGTGACGGTGGCCTTGATGCGGGCGGCGCGCAGATCGGCCTGGACCTCGTCGGTGACGATGGCCAGGTATTCGTCGCGCTTGGGGGCCCGCTCGGCGACGAGGCGGACGATCTCGTCGTACATCTTGGGGTAGAGGATCGCGAAGGCGAGGTCCTCCAGCTCCCACTTGATGGTGTTCATGCCCAGCCGGTGTGCCAGCGGGGCGTAGATCTCCAGGGTCTCGCGGGCCTTCTTCTCCTGCTTCTCCCGCTTGAGGTAGCGCATGGTGCGCATGTTGTGCAGGCGGTCGGCGAGCTTGATGACCAGGACGCGCGGGTCCTTGGCCATGGCGACGACCATCTTGCGCACGGTCTCGGCCTGCGCGGCCTCGCCGAACTGCACCCGGTCGAGCTTGGTGACGCCGTCGACGAGGAGCGCGACCTGGTCGCCGAAGTCCCGGCGCAGGTCGTCCAGGCCGTACTCGGTGTCCTCGACGGTGTCGTGCAGCAGCCCCGCCATCAAGGTGGCCGGATCCATGCCCAGCTCGGCGAGGATCGTGGTGACGGCGAGGGGGTGGGTGATGTACGGGTCGCCGCTCTTGCGCTTCTGGCCGCGGTGCCAGCGCTCGGCGACCTGGTAGGCCCGCTCGATCTGGCGCAGGGTCGTGACGTCGGCCTTGGGGTCGTTGCCCCGGACGATGCGCAGCAGCGGTTCGAGGACGGGGTTGTACGGGCTGGAGCGCTGGACGCCGAGGCGGGCGAGGCGGGCCCGGACGCGGCTGGAGGAACCGGGGCGGGGCGTGGGGCCCTGCGGGGGCGCGGGCCGGACCGGCCCGGCGCCCGCGACGGTGGCCGGCTTGTCGCCGGAGGTACGCGGCCGGGCGGCCGGGGTGGGCGCCTCGGGTCGGGAGGCGGCCTCGTGGCGGGGTTCGGCGGCGGGGGTGTTCGGCTGCGCCGCGCTCTGTCCCCCGGCCGTGGAGCCGGACTCGGGCGCACCGCTGTGGGGGCGGCCCGCGGGCGTGCCCTTGGCCGCCGCGGCCTCGGGAGACGACTGGTCCGACTGTGCGGCGGTGAGCGGCTGGGCCTTGTCTGGCAAGAGCACTCCTCATGCGGGGTCCGGCCCCCCGATCAGGTCCGGACTGCCATGGTATCGATCCCGGCCGGATCGCTCCCGCTGGCCCGGCACCCGAAGAGACGCGCGAGGCGGGCACCGGGTTCTCCCCGATGCCCGCCTCGTGGCCTCGCGGGCCCGTTTTCCGGGCCCCTGCGGCCGCCCTGGACCGGTTTGCGCGGTTCCATGACGTCCGGCAATGGATCAGACCGTGATCAGTGCCTCCAGCGGGGCGCCCTCGAGGGCGTCCGCCAGCCGCTGCCGGCCGTCGAGGAAGCCGAGCTCCATCAGGACGGCCACACCGGCCACCTCGGCGCCGGCGCGGCGGATGAGCCGCAGCGACGCCTCGGCCGTACCGCCGGTGGCCAGCACGTCGTCGATGACCAGCACCCGGTCGCCGGCGCGCAGCGCGTCGGCGTGGATCTCGATCTCGGCGGTGCCGTACTCCAGGTCGTAGGCCTGGGCCAGCGTCGCGCCGGGCAGCTTGCCCGCCTTGCGGACGGGCACGAAGCCCAGCCCGGCGCGGACGGCGACCGGGGCGGCGAGGATGAAGCCGCGGGCCTCCAGGCCCACGACCTTGTCCGCGTCGTACCGCTCGCACAGCTCGACGAGGGCGTCGGTCAGCGCGCCGAACGCCCGGGCGTCGGCGAGCAGCGGGGTGATGTCCTTGAACATCACGCCCGGCTTCGGGTAGTCCGGCACGTCGTGGATCCGGTCGAGGAGCAGCTCACGCAGCTCCGTACCGGCCCCGCCGGTGAGCGCCGCGCTCATCGGCGCTTCCCCGACGGACGGCCGCGGCCACCGCGGCCGTCACGGCCGCCCCGGCCCGCCGACTGACGGCGGGGGCCGACGACGCCGGCCGCGGCCGTGTCGTCCTCGTCGTCACCCTCGGCGTCCTGCCCGTCCACCGCGTCCTGCGGCTGCTCCGTGCCCGACTCGCCCTTGGCGGCCGCGGCGGCGCGCTTGGCACGCACCCGCTTGGCCAGGGCCTTCATCTGCGGGTCGCGCTCCTTGAGGTCGGCGACCAGCGGGGTGGCGATGAAGATCGAGGAGTACGCGCCGGCCGCGAGGCCGACGAACAGGGCGAGCGAGATGTCGTTGAGCATGCCCGCGCCGAGGAAACCGCCGCCGATGAAGAGCAGGCCGGCGACCGGCAGCAGCGCCACGACCGTGGTGTTGATCGAACGCACCAGGGTCGAGTTGAGGCTGCGGTTGGCGATCTCGCTGTAGGTGAAGCGGGTCTGCTTGGTGATGTCCTTCGCGCCCTCCTTGAGACCGTCGAAGACGACGACGGTGTCGTAGAGGGAGTAACCGAGGATGGTCAGCAGACCGATCACGGTGCCCGGGGTGACCTCGAAGCCGACGAGGGCGTAGATCCCGACGGTGATGGTGAGGTCGTGGATCAGGGCGACGAGGGCGGCGAGCGCCATGCGCCACTCGAAGGCGATCGCGAGGTAGATCACCACCAGGATCATGAAGATCGCCAGGCCGGTCCAGGCCTTGTTGGCGATCTGGTCGCCCCAGCTGGGGCCGACGATATCGGTGTTGATCTTGTCCAGCGGGACGTCGAGCTTCTTGGCCAGCGCCTCCTGCGTTGCCCGCGACTGCTCCGTGGTCAGTTCACTGACCTGGATGCGCAGCGTGCGGTCGCCGAGCTTCTGCACGATGGCGGTGTGCCCGGAGGTCTCCTCCGCGACGTGCTGGGCCTGGGTGGCCGAGACCGCGGTCTTCGGGGTGTTGAAGACCGCGCCGCCGGAGAACTCGATGCCCATGTTCAGGCCACGCACCGACAGGCCGACGATGGCCGTGATGGTGATGAGGATCGAGATGCCGTACCAGATCATCCGCTTGCCGACGAAGTCGTAGCCGACCTCACCGCGGTAGAGCCGGGCGCCGAGGTTTCCGAGTTTCGACATCTCACGCCTCCTTGGGGTCGACGGGGGCGGCGGGGCGGCGGGAGGCCCGCAGCGGCGGCTTGACGCCGAGACGCTTGGGGTCCAGACCGGACCACGGGTGGCCGCTGGCGAAGAACTTGCGGCGCGCGAGGAGCGTCATGAGCGGCTTGGTGAAGAAGAAGACCACGACGACGTCGAGGAGTGTGGTCAGACCGAGCGTGAACGCGAAGCCCTGCACCTTGCCGACGGTGACGATGAAGAGCACCGCGGCGGCGAGGAAGGAGACGAAGTCGGAGACCAGGATGGTGCGACGGGCACGCGGCCAGCCACGCTCGACGGCCGGGCGCAGGGACCGGCCCTCCCGGATCTCGTCCCGGATCCGCTCGAAGTAGACGATGAAGGAGTCGGCGGTGATGCCGATCGCCACGATGGCACCGCAGACGGCCGGCAGGTTCAGCGCGAAGCCGAGGGCGATACCGAGCAGCACCATGATCGTGTAGGTGAGGATCGCGGAGACCAGGAGGCTGGCCAGGGCGACGAGCGCCAGTCCGCGGTAGTACGCCACCAGGTAGATGATCACGAGGATGAGGCCGATGGCACCGGCGATCAGACCGGCGCGCAGCTGCTCACCGCCGAGCGCGGGGCTGACCGTGGTCTCGGTGACGACGTCGAAGGACAGCGGCAGCGCACCGTAGGACAGCACGTTGGCGAGGTCCCGGGAGCTCTCCTGGGTGAACCCGCCGGAGATCTCCGCCTGGCCGCCGGCGATGGAGCTGGTCACCGAGGGGTCGGAGACGACCTCGCCGTCCAGGACGATCGCGAACTGGTTCTGCGGGGGCTGCTGGGTCGCCAGCTTGCCCGTGACGTCGGCGAACTTCTTGGCGCCGTCCTTGGTGAACTTGAGCTGGACGATCCAGCCCTTGCCCTGTTGGGTGTCGATGACGGCGGAGGCCTTGTCCACGCCGGTGCCCTCGACGGCCACCGGACCGAGGATCTCCTTGGCGGAGCCGTCGGTCTTGCAGGCGACGATGGGGTCGCTGGCCTTGGCGGCGGCCGCCGCCTCGCTCGCCTTGGCGCGGGACGCCGGGGTGGAGCAGTCGAGCGCCGCGAGCTGCTTCTGCAGCGCGGCGACGTCACCCGGGGCCGGCGTGGGCGTGGGCGCCTTCGGGTCCTTCTTGTCGGACCCGGCCTTGCCGTCCTTGGCCGAGGCGCTCGGGTCAACCGCGGGGTTGGCCTTGAGGGCGTCGGTGACGGCGCGGCCCTGGGGGCTGGCGGACGCGGAGGACGAGCCGGACGGCTTGGTCTTGTCGTCCTTGCTCTTGTCGTCCTTGTCCTTGGCCTTGTCCTTGTCCTTGTCGCCGACCGAGGCACTCGGCTTGGGCTCGGGGGACTTGACCCCGGGGGCCGAGGTCAGGACGGGGCGGAAGCCCAGCTTGGCGGTGGTACCGACCTGCTGACGGGCCTGCTTCGCGTTCGTCCCCTTGGGGATGTTCACGATGATGTGCTTCGCGCCCTGCGTCTGCACCTCGGATTCCGAGACGCCCAGACCGTTGACACGCCGGTCCATGATGCCGACCGCGGTGTCCATGTTGGTCTTGTTGATCGCGTTGGGCTTGCCGGGCTCGTTCTTGGCTTCCAGCGTGAAGCTGGTGCCGCCCGCGAGATCGATGCCCAATCGTGGCGTGGTGTCGCCGGAGGCGAACATGCCCCCGATGAGCGCCACCATGGCGATCAGGATCAGGGCCAGGACGCGGCCCGGCCTGCCCTGGCCGCCCGGGGACCTGCGGCCCTTCTTCGGTGCTGCCACCTTGTCGTTTCTCCCTGTCCAACCGCCGGGCGTCGGGTGTTCGCCGGACGGCCACGATGTGTTGTGGGGACTTGCCCCCCGCCGGAGCCTAGACCGTAAGAGAACCGCGGCACACCGCTCGGTGGGTGTTCCGCGGTTCCTTGAAGGGGTTACTTGGCGTCGGCGTCGCCGTCCCGCTTGGCGTCCTTCGCCGAGGCTTCGCCCGATTCGTCGGCCTTGTCAGCCTTGTCGGCCGCGGCCTCGGGGGCCTCCTTGCCGAGGTCGATCTTCTTCTCGTCGGCCGGGGCGTCGCCCTCGGTCAGCGAGGAGGCGTCGTCGGGGACCTCGGTCTCGTCGGGCTCGATGCCGTGGACGATGCGGTTGTACTCCTCGTCCTCCAGGACGGCGCCGATGGAGTTCTTCGCGTAGATCGCGTGGACGCCCGGGGCGACCTCGAGGAGCACGGAGTCCTCGCTGATCTCCTTGACGGTCGCGTACATGCCGCCGATCGTCCGCACACCGGTGCCCGGCTGCATCTGGTCGCGCATCTGCGCGGCCTGGCGCTGCTTGTTCTTGGCCGATCGCGTCATCAGGAACATGGCCCCGATGAGCACGATGAACGGCAGGAGAGTCACGATATTCACGGGGCGGGGTTTCCTTCACACGACCGCAGGGGGGCGGCCTGGTCTTCGGGGGTGGTATGCCGCACCGATACGGACGGCATCGGCGGAGTCTAAGCGAGTCCGCGCCTAACGAACAACGCTCAGCATGGCACCGGGGTTCCTGAGGCGAGAAGTCCCCGCGCCGTCACCCGCCGAAGAGTCCCTGCTGGCCGGGGCCGCCCGCGGCCTGCTGGGGCGGCACCATACCGAGGTGCGCCCAGGCCGCCGGGGTCGCGACCCGGCCCCGGGGGGTACGGGCCAGCAGACCCTCCCGGACGAGGAAGGGCTCGGCGACCTCCTCGACCGTCTCGCGCTCCTCGCCGACGGCGACGGCGAGGGTGGACAGGCCGACGGGGCCGCCACCGAAGAGCTTGAGCAGCGCGGTCAGCACGGCCCGGTCCAGCCGGTCCAGGCCCCGGCCGTCGACCTCGTAGACATTCAGCGCCTGGGCGGCGATCTCGCGTGTCACGACACCGTCGGCCTTGACCTGGGCGTAGTCGCGCACCCGGCGCAGCAGCCGGTTGGCGATGCGCGGGGTGCCGCGGGAGCGGCCGGCGATCTCGGCGGCCCCGTCGCCCTCTATCTCCACGTCCAGGAGACGGGCCGAGCGGTGGATGACGCGCTGGAGCTCGGCCGGGGCGTAGAACTCCATGTGCCCGGTGAAACCGAAGCGGTCCCGCAGCGGGGGCGGCAGCAGTCCGGCCCGGGTAGTGGCGCCGACGAGGGTGAAGGGCGGCAGCTCCAGCGGGATGGCGGTGGCGCCGGGGCCCTTGCCGACGATGACGTCGACGCGGAAGTCCTCCATCGCCATGTACAGCATCTCCTCGGCGGGCCGGGACATGCGGTGGATCTCGTCGAGGAAGAGGACCTCGCCCTCGGTGAGGGAGGACAGGATCGCGGCCAGGTCGCCGGCGTGCTGGATGGCGGGGCCGGAGGTGATGCGGATGGGGGCGCCCATCTCGGCGGCGATGATCATCGAGAGGGTGGTCTTGCCGAGCCCGGGCGCGCCCGAGAGCAGGACGTGGTCGGCGGTGGCTCCGCGCTGGCGGGCGGCGCGGAGCACGAGGTCGAGCTGCTCGCGGACCCGCTCCTGCCCGACGAATTCGTCGAGGTCCTTGGGGCGCAGGGCCGCCTCGACGGCCTGGTCCTCGCCGTCGGCGAGGGACCCGACCAGCCGGTCGCCTGCGGCGTACGGGCCGTCTGTCTCGGGGGCGGACTCGTCGTCCCAGTTCACGGGTTGAACCTCACGGTCGGTAATGGTGCGGGGCGGCACGGTCGGGCCGCCGGTGGCTGATCGGGGTCCGCCCGGGCCTCCCGGGCGGCGGGAAGGGCTGAGGCCCCTCCGTCAGCGGGCCCGGTTCAGGCTCTGCAGCGCCGCACGCAGCAGCTGGCCGACCTGCGGTGTGCCACCGTCGGCGGTCACCGCCTCGGCCTGCGGTGCCACCGTCTCCATCGCCTCCTCCGCCTCCCGGGCGGCGTAGCCGAGGCCCACCAGCGCGGCGAGCAGTTGCTCGCGCCAGCTCCCGGCGGCGGAGGCACCGCTGCGGGCGGGGCCGCCGGGGCCGACCGGGTCGCCGAGGCGGTCCTTGAGCTCGAGCAACAGGCGCTGTGCGCCCTTCTTCCCGATGCCGGGCACGGCGGTGAGCGCCTTCTCGTCGCCGGTGGAGACGGCACGGCGCAGGGCATCGGGGTCGTGCACCGCGAGCATGGCCTGGGCCAGCCGCGGACCGACGCCGCTGGCCGTCTGCAGCAGCTCGAAGACCTGGCGCTCGTCGTCGTCGGCGAAGCCGTAGAGGGTCAGGGACTCCTCGCGCACGACGAGGGACGTCGCGAGCTTGGCCTGCTGGCCGATGCGGAGCGTGGAGATCGTGTTCGGGGTGCACAGGACAGCCATGCCGACGCCGCCGACCTCGATGACGGCGGTGTCGGGTGCGAGGGCCGCGACCGGCCCGGAGACAAAGGCGATCATGCGCTGCCCTTCAGGGTTCGTACGGCCGCATCCGGCAGCCGGTGGGTGCGGCGGTGGGCGGCGACGGCCTGCTGGAGGCGGTTGGTCGCCGGGGCCCGCCAGATGTGACAGATGGCCAGGGCCAGGGCGTCGGCGGCGTCGGCCGGCTTGGGCGGCGCGTCGAGCCGCAGCAGCCGGGTGACCATGGCGCCGACCTGTGCCTTGTCGGCCCGGCCGGAGCCGGTGACGGCCGCCTTGACCTCGCTGGGGGTGTGCAGGGCGACGGGCAGTCCGCGGCGGGCGGCACAGAGCATGGCGACGGCGCTGGCCTGGGCGGTGCCCATGACCGTGCGGACATTGTGCTGGCTGAACACGCGCTCCACGGCGACGTATTCGGGCCGGAACTCGTCCAGCCACTGCTCGATGCCCTGCTCGACGAGGACGAGCCGCTCGGCGATGTCGGTGTCCGCCGGGGTCCGCACGACACCGACGCCGACCATGGTCAGCGGTCGGCCGGCGACGCCGTCCACCACACCGACGCCACAGCGCGTCAGCCCCGGGTCCACACCCAACACCCGCATCGCGGCCCTCCCTTCGGTCAGCTGTTTGTGCAGGCTATCGGCTGCCACTGACAAAGCGACGGGCCGACGGAGTGTGTCCGTCGGCCCGTCGTGCTCTGTTCGCGGAGATCAGGCGTCGGCCATCAGGCGTCGACCTTGGCCATGACCTCGTCGGAGACATCGAAGTTGGCGAAGACGTTCTGCACGTCGTCGCTGTCCTCCAGCGCGTCGATGAGCTTGAAGATCTTGCGCGCGCCGTCCTCGTCCAGCTCGACCTGCATGGTCGGCAGGAAGTTGGCGTCGGCCGAGTCGTAGTCGATGCCGGCGTCGACGAGGGCGGTGCGGACCGCGACCATGTCGGTGGCCTCGCTGACGACCTCGAAGGTCTCGCCGAGGTCGTTGACCTCTTCGGCACCCGCGTCGAGGACCGCGCCCAGGACGTCGTCCTCGCTCAGCTCACCCTTGGGGACGATGATGACGCCCTTGCGGTTGAAGAGGTACGACACCGAGCCGGGGTCGGCCATCGAGCCGCCGTTGCGGGTCATGGCGACGCGCACGTCGGAGGCGGCGCGGTTGCGGTTGTCGGTGAGGCACTCGATGAGCACCGCGACGCCGTTCGGCCCGTAGCCCTCGTACATGATGGTCTGGTAGTCGGCGCCGCCGGCTTCGAGACCCGCGCCGCGCTTGACGGCACTGTCGATGTTCTTGTTGGGGACCGAGCTCTTCTTGGCCTTCTGGATGGCGTCGAAGAGCGTCGGGTTACCGGCCGGGTCGGCGCCGCCCGTACGGGCCGCCACCTCGATGTTCTTGATCATCTTCGCGAAGAGCTTGCCGCGCTTGGCGTCGATCACGGCCTTCTTGTGCTTCGTCGTAGCCCATTTAGAGTGGCCGGACATCCGCCTGTCTCCTTCGCGTAACCAATTACTTAACGAACGACTGAGATCCTACCGGGACCGGTTCACGTCGTGGCGCCCACCGTACCCACGCTCTGCCGGGCCATCTCGACGAACAGGGCGTGCACCCGGTGGTCGCCGGTCAGCTCGGGGTGGAAGGACGTGGCCAGGACATTGCCCTGCCGCACGGCGACGGTGTGCCCGTCGTACCGGGCGAGCACCTCGACCTGGGCGCCGACGGACTCCACCCACGGGGCGCGGATGAAGACGCCCTCGACCGGCCCGCCCTCGATACCGGCCACCTCGACGGCCGCCTCGAAGGACTCGTTCTGCCGCCCGAACGCGTTACGGCGCACGATCATCTCGATGCCGCCGAGGGTCTCCTGGTCCTCCCGCCCGTCCAGCAGCTTGTCGGCGACCATGATCATGCCGGCGCAGGTGCCGTAGACCGGCAGCCCGGCCTTCACCCGCTCCCGCAGCGGCTCCAGCATGCCGAAGGCCACCGCGAGCTTGGACATGGTGGTGGACTCGCCGCCGGGTATGACCAGGCCGTCGAGGCCGTCGAGCTCCTCGGGTCGGCGGACCGGGCGGGCGACGGCGTCCGCCGCGGCGAGGGCGATGAGGTGTTCGCGGACATCGCCCTGCAGAGCGAGTACGCCGATGACGGGAGTGGACACGGTGGTACCTCTCAAACACTTTCTACGGCCGGTGGGCGGCCCCGCCGAAGGGGACCGCCCACACGGGGAAGACGACGGGACTACCAGCCGCGGTTGGCGTAGCGCTCCGACTCGGGGAGGGTGTCGCAGTTGATGCCGACCATGGCCTCGCCCAGGTTGCGGGAGGCGTCCGCGATGACCTTCGGGTCGTCGAAGAAGGTGGTGGCCTTCACGATGGCGGCGGCGCGCTTGGCCGGGTCGCCGGACTTGAAGATGCCCGAGCCGACGAAGACGCCCTCGGCGCCGAGCTGGCGCATCAGCGCGGCGTCGGCGGGGGTGGCGACGCCACCGGCGGAGAACAGCACCACGGGGAGCTTGCCGAGCTCGGCGACCTCCTTGACCAGCTCGTACGGGGCGCGCAGCTCCTTGGCGGCGGCGAACAGCTCGTTGTTGTCGTAGCCGCGCAGACGGGCGATCTCGTTCTTGATCTGGCGCAGGTGACGGACGGCCTCGACGACGTTGCCGGTGCCGGCCTCGCCCTTGGAGCGGATCATGGCCGCGCCCTCGGCTATGCGGCGCAGGGCCTCGCCCAGGTTGGTGGCACCGCAGACGAAGGGGGTGGTGAAGGCCCACTTGTCGCTGTGGTTGATCTCGTCGGCCGGGGTGAGGACCTCGGACTCGTCGATGTAGTCGACGCCGAGGGACTGCAGCACCTGGGCCTCGACGAAGTGGCCGATGCGGGACTTGGCCATGACCGGGATGGAGACGGCGCCGATGATCTCCTCGATCATGTTCGGGTCCGACATCCGGGCCACGCCGCCGTCCTTGCGGATGTCGGCCGGAACCCGCTCCAGCGCCATGACCGCGACGGCGCCCGCGTCCTCGGCGATCTTCGCCTGCTCGGCGTTGACGACGTCCATGATCACGCCGCCCTTGAGCTGCTCGGCCATGCCGCGCTTGACGCGCGCGGTGCCGGTCTCGGGGTTGGCGGACGTGCTGGTGGTCGTGCTGGACACGATGGTGACCTCACTATCAAGGGCGGCGGCAATACTGCACCCTCATACAACCCAGGGCCGCGGCCGGGGAAAAAGGGCCAATCCGAGGCCGGTGGCTTCTTAGTGGCCCGCCCGGTCGCCGAGCGCCACCGGAGGCTCGTCGTCCATCTCGAAGGCGAGGGGGAACGGCGCGTGCCCGGCGAGCCGGAACCAGCGCACCACCCGGTGCCTGCGCACGGCCCGCGCGGCGCGCACCGCGTCGTTGTGGAACCGCCGGGCCATCGGCACCCGGCGTACGGCCTCCGTCAGCTCCCGCAGTGACTCCTCACCGCCCGGCGCCTGCCGTACGGCCTCGACCTGCGGCGCCTCGGCGAAGACGGCCCGCAGCGCCTGGCTCAGCTCGCTCTCGGCGACCTCGCGGTGCTCCTCCTCGGCCTGCCGGGCGGCGTGCGCGGCCTGGTAGAGAACGATGGAGGAGGCGGGATCGAGGACCGAGGCGGTACCGAGTTCCTGGGCGACCGAGGCCCGCCGCAGCAGCTGGGCGTCCAGCGCCGCCCGCGCGGCGTCGATACGGCTGTGCAGCCGGTCCAGCCGGCCGGCTGTCCAGCTCAAGTAGACGCCGATGACGACCAGAGCGGCCGCGATCCAGATGAGTGTGGTCACGCGGCCTCACGTTACCGCTCGCCGCGCGTCGCTCCGCGGGCCGTCGGTGCCGCCCGCGGCGGCGGGCCGGGTCCGGGATGGGCTCAGCCCGGACCCGGCCCGCCGGACGGGCCCTAATCCCTGGCGAGGCCGAAGCGGGCGCGGAGGCTGACGCGTTCGTCGGCGGCCACCGAGGCCGCGCCCGCGGTGACCGTCTCGTAGACGGCCAGGATGTCCGCCCCGACCCGGGACCAGTCGAAGCGGAGCACGTGCTTGCTGCCCCGTTCGCTCAGTCCGGTGCGGTGCGCGGGGTCGGCGAGGAGGCGCAGGGCCGCCGCGGCGAGCGCGTCGGCGTCCTCGTTGGCGAACAGCTCGCCCGCCGAGCCCTGGTCCAGGACCTGGGCGAAGGCGTCCAGATCGCTGGCGAGGACGGGCGCGCCCGCCGACATCGCCTCGACCAGGATGATGCCGAAGGACTCGCCGCCGGTGTTGGGCGCCACGTACACATCGACGCTGCGCAGCAGCCGCGCCTTGTCCTCGTCGCTGACCATGCCGAGGAACTCCACGCGTTCGCGCATCCGGGCCGGCAGGCTCGCGACGGCCTCCTCCTCGTCACCGCGCCCGGCAACCAGCAGCCTCGTGTCCGGGCACTCCGCGAGGATCTTCGGCAGGGCGCGCATCAGGACGGGCAGGCCCTTGCGGGGCTCGTCGATACGGCCGATGAAGCCGATCGTCCGGCCCTGCCACTCCGGCTTGGGCTCGGCGCGGGCGAAGAAGTCCACGTCGACGCCGTTGGGGATGACCACCGCGTCACCGCCGAGGTGCTCGACGAGCGTCCGGCGCGCGTACTCGCTCACCGCGATCCGCGCGCTGATCTTCTCCAGCGCGGGCTGCAGGATCGGATACGCGGCGATCATCGCGCGGGAGCGGGGGTTGGAGGTGTGGAAGGTCGCCACGATCGGCCCCTGCGCGGCCCAGCAGGCCAGCAGGCCCAGCGACGGCGAGGTCGGCTCGTGGATGTGGATGACGTCGAAGTCGCCGTCGTGGAGCCAGCGGCGCACCCGCGCGGCGGAGAGGAAACCGAAGTTGAGCCGCGCCACCGAGCCGTTGTACGGCACGGGCACGGCACGGCCCGCCGAGACGACGAACGGCGGCAGCGGCGTCTCGTCGTCCGCCGGGGCCAGCACCGACACCTCGTGGCCCAGCCGGATGAGGTGCTCGGCGAGGTCCCGGATGTGGAACTGGACCCCGCCGGGCACGTCCCACGAGTACGGGCAGACGATCCCGATCCTCAACGTTTCCCCGTTCCCGAGCTCTGGTCGGCGCGACCGGTCCGCGGCTCGAGATCGGCGAGCCACAGCCGTTGGAGCATGTGCCAGTCCTGCGGGTGCTCTGCGATGCCGGAGGCGAAGGCGTCGGCCATGCCCTGCGTCATCGCCGCGGCCTTCTCGGCCCGGGTGCCCGTGGCGGGCACCTCGACCGGTGCGTGGATCCGGCCCTTCATGACCGGCGAACCGTCGTACCAGAGGGTGACCGGCATCAGCGGCGCGCCGGTCTGCACCGCGAGCATCGCGGGTCCGGCGGGCATCTTCGTCGCCTCGCCGAAGAAGGTGACCTCTATGCCGGAGGAGGACAGATCACGGTCGGCCACCAGGCAGACCAGTCCGCCCGAGCGCAGCCGCCGGGCGAGCGTCCCGAAGGCGCTGCCGCCCGCGTGCGGCAGGACCTCCATGCCGAGCCCCTCGCGGTAGGCCACGAACCGGTCGTAGAGCGTCTCGGGCTTGAGCCGCTCGGCGACCGTGGTGAAGGGCACCCCGAGCTTGGTGGTGACCCAGGCCCCGGCGAGGTCGTAGTTGCCCATGTGGGGCAGGGCGATGACAGCGCCGCGCCCGGCCGCCAGGGCGTCTTCCAGATGGTGGAGGCCCTCGGGCGTGAAGCCGTCACGGATGCGGCTCCTGCTCCAGGCCGGCAGCCGGAAGGACTCTATCCAGTAGCGGGTGTACGAGCGCATGCCCGCCCGGGACAGCCGGGCGAGCTCCGCCGGGCCCGCGTCCGGCACCACGCGGGCGAGGTTGGACTCCAGGCGCAGCACGCCCGCGCCGCGCCGCTTCCAGACGGTGTCCGCGATCCGCCGGCCCAGCCGCACGGCGACCGGCTCGGGAAGCTTCTTGACCGTGGCCCAGCCGAGCCCGTACAGCGCGTCGGTCAGCTTCTCCTTCACCCGGTCTCGCCCCCGCCGGCCGGCACCGCGTCCGCCTCGGCGGCCTCACGGCGCACGGTCACCACTCGCTGGATCATGGTGACCAGGCTGCCGACGGCCACGATCCACAGGGCGATGGGCAGCAGCTTGTCGATGTGCGGGACGCCGAACTTGTGCAGTCCGGAGAAGCCGCAGGCCACCAGGGAGATGACGAGCCGCTCGGCGCGCTCGACCAGGCCGTTGACATTGACCGGCAGGCCGATGCTCTCGCCGCGTGCCTTGGTGTACGAGACCACCTGGCCGCTGGCGAGGCAGAAGATCGTCACCGCGCACAGGGTGAGGCTGTCGCCCCGCCCGGCGTACCAGAGCGCGAGCCCGCCGAAGATCGCCGCGTCGGCGACCCGGTCGAGGGTGGAGTCGAGGAAGGCGCCCCACCGGCTGGAGCGGCCCAGCTGACGGGCCATGTTGCCGTCGACCAGGTCCGAGAAGACGAACAGCGTGATGACGACCGTGCCCCAGAAGAACTCACCCTGGGGGTAGAAGACCAGCGCGCCCGCCATCACACCGCCGGTACCGATGAGGGTCACCGCGTCGGGGCTGACGCCCAGGCGGATGAGCAGGGCGGCGAACGGCGTGAGAACACGCGTGAAGAACGCACGCGCGTACTTGTTCAGCATGGCCTTCCCGAAGGGTCGTGTCGGGCCGGGTGGTCGGAAGGCCACCGGCTGGCCCATCGTAGCCAGGCGCCCGGGGCCCGCCGCGCACGCGTCACTCGTGGGGCCCAAGGCGCAGGTCACACCCGTACGGCGGTGAACGGCCGGCCGCCTTCGTGCCACCTGGGCCAACGGGCCCGGGCCGGCGGCCGATCCCGGGCGGCCCGGCGGCGGCCCCGCCCGTCGCGGGCCCGGTGCCCCGGAGGCCGCCCCGGGGGCCCGCGGCATGCGGAAGATCACGCTGCATGCGGAAGATCACGTGCGCCCCCGGACCGCCGAACCCGGAAAGCGGCCGGAAAGCAGGCCGGAACCCGTCGTCCCACGGCGGGCCCCGTAGAACAGTCCCACCGGCGTCCGGCCGGGGGCGGCCGCGCCCGGCCCACCCGGCGGGCCCCCGGGCCCGAACCCGCAGGTCCGCGGCTGTGCCGGGGCCGTCGCACGCGCCCGGGAGACCGGAGCCGCCCCCTCCCGCCGACGGCGGCCGCGCGCCCGGCCGGCGGTGGCGGTCCCGTGTTCGACGTATGGACGCAGCGTGACCACGGTGGAAAGCTCGAAGGACCGCAGGTGTCGACCGGGAGGCGAGACACATGGGCGAGAAGACGAGCACACATCCAGGGGCCGCGGGCAGGGCAGCGTCGGCCGACCGGCCCAGCCGCATCAGGAACGTGGTGCTGGTCGGCCACAGCGGATCCGGGAAGACGACGCTGGTGGAGGCCCTGGCCCTGGCCACCGGCGCGATCAACCGCGCGGGCCGGGTCGAGGACGGCGCGGCCCTCTCCGACTACGACGAGATGGAACACCGCCAGCAGCGCTCCGTACAGCTGTCCCTGGTCCCTGTCGAATGGGCCGGAATCAAGATCAACCTCTTGGACGCACCCGGCTACGCCGACTTCGTCGGCGAGCTGAGGGCCGGTCTGCGCGCCGCGGACGCGGCCCTCTTCGTCGTCTCGGCGGCCGAGGGCACCGAAGGCATCGCCGGCGCGACCCGCACGGTGTGGGAGGAGTGCGCGGCGGTCGGCATGCCCCGCGCGATCGTGGTGACCCATCTGGAAGCGGCCCGCGCGGACTTCGAGGAGATGACCCGCACCTGTCGCGACGCCTTCGGCGGCGACTCCCCCGACTCCGTACTGCCGCTGTATCTGCCGCTGCGCGGCGCGGAGGGGCCCGACGGGCACCACCCCGTGATCGGCCTCATCGGCCTGCTCTCCCAGCGGATCCTCGACTACTCCTCGGGAACCCGGACGGACACCGCGCCCTCCCCCGACCAACTGCCGCTGATCGAGGAGGCCCGCAACAAGCTCATCGAGGGGATCATCGCCGAGAGCGAGGACGAGACCCTCATGGACCGCTATCTCACCGGCGAGGACATCGACGTCAAGACCCTCGTCGAGGACCTGGAACGGGCCGTCGCCCGCGGCACCTTCCACCCGGTCCTCGCCGCCGCCCCCGCCGCCGAGGGCGCCAAGGCGGGCCTGGGCACCATCGAGCTGCTGGAGCTGATCACCGGCGCCTTCCCCACCCCGCCCGAGCGCCGCACCCCCGTCGTCACCACTCCCGGCGGCGCCCCGCGCCCGCCCCTGGAGTGCGACCCCGCCGGACCCCTCGCCGCAGAGGTGATCAAAACCTCCTCGGACCCGTACGTCGGCCGGATCTCCCTGGTCCGCGTCTTCTCCGGCACCCTGCGCCCCGACGAGACGGTGCACGTCTCCGGACACGGGCTGGAGGACCGGGGCCACGAGAGCCACGACGTCGACGAACGCGTCGGCGCCCTCTCCTCGCCCTTCGGCAAACACCAGCGGCCGCTCAACCAGGCCATCGCCGGCGACATCGCCTGCGTCGCCAAACTCACCCGCGCCGAGACCGGCGACACCCTCTCCGCCAAGGGCGACCCGCTCCTGATGGAACCCTGGGAGATGCCCGACCCCCTGCTGCCCGTCGCCATCCAGGCCCACAGCAAAGCCGACGAGGACAAGCTCTCCCAAGGCCTGGCCCGGCTGGTCGCCGAAGACCCCACCATGCGCCTGGAACACAACCCGCACACCCACCAGGTCGTCCTGTGGTGCCTGGGCGAAGCCCACCGCGACGTGGCCCTGGAACGGCTGCGCACCCGCTACGGCGTACGCGTCGACGCCGTGCCGTACAAGGTGTCCCTGCGCGAGACCTTCGGCTCCAAGGCCGCGGGGCGCGGACGGCACGTCAAACAGTCGGGTGGCCACGGCCAGTACGCCATCTGCGAGATCGAGGTCGAACCCCTGCCCGGCGGCTCCGGCATCGAATTCGTCGACAAGGTCGTCGGCGGCGCGGTGCCCCGCCAGTTCATCCCCTCGGTGGAGAAGGGCGTCCGCGCCCAGGCGGCCCGCGGCGTCGCCGCCGGCCACCCCCTCGTCGACGTCCGGATCACCCTCCTCGACGGCAAGGCCCACTCGGTGGACTCCTCCGACGCCGCCTTCCAGACCGCGGGCGCCCTCGCCCTGCGCGAAGCCGCCGCCGAGGCCCGCATCCACCTCCTCGAACCCGTCGCCGAGGTACGGGTCCTGGTCTCCGACGACTACGTCGGCCCGGTGATGAGCGACCTCTCCGGCCGCCGCGGCCGCGTCGTCGGAACCGAGCAGTCCGGAGACGGCCGCACCCTCGTACGGGCCGAGGTCCCGGAGATCGAGATCGACCGCTACGCGGTGGACCTGCGCTCCCTCTCGCACGGCACCGGACGCTTCAGCCGCTCCTACGCCCGGCACGAACCCATGCCGCCCAATGTCGCGGACCGCGTCCGCGAACAGGCCGAGAACGGCGCATAGTTCACAAGCCGCCCGCCCCAACTGGCCGGAGGCGGGCGGCTTTCCGATCTCCCACGACAGGCGGCACCCCACCCGTTACGCTGAGCACGCGGCCCCATAACGTAGACAACCGGGCCGTAGTCGGGAGCACGTCGCAGCATCGGGAATGCGCGGCATTGGGGGCAACAGTGGCAGCAGGGGACCCGTTCGACTTCAGTCCGGGCGCGCAGATCCCCCTCACGGGGGCCGCCGGACAGACCGCGGCGACGCAGGCCCTGGCCTCCGCCGCCTACCGCGACGACTCCGTCGAGGAACTGCTCAAGGCCAACTCCGACTGGGCCACCTCCGAGGTCAAGAAACCCCGCATCGCCCTCTTCGAACCCAACCTGGGCGAAGCCTTCTCCCGCGCCGTGCAGCAGCGGATGCTCGGCGGCAAACCCCTCATCCAGTCCTTCGGCCTCGAACCCCGGCCCGTCGTCGAGCACTGCCTCGCCGCCAACCGCATCCGCAAACAGCGCGACGCCAGACTGACCCTCATCATGGCCGTCTGCGGGGTGCTCTTCCTCCCCGGCGTCCTGCTCTGGCTCGGCGTCTTCCAGCTCCGCCGCGTGCTCGCCGGAGCACAGAACAAGCGCGCCGGGGCCCTCAGCACCCTCCTGCTGACCGCCCTCGGCATCATCGCCGTCATCCTCCTGGTCAAACTGCCCGTCCACGGCTTCTGGGGCATCTACATCCGGGCCATGGTCATCGCCCCCGTCATCGGCGGACTGTGGGCCAAGCGCATCTGCGAGCGCACCGCCAAGGACCTCCGCAGCGCCTGGACCGGCCTGCTCAGCGGCGGCGGCGTCGCCGCGAAGGTCCCCGAAGCCGTCCCCCAGAGCCCCGGCGAGACCGCCGCCGAGCGACTGCGCCAGAGCCTGGAGCGGCTCAGCGCCGACCAGCGGAGCAACATCGTCTTCTACGCCGGCCCCAAGGGCATACTCGGCATGGGCACCCGCTGGGGCAGCTGGCAGCTCGCCGAAGAGCTCATCCCCCTCGACCCGGACAAGGAAATCAACCCCTTCCGCAGCTGGGACGTCATCCGCGCCATCCACGACCAGCTGCGCCTCCTCGAGCGCAGCCCCGTCCACACCGGCGGCTTCACCCCGCCCTTCGTCGAGCACTGGGTCGTCTCCCCCATCGGCGAGGGCGCGACCGCCGTCTCCCGGCCCGAAGGGACCGAAGGCGCCTTCCAGATACGCGGCGCGGAGCTCCAGAAGATCTGCAACGAGCAGCAGTTCGGCAGCGGCGACCGCCACTACCTGGGCGTCCAGTTCGTCCTCTGGGACGGCCAGCTGGTCATCACCCTCCTCATCACCGTCACCGTCCTGCACAAGACGCTGCGCATCGAGGTCACCGGCCACGCCCTCGGCCCCACCCACTCCCTGTTCAACGGCAAGCCCAAGAACCGCACCAAGACCTTCAAAAAGGGCCTCAAGTTCTGGGAGACCCGGACCGTGACCCTGCCCGTCGTCGCCCCCCGCGAGGTCGTACGGCTCGCCGCCCGCGCCCCCCTCACCTGGTACCCGCCCCTGCTGGAGTACTGGGGCGGCAAGCTCGTCCTCCCCGAGCCCTTCGGCCTCCGCCACGCCTGGGCCGACAAGCCCTGGCGGCACCGCTTCATGGCCGACGACGCACTGCGCGCCGCCACCCCCGTCCTGCGCGTGGTCCACGAGGCCGCCCTGCGCGTCCTGAAGGAGAACGGCGTGGACACCGAGCACTTCGGCAAGCGCGCGGGCTCGCTCAGCGTCGCGATCCAGGACGTGAAGCCCACTCAGGCCGACGTCTACAACGCCTGATCCAGACACCGGCGGGTGACACAGGACAAGGCCCCGGGACCAAAACGGTCCCGGGGCCTGACTGTGGGTCAGGGACTGTGCCCGACCCGGGAAGCCGTCAGCGGAAGATGCCCGTGTGGCCCAGCGAATAGCGGCCCGGCTGCGGATAGAAGGCGAGCCCGTGCGGCCCGTCACCCACCGGGATCCGGGCGATCTGGTGACCGTCCCGGGTGTCGATCACATACACCTCGGAGTCGTAGCGGCCGGACAGCCACAGCTCCTTGCCGTCCGCCGACACCCCGCCCATGTCCGGGCTGCCACCGTCCGGCAGCTCCCACTTCTTCACCAGCTTGCGGCTCGGCAGGTCCAGCACCGAGACCGAGCCCTCACCCCGGTTGGAGATGTACATCGACTTCGAGTCCCGGCTCACATAGAGCCCGTGAGCGCCCTTGCCCGTCGGCATCAGCCAGGGCTTGGTGAACTTGTCGCCGTTCAGCACCCACACACCGTCGGCCATCATGTCGGCGATGTACCAGGTCTTGCCGTCCGACGAGATCTTCACGTCCTGCGGCATCGCCCCCTTGAACGGCAGCTTCTGCTGACCGATGACCTTCATCTTCGCCGTGTCGACCTTGAGCAGCTCCCCGGAGAACTCGCACGAGACGACGAAGTACCTCCCGTCCGGCGAGAAGTCCGCGTGATTGACCCCCGCACACGTCACCGGCTCCGTGCGCTTGCGCTCCATCGTGTGCGCGTCACGGAAGACCAGCTCCCGGTCCATCGACGCCATCACCACCGCGTACTTGCCGTCCGGCGTGAAGTACAGGTTGTACGGGTCGTGGACCTCGACGGTCTCCCCCACCTTGCCGGTGGCCGGATCGATGGGCGTAAGAGTGTGTCCGCGGTTGTTGTTGACCCACAGCGTCTTCAGGTCCCACGACGGCACCACGTGCTGCGGCTGCACGCCGACCGGGATCGTCTCGATGACCTTGTACGTCTTCGGGTCGATAACGCTGACCGTGTCGGACTCGGTATTGGGCACGTACACCCGCGACGGAAAGTTCTTCACCACGGGAGACAGGGCGTTCGGCCGGTCGGCCGCGTACAGGTCGTTCGGGTCGAGCACCGGAGGCATGCCGGGCAGCCCGGGCGGCGCGGCCGCCTTCTGATGGTGCGCGCCCCGGTGCGAGCCGTCCGCCGCCTCGTTGGAGGCGGTGCCACCACAGCCGGCGGCCAGCAACGCACAGGCGGCCGCCAGCAGCGCGGCCCGGCGGGCCCCCCGCGGACGGGGGCGGGAACGGTGGTGCGAGAGGAGGATCATCGGGTCAGCAGCTCCGTAGTCGTCACCGCGCGCAGACCGCGGCGGTGCAAGCCGTCGAGGATCGCGGGCAGCGCGGCGACCGTGCCGGCGTGCCCGAAGTGCAGACTCACGACCGACCCTGGCCGCACCGCGTCCAACACGGTACGCCGGACCGCCTCCGCGCCCGGGTCGGTGAAGTCCAGGGAGTCCACGTCGTACGACAGGACGTGCGGGTATCCGGCCTCGCGTGCGAGCCGGGCCACCTGATCGGTGGCGTACCGCGTGCGCGACGGCCGGAACCAGCGGCCGACCCCGCCCGTGAGCGACCGCAACCGCTCGGCGCACTCACGGATCTCGGCGGCGGCCTCCGTGGCGCTCATCGTGGAGATGTCCAGATGGCGCATGGTGTGATTGCCCAGCTCGTGCCCGCCGTCGAGCACCCGGCGCGCCATCCCCGGCTCCGCGTCCAGCCAGTCACCGACGGCCAGCACGGTCAGCCGCGCCCCGGCCCGTTCGGCCGCCGCCAGCATGTCCGTGGCCGTCTTCGGATCACCCTGGCCGTGGAAGGTGAGCGCCACCGCGTTCCCGGTGCGCGGGCCGTGCTCGATCTGGGCGGGCAGCCCGGCGGGCAGCGGGGGCAGCACCGGCGGCCGGGGCGCGTCGGGCTTCTTGGCCGCCTCGGCCGGCGTCGACGCCGCCGGGCCCCTGGCCGCCGCGCCACCGTCGGCGGTCCCGTCGCGCCCCGCGCAGCCCGCGGCGGCCGCCCCCGCGGCCCCGGCGAGGGCGCCGCTCGCGGCCGCGCGCAGCACTGTGCGGCGGTGAAGGAAGGTCACCGCACCATTAGAGCTTCTTTGTAAAGAATTGGGGCGATTTGCCCGTTTTAGGCGAGGCGTGTCCTCGCCTTACGGCGGTATGACGAGGTCAGACGGTCGGCCAGACGTCCGCGAGCATCTTCCGCGTGTCGGCGAGCAGTTGGGGCAGCACCTTGGTGTGGCCGATGACGGGCAGGAAATTGGTGTCCCCGCCCCAGCGCGGCACGATGTGCTGGTGCAGGTGGGCGGCGATACCGGCGCCGGCCACGCTGCCCTGGTTCATGCCGATGTTGAACCCGTGCGCCCCGGAGGCGGCCCGCAGGGCGGCCATGGCCCGCTTGGTGAATTCCGCGAGCTCCAGGGTCTCGGCGTCGTCGAGCTCCGTGTAATCGGCGATGTGCCGGAAGGGGACGACCATGAGGTGCCCGCCGTTGTACGGGTAGAGGTTGAGCACCGCGTACACGCGCTCACCTCGGGCGATGATCAGCCCGTCCTCGTCGCTCTTCTCGGGAATCGAGCAGAACGGACAGCCGTCGTCGGCACCGGGGCCGGTCGGCTTGTTCTCACCCTGGATGTACGCCATCCGGTGGGGCGTCCACAGGCGCTGGAACGCGTCCGGCGTCCCGACTCCGATCTGCTGTTCCGGCTCAGTCGTCATGTTGAGCAGCATATTCCCCGGGCGGGTGAAGATGCGCCGAGGGGCGGCCCTGATGGGCCGCCCCTCGGAATCCCCGCGGGTGCGGGGAGCACGTTGTCATCTGCCAAGTCCGGCCGATCGCATCCGGATCACCCCGCTCGCACGGGGAGCAAGTCACACCTGGACGCGGCGCTCCACCACGTCAACGAGCTTCGCGATGGCCTGGTCACGGGCAATCCCGTTCTCCTGCGACCCGTCCCGGTAGCGGAAGGACACCGTGCCCGCGGCCATGTCCTCGTCACCGACGATGATCATGAACGGGACCTTGGCCTTCTGGTGGTTCCTGATCTTTTTCTGCATCCGGTCCGACGAAGCGTCGACCTCGACCCGCAGGCCCTTCTTCTTCGCCTCGGCGGCGAAGTCCTGCAGGTACTCGACGTGCCCGTCACCGATCGGGATGCCGACCGCCTGGACCGGGGCCAGCCACGCCGGGAACGCGCCCGCGTAGTGCTCCAGCAGAACGGCGAAGAACCTTTCGATGCTGCCGAACAGCGCACGGTGGATCATGACCGGGCGCTGCTTGGTGCCGTCGGCACCGGTGTACTCCAGGTCGAAACGCTCGGGCAGGTTGAAGTCGAGCTGGATGGTCGACATCTGCCACGTGCGGCCGATGGCGTCCCGCGCCTGCACCGAGATCTTCGGGCCGTAGAACGCCGCGCCGCCCGGGTCGGCGACCAGCTCGAGGCCCTGCTTCTCCGCGACCTTGCGCAGGGTCTCGGTGGCTTCTTCCCACGCCTCGTCGGATCCGACGAACTTCTCCGGGTCCTTGGTGGACAGCTCCAGGTAGAAGTCGTTCAGACCGTAGTCCCGGAGCAGGTCGAGCACGAAGGTCAGCGTCGTGTCGAGCTCCTCCGCCATCTGCTCGCGGGTGCAGTAGATGTGCGCGTCGTCCTGCGTGAAGCCACGGGCACGGGTCAGGCCGTGCACGACACCCGACTTCTCGTACCGGTACACGGTCCCGAATTCAAACAGCCTCAACGGCAGCTCACGGTACGAACGCCCGCGCGCGTCGAAGATCAGGTTGTGCATCGGGCAGTTCATGGGCTTGAGGTAGTAGTCCGTGCCCGCGTCGAGCTGCATGGGGGGGTACATGCCGTCGGCGTACCAGTCCAGGTGGCCCGACTTCTCGAAGAGGGCGCCCTTGGTGGCGTGCGGGGTGTAGACGAACTCGTACCCCTCCTCCTCGTGACGCCGGCGCGAGTAGTCCTCCATGACCCGGCGGATGATGCCGCCACGGGGGTGGAAGACCGCGAGACCCGAGCCGATCTCGTCCGGGATGGAGAAGAGATCAAGCTCCGAACCGAGCTTGCGATGGTCACGCTTCTCCGCCTCGGCGAGGAACTCCAGGTGCGCCTTCAGCTCGTCCTTCGTCGGCCACGCGGTGCCGTAGATGCGCTGCAGCATGGGGTTTTTCTCGCTGCCGCGCCAGTACGCCGCCGCGTTGCGCATGAGCTTGAACGCCGGGATGAACCGGGTGGTCGGCAGGTGCGGGCCGCGGCAGAGGTCGCTCCAGCACGTCTCGCCGGTCTTCGGGTCCAGGTTGTCGTAGATGGTGAGCTCGCCGGCGCCCACCTCGACGTCCGCGCCGTCCTCGTGCGAGGCGGAGCCCTTGAGGCCGATCAGCTCCAGCTTGTAGGGCTCGTCGGCGAGCTCCTCGCGGGCGGCCTCGTCGGTCACCACGCGGCGGGAGAACTTCTGGCCCCGCTTCTGGATTTCCTGCATTTTCTTCTCGATGGCCTTGAGGTCATCGGGGTGGAAGGGCTTCTCGACGTCGAAGTCGTAGTAGAAGCCGTCCTTGACCGGCGGGCCGATGCCCAGCTTGGCCTCGGGGAAGAGCTCCTGCACGGCCTGGGCCATGACGTGGGCCGTCGAGTGGCGCAGGATGTTGAGGCCGTCCTCGGAGGAGATCTCGACGGGCTCGACCTCGTCGCCGTCGGCGACCGCGTACGCGAGGTCCTTCAGCTCGCCCGCGACACGGGCGGCGACGATGGTGCGCTCTCCGGCGAACAGGTCGGCGGCCGTAGTGCCCGTCGTCACCACACGCTCGTCCCGCTCGGAATCGCGCTGGATGATCACACGGACGTCTGACACCGGTCTCTCCTGACTCACGGGGCGCGACAGCGAACGCTGCGCGCCTGAATCGTACCGAGCCGGGCACCCTGGTCGCGAAACGGTTTGCGCTGCGCGCACGCGTAGCCGGTCGAACCCCGGTCGGAAGACCGCCGCACAGACGTCAGTCGTCGCGCGCCTCCTCGAAGAAGGCGACGTGGAGGGACTTCAGCAGCCGGTCCCGCTCCGCCTCGTCGACCTGTACGGGCGCGACGTCGCTCGCCCCGGTCAGCCGGCGGAAGCCGCCCCGGCTCTCCAGGTCCCCGCTGACCCGCAGCGGGAGCCCCGCGAGGTGGGCGTGGCCGGCGATCCGGTAGTCGTCCTCGTCGAGTGCCACCCGCACCTGCGCCACGTCCGCGCCGGCAAGCACCCGTAGGCGCACCACTCCGGTCCCGCCCGGTGTCTCACGCCGCAGCCGCACCACGGTGCCGGTGAGCCGTACGGGCACGGAGGGCTCGTCGCGTACGTACCGGGCTCCGGCGGCCCGGAGGGCGGGGAGGTCGCCCGGGGAGAACTCCACCGGCTCGGGCCGGGCGGCGAACCCCTGGGGCGGGGGGACGGCCGGGGCCCAGTCGAGGGTGACGCGGATGCCTTGCGAGCCGCGGACCAGCGTGGTGATCGCCTCGGTGAGCTCGTGGCACACGCCCGCTTCCAGCGCCGCGTCGAAGGCCTCGGTCCTGCCGGTCGCCCGCTGGTAGTCGGTGGCGTCCCGGGCGGCCTGGAGGGCCCGTAGCAGGGCGGTGGCGACCCGGCGGCCGCCGATGGCGTCCGGGCCGGCGGGGCCCGGCGTGCCGACCGGCAGGAAGACCGTCAGTTCGCGGCCGCCGGGGGCGGGGCCCACCAGCAGGGGGTCGAGGGCGGTCTCGGCCTGCCTGCGGCGGCGCGCGCCGTGGTGGCCGGCGTGGCCGTGGGCGGCGAGCGCTCCGGCGAGCAGCATGGCGCGGGCCCCGGCGCGGAGCCGTTCCTGTGCGGTCCAGGCGGCGGCGGGGGCGGCGGGTTCGGCGATCTCGCGGTGCCAGCGGATCTCGTCGCTGGGGGTGCGCAGGGAGACGAGGACGTCGCGGGCGGAGGGGACGGGGCTGCGTTCGAGTGCGGTGAGGGCTTCGGCGAGCAGGTCGGCGCTGTCGGGGAAGGCCGGGTCCTCGGGGACGAGGAGGCTGGTGCCGGTGCCGTCGGGCGGGGTCCAGCGGCCGTAGCGGCCCACTTCTCCTCCGCGGCGGCGCCAGCCGTGGCGGGTGAGCAGGGCGCTGAGAACGGCGGGGTCGACTCGCTCCCGGGCGGGGTGTCGTCGGGGGGCGTCGGCCGGTCGGTCCATCAGGGTCTCCCTCCCTCCCCGACCCGCGTCATGATCTCGCAGAGGGCTCGGTCGTCGAAGACGCGCGTGGTCGGGATCCGCACTGTGGTTCTGCGCCTGCCCGTCACGGGGTGGCCGGCCAGGTTGGTCCAGTAGCAGCAGTGGCGTAGTTCGAGGCGGTCGTGGCCGGCTCGCAGCCAGTCGTCCCGGGCCCGGGGCACGATCATCACGACGAGGATCTTGTGCACCGAGACGGGGGTGCGGGCGAGCTTGGCCAGGTGGTCGTTGTCGAGGGTGAAGGAGAAGGTCGGCCCGGGCGGGCGGGGGGCGAGCTGGTAGGTGCACTTGAGCTGCACCTTGATGGTGACCTCGTCGTCGACGGCGTGGCGGGGGGTGCTGTGGCTGACGTGCCAGTCGATGCCGTAGTCGGGAAAGGGCTGGGCGAGTGAGCAGCCGGCGGCTGCCGCGACGGCGTGCAGATAGCCGACCTGGAGGGTCTCCATGCAGGCGGTGGTGGCGAGCGTCCCGCGCGGCGGGGGGATCCGGTCGGGCAGCAGGCCGCTCGCCGGCAGGGCCGGGTCGGGCTGCGCGAGGGTCATGTCCGAAATACCTTCCGGGCTGCACCGGTCCAACGGTTCCGTACATCTGTGTTGTCACCGTATGAACTCCCCCGCAAACAGGGACGGTTCGCATCCGGGGGTGGCCGGGTATCACCTGGCAAGGAGGAGAACACGCCAATTGCCGGTCGAGCGCGAGGAGTTGGGGACATGTCGTGCTGGTTCGAGGGGCCGCTCGCCGCCTTCGACACCGAGACCACGGGGATCGATGTCGAGAATGACCGGATAGTGTCGGCGGCCCTCGTGCTGCAGTCGCAGTCGGGGGCCGCGCCGATCGTCACCAGTTGGCTGGTGGATCCGGGGGTGCCGGTGCCCGAGGGGGCGACGGCGATACACGGTCTGACGGATGAGTACCTCCAGCGGAACGGGCGCTGGCCGGCTCCGGTGATGGAGGAGGTGGCGCGGGCGCTCGCGCGGCAGTCGGCGCGTGGGGTGCCGCTGGTGGTGATGAACGCGCCGTTCGATCTGACGTTGCTGGACCGGGAGTTGCGGCGGCACCGGGCGACGCCGCTGTCGGAGTATCTGGGGGTGACGCCGTTGTGCGTGCTGGATCCCTGGGTGCTCGACAAGCATCTGGACCGGTACCGCAAGGGGCGTCGCACGCTGACGGATCTGTGTGCGCAGTACGGGGTGGAGCTGGCGGGCGCACACGACGCGGTGGCGGACGCCACGGCGGCGCTGGAGGTGGTGCGGGCGGTGGGGCGCCGGTTCGCGGCGCGGCTGGAGCGGCTGAGTCCGGCGGAGCTGCACACGCGGCAGGCGGTGTGGCACTCGGCGCAGGCCCGTGGCCTTCAGGCGTGGTTCGCGCGCAACGGTTCGGAGGAGGTGTGCGACCCGGCCTGGCCGCTGCGGCCGGACGTGCCCGCCGCGGCCTGAGGTCCGGACCGGCCCCTGCGACGGCTACTGCGACGGCCGCTGCGCACAACGCACAAGGCCGGTCCGTCATTTGACGTACCGGCCTTCTCGGGGTGGGCGATACTGGGTTCGAACCAGTGACCTCTTCGGTGTGAACGAAGCGCTCTCCCACTGAGCTAATCGCCCGAGTGCGCTACCGGCGTTTCCCCCGGCAACGCAGTGAACAATACAGCCCGTGGCGGCTCTCCATCAAATCTCGTCCGCCCGGCGCTCCAGGTGTGCGCGCAGTCCGCGTCGTCCGGCGCGCATCATCCACGCGTGGTTGGCGATGAAGAGCGGGCGGGCGGGCAGGGCCCAGCGCCGCATGAGGGGGTTGCGGACCTCGACTTCCTGCTCGAATCGGGCGCGGCTGCCCGTGGCGCCGTGGGGCAGCACGGTCCAGCGGGCCCATCCTTCGAGGTCGCCGGTCAGGGCGATCTCCAGGACCCGGGCGACCGGGTCGCGGCGTCGCGCGCGGGCGGCGACGGTGAGGTCGTACGGGAGGAAGGATCGGAAGCGGGCGGTGCCGTCGGCCTCGCCGAGGAGGCGCACGTCCCGGACCTGGGGCCACCAGGCGGGGTAGCTCTCCGTGGCCTCCAGGGCGGCGTAGACGGTCTCCGGCGGGGCGGGGAGGGTCCAGGTGCTGCGGAAGCGGAAGGTGTGGCGGCTGCGGGGCATGAGGGTCAGCGGACACCAAAAAACCGAGGGTCCGCAAGGGGTGAACCTTGCGGACCCTCGGTCCTGTGTGGGCGATACTGGGATCGAACCAGTGACCTCTTCGGTGTGAACGAAGCGCTCTCCCGCTGAGCTAATCGCCCGGGCGCACCGCAAACATTACCGCATGTCAGACGGTGCTTGGGACCATGGCGCCCGCCCCGGGCCGGGGCGGGCGGGGATCAGTCGCGGACCTTCCAGGGCAGCTCCATGCCGAACTTCCACACGTAGATGCCGACGAGCACCGCGATGATCACGAGGCCGATCGTGGTGAGGATGATGTTGCGGCGGCGCACCTTGGGGTCGAGGGCGCGCTGGGCGGCCTCGGTGACCTTGCGCTTGGTCCAGCGCAGCACGAGCTGGGCCCAGACGAATTCGGTGGCCCAGATCGCCATGCCGCCGAAGATGACCAGCCAGCCGGGGCCGGGCAGGGGCAGCATGACGATGCCGGCTGCGACGACGGCGAGGCCGACGATGAAGACGCCGACCTGCCAGCTCACGTGCAGGGGCCGGGACCGCTTGATGAAATGCGGGGCCCGGGAGCCGAGAGGCGGCTCTGTTTCGGTGCTGTCCCCCGCCGCGGCCGTCGCGGGCCGCTCGTCACTCTCCGCGTTCATGGGGTCAAACGTACCCGACCGGGAACTGCTCACCGGTATGGCGGTACAAGCGGCGGAACAACACCGCCGTACGAGGTATCCGAAGAGCCTCAAAACGGTCAGAGGGGTTTACAACGGCACCGTAGGTGGCATGTCGATTTCGCCGACGTGCGAATCCCCGAGCGCACACTGAGCGAAAGGCCCTGGCGCTTATGAACACCACGGTCAGCTGCGAGCTGCACCTGCGCCTCGTCGTGTCGAGCGAGTCCTCACTGCCTGTACCCGCAGGGCTGCGTTACGACACGGCCGATCCGTATGCCGTGCACGCCACCTTCCACACCGGAGCCGAAGAGACGGTCGAATGGGTCTTCGCGCGAGATCTGCTCGCCGAAGGGCTGCACCGTCCGACCGGCACCGGCGACGTCCGTGTCTGGCCGTCCCGCAGCCACGGTCAGGGCGTCGTCTGCATCGCGTTGAGCTCTCCGGAGGGGGAAGCCCTGCTGGAGGCCCCCGCGCGAGCCCTGGAGTCGTTCCTGAAGCGGACCGACGCCGCCGTCCCGCCGGGCACCGAGCACCGGCACTTCGACCTGGATACGGAGCTGTCCCACATCCTGGCCGAGAGCTGAGCCCGGGAGGTATCCGGCCCGACGCGCACCCGCCCACTCGGGGAGGCGGGGTGCGCACCCTCGCATTACGGCAGGACATGGCGCCGTCGCCGCGGATCCACCGCGTGCGACGGCGCCGTCGCGTGGGGAGCCGCTAGAGTCTGCCCGCAATCGAACAGATGCCGTCCCCGGCCGGCCAGGGAGCGAACGCCCGTGCTGATCAACCACGACACCCGGTGCGCGCTCAACGCCGTCGTCGAGCTGCTGAACACCGCCCCGGAGGGGCCCGACGGCCCGGCGAGCGACGCGCTGACGGATCTGGCGGCGTTGCGCCGGTTCGTCGAGAGCACGGACCTGAGCGATGTCGGTGCGCTGGGCGAGCGGGATCTGGCGGCCGTGCGGGACGTCCGGGATACATTCGCTCAGGTGTTCGCCGCCGCCGACACGCGGAGTGCGGCGGAGCTGCTGAACGCGCTGGTGGCCGAGGCCGGGACCACGCCGCAGCTGACGGATCACGACGGCTATGACTGGCATGTGCATTACTTCGCACCCGGTGCCTCGGTCGCCGAGCACCTCGCGGCCGACGGCGGGATGGCGCTCGCGTTCCTCGTCGTGGCGGGTGAGCGGGAGCGGCTGCGGCGCTGTGAGGCGCCGGACTGCGGGCGGGCCTTCGTGGATCTCTCCCGTAACCGGTCGCGCCGCTATTGCGACGGGCGGACCTGCGGGAACCGGCTCCATGTCGCCGCGTACCGGGCGCGCCGCAGGGAAGCGGCGGACTGAGGCCCGCGCCGGGGCCGCGGGGGCGGGGTGCCGGATCACCAGCGGTACAGATCGTGCAGGCCGGTCAGGAAGATCAGGGTGCCGACGAAGGCGAGAAACAACATCAGCGGCGGTTGGGAGAGCGCGAAAAGGCATCCGCGCGGCTCCTCGGTCAGCTCGGCGGGTTCATCGTTCATCTCCGCCTGATCATGGCGCAGCCGGAGGCACTGCTCTTACCAATGCGCCTCTGTGGCGGGGCAGTTCATCAGATTCCGTGCTTCTTCAGGATGGCCTCGATGTCGGCGAAGTCGTCGCCGCCCGCTTTGGGCTTGCTCTTGCCCTTGGGCGGCCGCGCGGCGCGGCCGGGGCCCAGAGAGGGTGCGGCGGCCGCGGGGGCCACGGCCTCGGGCCGGCCGGCGGCGGCCGCCCGGCGCTCCTTGCGGGTCCCCGTGGCGCCGCCGCGGCGCTCCACCGCCCGCGTGATCATGAACAGTGCGGCGGAGAGCGCGAGCACGCCGAAGCCCGCCCAGACGGCGGGCTTGAGGACCAGGTCCGTGACCCAGTCGATGATGCCGGTCATGACCAGGCCGACGGGTATCAGGGCATAGGCCGCGATGCGGGTCGCGGCGAGAAAACGCTTGCGGTAAGCCGTCAGCAGGGCGATGCCCAGGCCGGCCGCGGACACCGCGGCGCAGACGGTCGAGATCAACATCCGGTCCTCCAGCCGTGGGGCTCCTCCCGTCCATCCTGCACCGGCCGGTGCGACGCGGGCCAGGACCGGGCCCGGGATCGGGGGGATCTAGGGGTTGGGCAGGGCCCGTCTCCTCCTCAGGGCCGAGGAGGGCCCCGGCCCCCGTGGCCGGGGCCGGAGGCGGGCCGGGAGGGCGCGGGCTGGAAGACTGGCCCCATGAGCGAGACCGACACCGACCGCACCGCCCCTGCCGCCCGACCCGTCCTGGACGTCTGGTGCGAGCTGCAGTGCCCCGACTGCCGCCTGGCCCTGGACGATCTGCAGGCCCTGCGGGCCCGCTACGGGGACCGGCTGGAGATCCGGCTGCGGCACTTCCCGCTGGAGAAGCACAAGCACGCGTACGCCGCCGCGCAGGCCGCCGAGGAGGCGGCCGAGCAGGGGCAGGCCTGGCCGTACGTCGAGGCCGTGCTGGCGCGGGCCGAGGAGCTGGGCGAGCGGGGCGAGAAGCTGCTCGTGGAGGTGGCGCGGGAGCTGGGCCTGGACGCCGAGGAGGTGGACACCGCGCTCATCGACGGGCGGCACCTGCTGATCGTCGACGCGGACCAGGCCGAGGGCAAGGCGATCGGGGTGACGGGCACGCCGACGTACGTCATCGACGGTCAGCGGCTCGACGGCGGCAAGAGCCAGGAGGGGCTGCGGGAGCGGATCGAGGAGACCGTGGACCGGCTGCTGGGTTAGAGCAGCGCCTTGTACAGGTGGAAGACGGTCGGCCGGTAGCCCAGCGACTCGTACAGGCGCAGCGCCGGGGTGTTGTTCGCGAAGACGTTGAGGCCGAGGATGCGGACACCGGCGGCCAGGGACTGGGTCTCGGCCAGCAGCATCAGTGACCGTCCGTGTCCCCGGCCCCGGTGCTCCTCGGCGGTCTCGACGTCGTAGACGTACGCGCCCGGCTCGTCGGTGCCGCCCTCCCGGAGGGCGATCCAGAGGGTGCCGACGGTCGTGCCGTGGTGGGTGAGGACGCTGATCAGCGTGCCGGGGGTGGCGAGGCCCGCGGGCAGCGCGCCGGCGTGGTCGGCCTCGGCCTTGGCGTGCGCCTGGTCGGCGGGGACGCCGCGGGTGATCCAGTCCTGGGCGTACGCGGCCTTGGCGCGCTCCTGCCAGACGGTGAACTCGGCCTCGGTCATCGACCGCCCTTCGGTGCCCTCGGGCAGCCGGGGAGCCTCGGTCAGGGGCTTGGTCATGTTGCGGTTGCGCTCGACGTAGCCGAGGGCACCGGCGAGGCCCAGGGCCACCTCGGCGCCCGCGTCCACGGACACCTCGACGCGCTCGCAGCCCCAGCCGCGCAGCACTTCCTCGGCGGCGAGGGCGGCGACGGTGGCGCGGCCGCGGTGCCGGTCGCGTTCGTCCACGTCGAGGTGGACGATCCGGCCGGCGCGGGGGCCGAAGCGACGGTCCGTGGCCAGGTCGACGCGGCCGACCGGCCGGCTGTTGACGCAGATCTCGTAACGGCGGGAGCGGCCGCCGTCGTCGGTGCGCTGCTCGGGTGCGGTGGGCCGCAGGGTGGTGGTCACGATGGTGTTGTACCGGTCCCGCGGCGTCGCGTCACTCGCTTTACGGATCGAGGTCCGCGCTCGCGTGCTCGTCGAAGATCCGCATGGCCTTCGCGGTCACCGGGCCCGGGGCGTCCGGCAGTTCACGGCCGTCGACCCGGTGCACGGCCTGGACGTCGCGGAGGGTGGAGGTCAGGAAGACCTCCTCGGCGCGGTCCAGGACGTCGAGCGGGAGGTCGGTCTCCTTGGCCCCGGTCCACTCGACGACGAGGGCGCGGGTGATGCCGGGCAGGCAGCCGGAGGTGACGGGCGGGGTGTGCAGCTGTCCGTCGAGGACGACGAAGACGTTGGAGCCGGTGCCCTCGCAGAGCGCCCCGACGGTGTTGGCGAACAGCGCCTCGGAGGCGCCGTGTTCGCGGGCCCGGGCGAGGGCGACGACGTTCTCGGCGTAGGAGGTGGACTTGAGTCCGGCGAGGGCGCCGCGTTCGTTGCGGGTCCAGGGCACGGTGACGGCGCCCGTGGTGTCGGGGCGCCGGGTGGTCGCGCCGAGGGCGACGACGAGCGTGGGCGCGGTGGTGCCGCGGTCCGAGCCGAGCGGGGAGAGGCCGCCGGTGTAGGTGATGCGCAGCCGGCCGAGCGGCATGGGGTTGGCGCCGAGGACCTCCGCGCAGGCCCGGCGGACCTCCTCCGGGTCCGGCTCGGGCAGGCCGAGGCCGCGGGCGGAGGTGGCGAGCCGGGTGAGGTGCCGGGTGAGGGCGAAGGGCCGGCCGTGAACGGCCTTGATCGTCTCGAAGACGCCGTCGCCGACCGTGAGCCCGTGGTCGAATACCGAGACGTGGGCGCTGTCGGCGTCGCGCAGCGCTCCGTCGAGCCAGATCGTCACCGTGGTGTCCCTCCGAGCGGCTGATGGGTTCCCGACGCTATCGCGAGCAACCGGGCGGCCTTGAGCTCCGTCTCGGCCCACTCGCGCTCGGGGTCGGAGCCCCAGGTGATGCCGGCGCCGGTGCCGAAGCGCAGGGCCGGGCCGCCGGTGGCCTGCCGGTCGATCCAGAAGGTGCGGATGCCGACGGCGAGCTCGCCGGTGCCGCGGGCGGCGTCGACCCAGCCGATGCCGCCGCAGTACGGGCCGCGGGGCGCGGTCTCCAGAGCCTCGATGATGCGCAGGGCGCTGGCCTTGGGGGCGCCGGTGACGGACCCGGGCGGGAAGGTGGCGGCGAGCAGCTCCGCCCAGCCGGCCCAGCCGGCCCGGCCGCGCGCGCCGCCGGGGTCCGCGGGCAGTTCCCCGCGCACGGTGGAGACGAGGTGGACGAGCCCGGGGTGGGCTTCGATCGCGCAGAGTTCGGGGACGGTCACCGAGCCGGTGGCGCAGACCCGTCCGAGGTCGTTGCGGACCAGGTCCACGATCATGACGTTCTCTGCGTGGTCCTTCTCCAGCAGGTCCTCGGCGGTGCGGCCGGTTCCCTTGATCGGCCCGGACGTCACGGTGCGGCCGGTGCGGCGCAGGTACAGCTCGGGCGAGGCCGTGGCGACCTCCACGCCGTGGGCGGGCAGGCGGACCGTTCCCGCGTAGGGGGCGGGATTGCCGTGGGCGAGCAGCGCGGTCAGGGCGTCGACGTCGGCCGCCGCCGGTTCGGGCAGCGGTGCGCTCATGACGCGGCAGAGGTTGGCCTGGTAGACCTCGCCGGCCGCGATGTGCTCGCGGATGCGCCGTACGCCCGCGGTGTAGGCGGCGCGGTCCAGGGAGCTGGTCCAGGTGTGGGGGGCGGGGCCGTGCCAGCGGCCGGGGACCACCGCGGGGGCGGGGGCGGGCCGTACGTCGCCGAAGCGGGCGCAGGTCAGGCGTCCCTCGAAGTCCGCGACCACCGCCCACCAGCCCGTGGAGTCCAGGGCGGCCGGATCGCTGGTGACGTCGCGCAGGTCGGTGGCGAGGAGGCCGCCGAAGCGGGCCAGGGGAGGGAGGTCGTGCACGTCAACGAGTCTATGGCGAGGTCGCCCGGGGCGGCCGATGTGAACGTCCGGGGGCCGCCGGTGACCGGAAGGGGGAAAGAAAAGCGCAGCAAGCTGGGGAAACGGAATTTGAGCTGGCGCTGGAATCCGCTAGAGTTCAACACGTCGCCGGGACGCGCAAGCGGACCGGGCAGACACTGCGGACGTAGCTCAGCTGGTAGAGCACCACCTTGCCAAGGTGGATGTCGCGAGTTCGAGTCTCGTCGTCCGCTCGATGTATGGGGGTCTTCCCGGCCCCCACACTCCTGGTGGAGTGGCCGAGAGGCGAGGCAACGGCCTGCAAAGCCGTCTACACGGGTTCAAATCCCGTCTCCACCTCCAAGGACGATTAGCTCAGCGGGAGAGCGCTTCCCTGACACGGAAGAGGTCACTGGTTCAATCCCAGTATCGTCCACCAGGGTCTTCATCGACCTTCCCGCGCGATTAGCTCAGCGGGAGAGCGCTTCCCTGACACGGAAGAGGTCACTGGTTCAATCCCAGTATCGCGCACGCTACCTGCGGAAACGCAGTGCATCCCGGACGATTAGCTCAGCGGGAGAGCGCTTCCCTGACACGGAAGAGGTCACTGGTTCAATCCCAGTATCGTCCACCAGGGTCTTCACGGACCCTCCCGCGCGATTAGCTCAGCGGGAGAGCGCTTCCCTGACACGGAAGAGGTCACTGGTTCAATCCCAGTATCGCGCACAGGAATCGGCCGAGGGCCGGGGCTTTCGAGCCCCGGCCCTTTGTCGTATGCCGTGCGCGTGGCCGCCGCCGTTCCCGTGGACGCGCGATGGCCGGGTACCTCCCCAGGTACCCGGCCATTCGTGCCGTCCGCCGCACCCCCGTCCCCACGGGGTTATCGGCCGGCCTGCCCCCGGCCCGGGCCGCTCTCCCGGGCCTGGAGCACGTTCTCAGTGCCCCAGCATTCCGGCCACGGACGACGCTTGGATGACGACGGCGTCCCAGCCGCCGAAGACCACGGCGAGGAGGGTCGCCAGCGGCAGCACCATCGCCGCCGCGACCAGGGGATGGCGGGTGCCGGACGGACGATCGCCGAAGACGCCCGCGAGTCGGTGCCCCTGCGACCGCTCGGCCGCGCGTCCTGCGCTGTCCGCCATCGTCCCTCTCCTGTTCGTCTGCGAGAGCGGCGGGCGCCTGACCTCGGGGGACGAGTGCTGCCGCCCGCCGCTCGATTCCAATCTAGGCGTCGGGCGGCGGCCCGGCGTCATGCCCTCGTACCCATTGACGGGCCTCCCCGAGGATGACCCGGACCGCGCCGAGGTACTCCCCTGGGTGGAGACCGGGGCCCGGGCCTTGGGGTCTTCCCCCAGGGGCCAGGGGCTCCGCCGGCCCTGGACACGGGGTGCTCCCACCAGGGCGGGCACCCGGCCCGCCCGGAAGCGCGCCGTACGCACGAGGCGACCCTCCCCGGGTGACTTCGCTCACTTCGACCACGCCCCGGCGCACCGTCGTCTCCACCCTCCGGCCGGCCCCGCCGGCCACCACTTCGTACATCCGTGCCGTGTCCCCCGCGTCCACGACCGTCGCCGCCCGGCCACCCCCCACGGCTTCAATCCCCCTTCCGCGACGGCCCCTTGGGACCGCGCACCCGGGCCGGGGCTCCGCCGCCGGCGCCCCGTGGTCACTCCGTCAGGATCCCACCGGGCACTGACAATCCGGTCGCCGACGCATGCGCGGCCTATCAGCGCGCCCGCCCGTCAATCCGTAAGCTGTGCCACGTCAGACGGGACCGGGCAGCGGGGATGAAGATGACGATGATGCGGCTCCGGCGCGAGGACCCGCGTGTCGTCGGCTCGTTCCGGCTCCACCGGCGGCTGGGCGCGGGCGGCATGGGTGTGGTGTACCTCGGCTCCGACCGGCGCGGGCAGCGGGTGGCCCTGAAGGTGATCCGGCCGGATCTGGCCGAGGACCAGGAGTTCCGTTCGCGGTTCGCGCGGGAGGTGTCGGCCGCGCGGCGGATCCGCGGCGGCTGCACGGCGCGGCTGGTCGCCGCGGACCTCGAGGCGGACCGTCCGTGGTTCGCCACGCAGTACGTACCGGGCCCCTCCCTGCACGACAAGGTCAACGAGGAGGGGCCGCTGTCGGCGGCTCAGGCCGCTTCCATCGGAGCGGCGTTGGCCGAGGGGCTGCTCGCGGTGCACGACGCGGGGGTGGTGCACCGCGATCTGAAGCCGTCGAACATCCTGCTCTCCCCCAAGGGCCCCCGGATCATCGACTTCGGCATCGCCTGGGCGACCGGGGCGAGCACGCTGACGCACGTCGGCACGGCGGTCGGCTCGCCCGGCTTCCTCGCGCCCGAGCAGGTGCGGGGCGCGGCGGTGACGCCCGCGACGGACGTCTTCGCCCTCGGCGCGACCCTGGCCTACGCCTCGACCGCGGACTCCCCCTTCGGCCAGGGCAGTTCGGAGGTCATGCTCTACCGCGTCGTGCACGAGGAACCGCAGCTCATGGGCGTGCCGGACGCGCTGGCGCCGTTGGTGCACGCCTGTCTGGCCAAGGACCCCGAGGACCGGCCGAGCACGCTTCAGCTGTCGCTGCGGCTCAAGGAGATCGCGGCGCGCGAGGCGCAGGGGCTGTCGGACGGTCGTCCGCCGGCGCCGCGCCGTGAGCCGGAGCGGCCGTCCGGGCAGCGCGCCGCGGAGTACGCGGAGCAGCGCACCCTGCGGCGTCCCGGCAGCACCCCGCCGCCGCGGCCGCAGGCGCCGTCCCGGCCCGCCGAGGCGAGCCGTCCGCAGGCGCCTCGGCCGGGCGCGGCCCGCCCGGGCGGTGTCCGGCGGACGGGCGGCGCGGCGCGGACTCCTCGCAGCGGTTCGCGACCGGGTGGCAGCCGTACGGGGCCGGGTGCCCGGCGGCCGGCCGACCCCCGGTTGCTCCGGCAGCGGCTGATCGTCTTCGTCGTGGTGACGTTGCTGGTCGCGCTGGGGATCGCGGCGGCCCAGGGCTGCCAGGGCCCGGCGAAGAGCCAGGGTGTCGTGCCCCCCGTCCCGGCGGTGACGGAGGTTTCCGGGCCGTCCACCGGCTGAGACCCCGGGGCGGACGCGGGGGTCAGTCCTGCGGTCGGCCGGTGGCCACGGCGTAGAAGGACACGGCCGCCGCGGCGCCGACGTTGAGCGAGTCGACACCGTGGGCCATGGGGATGCGGACCCATTCGTCGGCGGCCCGCAGCGCGCGGGCGGAGAGGCCGTCGCCCTCCGCGCCGAGCATCAGCGCGACCCGGTCCATGCGGTGCGGGGCGACCGTGTCGAGGGGGGTGGCCTTCTCGTCCGGGGTGAGGGCCAGGAGCCGGAAGCCCGCCTCGCGGACGGTCTCCAGATCGCGGGGCCAGCTGTCCAGACGCGCGTAGGGCACGGAGAAGACGGCGCCCATGGAGACCTTCACGGACCGCCGGTAGAGGGGGTCGGCGCAGTCCGGGGAGAGCAGCACCGCGTCCATGCCCAGGGCCGCGGCACTACGGAAGATCGCGCCGATGTTCGTGTGGTCGACGAGCGACTCCAGGACGGCGACGCGGCGCGCGCCGCGCAGCAGCTCCCCGGCCGGGGGCAGCTGCTTGCGCTCCAGGGAGGCCAGCGCCCCCCGGTGGACGTGATAGCCCGTCACCTGCTCGGCGAGGGCCGGGGTCACGGCGTAGACGGGGGCGGTGGACTCCTCGATGACGTCACGCATGACGTCGACCCACTTGGCGGACAGCAGCATCGAGCGCATCTCGTACCCCGCGTCGCGGGCCCGGCGGATCACCTTCTCGCCCTCGGCGATGAAGAGCCCCTCGGCCGGTTCGCGGCGGCGGCGCAGCTCGACGTCGGTCAGGCCGGTGTAGTCGTGCAGGCGCGGGTCGTCGGGGTCGTCGATGGTGATGAGTTCAGCCACGGGGTGATACTGCCTTGTCCTGGTGGGGCGTACGGGGAAAGCGGGGCCGGTCTACCGGTCGGCGGACAGGCCGGCCGCCACCACGTCGCCGATGACGATGACGGCGGGGGGACGTATCCCCTCGGCCTTGACCCGCTCCCCCGCCGTGGCGAGCGTCGCGTCGACGCGGCGCTGGGCGGCGGTCGTGCCTTCCTGCACCACGGCGACGGGGGTCTCGGGGGACCGTCCGTGCCCGATGAGGGTCTCGGCGATCGCTGCGATGTTCTCCACCGCCATCAGCAGGACGAGGGTGCCGCGCAGCCGGGCGAGTGCCTCCCAGTCGACCAGCGACCGCGGGTCGTCGGGCCTGACGTGCCCGCTGACGACCGTGAACTCGTGGGCCACGCCACGGTGGGTGACGGGGATCCCGGCCGCGGCGGGGACGCTGATCGAGCTGGAGATGCCGGGCACGACGGTGCAGGTGATGCCGTGCTCGGCGAGCGCCTGGACCTCTTCCATGCCGCGGCCGAAGACGTACGGGTCGCCGCCCTTGAGGCGAACGACGGACTTGCCGGCCTTGGCGTGCTCGATGAGGGCGTTGTTGATGGCCTCCTGGGCCATGAAGCGGCCGTACGGGATCTTCGCCGCGTCGATCACCTCGACGTGCGGCGGGAGTTCGTCGAGCAGGTCGCGGGGGCCGAGCCGGTCGGCGATGACCACGTCGGCCTCGGCGAGCAGCCGGCGGCCGCGCACGGTGATGAGGTCGGGGTCGCCGGGGCCGCCGCCGACGAGGGCGACGGCGGGCCGGGCGGCGCGGCTGCGGTAGTGCGGCGCGGCGAGCGAGCCGTCGCGCAGGCCCTCGACGACGGCGTCGCGCACGGCCGCCGAGCGGCGCGGGTCCGCTCCGGTCAGCACGGCGACCGTCACGCCCTCGCTGCGGCCGGTGGCGGGGGTCCAGGCGGAGGCCGCCGCGGCGTCGTCGCTGCGCACGGCCCACACCCGGCGGGCCTCGGCCTCGGCGGAGGCGGCCGCGTTGGCGGCGGGGTCGTCGGTGGAGATCAGGGCGTACCAGGCGCCCTCGAAGTCGCCGTCGCGGTAGCGGCGGCGCTCCCAGCGCAGTTCCCCGGCCTCCGCCATCGCCTCGACGGACGGGGTGGCGGACGGGGAGATCAGCAGGACGTCGGCGCCCGCCGCGATCAGCGCGGGCAGTCGGCGCTGGGCGACCTGTCCGGCGCCGAGGACGACGACGCGACGCCCGGCGAGGCGCAGTCCGACGGGGTAAGCGGCGGCTTCGGTGTGCTCGGCCATGGGGGGTGACGGTCTCCTCGTGGGCGAATGCGCTGGTGGGGACACCCTACGGTGCGGCGGAGGCTCAGGGGCAGGGCGGGACGGGCCCTTCCTGGGCTCCCTGAGGTACGGCGGGTGCGCTCTTGCGTCGAGGGAACCCGGCAAGCCGCCGCAGATCACGCGTCACGCCCCCTCCCGCCCGGGTGGGCCCCATCGGGCCCGCCCGGCAGGAGGGGGCGACAGCACCCCGGTTCCGCGAGCGTACGCGCGGGGGGGGGCAGCGGCCTGCCCCCGCGCGTCAGCTCTTCTCGGCGACCCCGGCCGAGTCGAACGTCGCCACCTCGTGCATGGCGCGGGCGGCGCTCTGCACCACCGGGAGGGCCAGCAGGGCGCCCGTGCCCTCGCCGAGGCGCAGATCGAGGTCGACCAGGGGGCGCAGGCCCAGCTTGGTGAGCGCCGCGACATGGCCGGGCTCGGCGCTGCGGTGGCCCGCGATGCACGCGGCGAGCGCCTCCGGGGCGATGGCGCGGGCGACGAGAGCGGCCGCTCCGGCGCTCACACCGTCCAGGATCACGGGGGTGCGCAGCGACGCGCCGCCCAGGATCAGTCCGACGAGCGCGGCGTGCTCCAGCCCGCCGACCGCCGCGAGGACGCCGATCGGGTCCTTGGGGTCCGGCTGGTGGAGTTCCAGGGCGCGCCGCACGACGTCGATCTTGCGGGCGTGCATCTCGTCGTTGATGCCGGTGCCGCGGCCGGTGATCTCGCCCGGGTCGGCCTCGGTGTAGATGGAGATGAGGGCGGCCGACACGGTGGTGTTGGCGATGCCCATCTCGCCCGTCAGCAGGGCCTTGTTGCCGGCGGCGACCAGGTCTCGGGCCGTCTCGATGCCCACCTCGACGGCGCGCAGCGCCTCTTCGCGGGACATCGCGGGGCCGGTGGTGAAGTCGTTGGTGCCGGGGCGGATCTTACGGGGCAGCAGACCGGGGGTGCTGGGCAGTTCGCCCGCGACACCGACGTCGACGACGCAGACCTCGGCGCCGACCTGGTTGGCGAAGGCGTTGCACACGGCGCCGCCGCCCAGGAAGTTGGCGACCATCTGCGAGGTGACCTCCTGCGGCCACGCGGTGACGCCCTGGGCGTGCACCCCGTGGTCACCCGCGAAGATCGCGACGGCCGCGGGCTCCGGGATGGGCGGGGGGCACTTGCGGGACAGCCCGCACAGCTGCGCGGAGATGATCTCCAGCATGCCGAGCGCGCCGGAGGGCTTGGTCATGCGCTTCTGCCGCTCCCACGCCTCGCCGAGCGCCTTGGCGTCCAGCGGGCGGATGCCGCGCAGGGTGTCGGCGAGCAGGTCGTGCGGGTCCTCGCCGGGCAGCGCGCGGCGCCCGTACTCCTCCTCGTGCACGACCCACGACAGCGGCCGTCGCTTGGACCAGCCGGCCTGCATCAGCTCGGGCTCGTCGGGGAACTCGTCGACGTAGCCGACGCAGAGGTAGGCGACGACCTCCAGGTGCTCGGGCAGGCCGAGTTCGCGCACCATCTCGCGCTCGTCGAAGAAGCTGACCCAGCCGACGCCGAGGCCTTCGGCGCGGGCGGCGAGCCAGAGGTTCTCGACGGCCAGCGCGGAGGAGTACGGGGCCATCTGCGGCTGGGTGTGCCGGCCGAGGGTGTGCCGGCCGCCGCGGGTGGGGTCGGCGGTGACGACGATGTTGACGGGCGTGTCGAGGATGGCCTCGATCTTCAGTTCCTTGAACTGCTTGGCGCGCCCCTTCGGGAGCGACTTCGCGTACGCGTCGCGCTGCCGGGCCGCCAGCTCGTGCATCGTCTGCCGGGTCTCGGCGGAGCGGATGACGACGAAGTCCCAGGGCTGCGAGTGCCCGACGCTGGGCGCGGTGTGCGCGGCCTCCAGGACGCGCAGCAGCACCTCGTGCGGGATGGGGTCGGTACGGAAGCCCTTGCGGATGTCGCGGCGCTCCCGCATCACGCGGTGCACGGCGGCGCGCTCGGCGTCGCCGTACCCGACGGCGGCGGGCCCGGCCGGCTCGGCGGGGGGCTCCTCGGCGGGCGGGGCCTCCTCGGCGGGGACGGTGTCCTCGGTGCTCTCCCCGGCCGGGGTGCTTTCCCCGGCGGGGGTGCTCTCCTCGGCGGGGGCGGCGGCCTGCTCCTGCGGGGCGGCCTCCGTCCGTACGAGTTCGAGGTGCACGGCGTCGGGGGCCTCGGGGGCCTCTGCGGGGGCGGCCGGGGCCGGGACGGTCTCCGGGGCGGTCGGGAGGTGCACGGCGGCCGAGTCCTGCTGTCCGGTGGTGGCGGGCGCTGCCGCGGGGGCGCCTTCGGGAGCGGCGTGCGGAGGCTCGGCCGGGGCGGCGGCCTCGGCGGCGTCAGGGACGGGAGCGTCGGCCGGGGCCTGCGGCTCGGGCTGCGCGGGGGCGGCCTCGGGCGCGGTCTCGGGCGCGGTCTCGGCGGTGACCGGCGGGACGGCCGCCGCCGGGGCGGCCTGCTGTACGGGCTCGGCGGGTGCCGGGGCGACGGGGGCCGTGTCCTGCTGAACGGGCGCGGCCGGGGCGGTCTCGGCGGGGGGCGTCACGACCGGGCCCTGGGGCGTGGCGTCGGTGACGGCCTGGACCGGCTGCGCCGACGGCTCGCTCTCGGCGGCCCGCTGGTGGACGTCCGTCGTCTCCTCCGGCGTGGCCGGCGTGGCGTCGGCGACCGGCGCCACGGGGGCGGCCGGCTGCGGGGCGGCGGCCGGGGCGGCCGGCTGCTCCTGCGGGGCGGCCTCGGCGACGACCGGCTCGGCGGCCGGGGCGGGCTCCTGGGGAGCGGCGTCGACGACAGCGGCGTCAACGGGAGGGGCAGCGACGGGTGCCTCGGCCGGGGCGCTCTGCTCGGGCTGCGCGGGGGCGGCCTCGGGCGCGGCTTCGGCGGTGACGGGCGGGGCGGGCGTCACGGCCGGGGCCTGCGGCTCGGCTGCGACGGCGACTGCGCCATCGGCGGCGACCGGCGCGGTGGTCTGCGCCTCGGGGACCGGGGCGCCCGCGACGGGTGCGGATGCTTCGGCTGCCGTCGCCGGAACGACCGGCGCAGTCGGCTCCGCTTCCGCGGCGGCTGCCGCCTCGGCCACCGGCTGTGCGGCGACTGCGGCGTCAGGGGCCTCGGCGGGGGGTGAGACGACGTCAGCTCCGGGGGCGGCGGCCTGCGCCGGTACGGAGACAGCGTCAGGCGCCGGCACCGAGGCGGGCTGCGCGGGGTCCGCGACGGCCGTGACCGGCTGCGGATCGGCGGCGACGGGCGGGGCGTCGGGGGTGGCCGGCGCGGCCGCGGGCTGGACGGCATCGGTGGCCGGCGGCACCACGTCGGGCGCGGCCGGCGGCACCGGCTCCTGCTGCTCGTCGGCGGGCGCGGCGGCCACGGGTGCCACAGGGGCCACGGCAGCGTCCTGCGGGCCCACGGGGGCGGCTCCCTCGCCGCCAACGGGCTCGACGGGCGCCACAGTCTCGGCGGGTGCCACAGCCTCGGCGGGCACGGCAGGCGCGACCGGCGCGGCGGCCTCGACGGCCGGGGCCGGGGCTACGGGCTGCGCGGCGGCCGGTGACGGCTCATCGGCGACTATCGACTGACCGGGCACCGACACCGGCGCGCTCGGGGCCGGCGCGCTCGGGGGCTGCTCGGAGGGCCCGCCCGTGGCCTGCTGCGGAACGAAGGCGGCCTGCGGGGCAACCGGTGCCGACGGCACGGAAGGAACGGTGGGAACCGCGGACACCGACGGGGCAGCCGGGGCCGCCGGGGCGGGCGCGGGCTGCTGGGGCTGCGGCTGGGTTTGATGCTGGGGCTGAGCGTCCCAAGGGCCCGGCTGCGGCTGCCCGGCGGCCGCCTCCGCACGCGGAACGTCGAGGTACTCGGGGCCCGGCTGCTGGACCGGGACGGGCGCGGGCTGGACCGGCTGGGGTGCCGCCGGGCCGCGGTCGGCGAGGGAGCGCACGACGCCGCCGGTGGGGTCCGGCACGGGCGGACCCATGTGCAGCGGGCGCCGCGAGGGCGTCGCGGGCGGCGGGACGCGGACGTCGCCGTAGTCGACGGAGCCGGTGTCCCGGCCGCCGGACTCGTGCGTACCGCCCTGGACCGCCGGCTGCTCCATCCAGGCGCCCTGGGCGCCCGGCATCAGCAGCAGGTCGTCCTCCTCGGTGCCGTCGGCGGCGTCGAGGAAGGTGTAGGAGGGGTTACCGGTGTCGGCAGGGGCTGCGGCCTCCGCGGGGTGCGGCTGGCCGGTCAGTGCGCCTGCGTTCTCCGGCTGTCCCTCGCCCGGGAACTGGCCGGTGTCGGTCATGCGTACCCCTCGCCCATCGGTAGTGCTCCTTCCAACCGCTCACGCCCATAGTCAAGAACGAGCGTCGGTGCCTCGCGGCACGTTGTACGTCGCCCGCACCCACCCTGCCGTGCGCTCCGCCAAGAAGGGGGTGCGTTCGGGACATTGGTGACTGTGGCGTCGGACACCGGGCGGCGGCACAACGATCCGCCAGCCTACCCTCCGCACAGTCGTCCGAGGTCACGGGTGTGTTCGACGACCACTCAGCAGAAAGGCTACGGCGCGCTCGCGCTCCACCCAGGCGGTTGTGTCCAACTCCACGGATTGGAGCAGCGCGCACTCCACCGCGTAGCCGCCCTCGGCGAGCGCCCGGCCGACGGCCTCGGCCTCGTCGCGGGTCGCCGCGTGCGTCACGATGCGCTCGGGGCGGCGGGCGGCGCAGGCCCTGACGACGGGGGCCCCGCCGCCGCCGATGCGGACGACGTCGGGCTCGGGCAGGTCCTCCAGGACCTGGGGCGCGGTGCCGTGGACGACCTGGAGTTGGACGCCGTAACGGCGGGCGGCCGCGGTGGTGCGGCCGCAGGCGTCGGCGTCGCGGTCCACGGCGAGGACGGCGGCACCGAAGCGGGCGGCCTCGACGGACAGGGCGCCGCTGCCGGAGCCGATGTCCCAGACCAGGTCACCGACGCGCGGGCCGAGCCGGGCGAGTTGAGCGGCGCGCAGTTCGGTGCTCTCGCCCTCGCACCGGCCGCCGCCGTACGCGTCGGTGGGCAGCGCCCAGCCGCGCAGGGCCGGGGGGTAGCCGGGGTCGCGTCCGGCGATCCAGCCGCCCGGGGTCCTCGGCCGGGGGTGTCCGCTGCCCTGGACGGCGCCCTGCGGGGGGCTCGGGGCGGCACCGGAGCCGCCGATGACGATGACGACGTTGGGATCGCGCCAGGCGTGGTCGGCGGCCTTGTCGGAGGTGAGGACGGTGACCCGCTCCCGCGCGGTGCCCAGTTCCTCGCAGATGACGAAGGTGCGGTGGACGTCGCCGAGCAGCAGGGCGAGTTCGGCGGGCCCGGCGCCGGGTGAGGTGAGCACGGCGACCTTGGGGTGGGCGCGGCAGACATTGACGGCGCGCCGCAGGTCACGGGCGTGGGCGACGACGATCTGGGCGTCGTCCCAGGGCATGCCGGCCCGGGCGAAGGCGGTGGCGACGGAGGAGACGGCGGGTACCACCTCGACCTCGAGGCCGTGTTCGGGTGCGCGCAGGGTCCGTACGACGCCGAAGAAGCCGGGGTCGCCGTCGGCGAGGACCACGGCGGAGCCGCGGTGCTGGGCGATGCGGCGGGCGGCGAGGTCGACGCTGCCGAGCCGGACGCGCTCGGCGGTGGGCGGCAGCTCGGGCAGGGCCAGGTGGTGGGCGGCACCGGCCACGAGGGTGGCGGCGGCCAGGGCGGAGCGGGCCGCGTCGGACAGGGGGGAGCCGTCCCACCCGATCACCGTGACCCGGTCGGCCATCGTCGTCAGTCTCCTGGGCTTGTCTCGGGGGTGTGTCGCGGTGCTCGTCGCGGTACTCGTCGCAGGGGCCCGTGGTTGCGCGGGCACGGTGAGAGTACCCCGGCCGGCGCGGACCCAAGGGGTACGGCGGGGTCAGAAAAAGGGAGGCAGAGGGGGGAGAAGAAGGGAGTCGGCTCAGCGCCAGTCGGGGAAGGCGGCGGCGTAGTCGGTGCCGCCGCTGTACTGCTCCTCCATCTCGTCCAGGTCCTCGGGGAGGAGGCTCCAGACGATGAGGTCGGTGCGGATGTCGGTCCAGCCGCCGTCCTCGGTGCGGCTGCGCGCTATGCAGGCGTTGCGCAGGACGCCCTCGCTGATGCAGCCGACCTTCTGGGCCACCTGCTGGGAGGCGGTGTTGTCGGCGGCGGTGCGCAGTTCGAGGCGTTCGAACTTCTGGTCGCGGAAGAGCCACTGGGCGACGGCGACGACCGATTCGCAGGCGTAGCCCTCGCCGCGGGCCCAGGGGGCGACGGCGTAGGCGACCTCGGCGGCCAGGGTGCGCCAGTCGGTGTGGCGCAGGTGCACGACGCCGACGAGGCGGTGGGTGAGGAATTCGGTGACCGCGAAGACGATCCCGCGTCCTTCGGTGCGCTCGGCGGGGGCGCGCACCAGGGCCCAGTCGCGGGCGTCGGCGGTGGTGTAGGGGTGGGGCACGGACGTCCACGCGGTGATGAGCTCGTCGTTCATCATCTCGGCGAGGGCGGGGATGTCCGCGGCGTCGAAGGGGCGCAGCACCAGCCGGTCGGTACTGAGGGAGATGTCCGGAAAGATGGATGTCATGCGCTGCTCCAACGCCGGGGGCGGGTGGGCTCAGGACCGTCTTGAGTGCACCAGCATGCAGCATGTGCACCGTGGTGCGCCAAGCGCCTCGGCCCCGCGCACGCCGTGAGCGTACGCGGGGCCGGAGGTCAGCGGTCGGCGGAGGTTACGGAGCGTCAGCTCTGTGCCTTGCCGAAGGCGGGGAGGACGGCGCCGTTGGAGAACTTCTTCTCGATGAACTTCTTGACGTCGTCGGAGTTGAGGAGCTTGGAGAGCTTCGCGATGCGCGGGTCGGCCTCGTTGCCCTTCTTCACGGCCAGGAAGTTGGCGTAGGGGTTGCCCTCGGCCTTCTCCAGGGCCAGGGCGTCCTTGGCCGGGTTGAGCTTGGCGCCGATGGCGAAGTTGCCGTTGATGACGGCGGCGTCGACGTCGGCCAGGCGGGACGGGACCTGATCGGCCGCCAGCTCGGTGAACTTGACGCCCTTCTTGTCCTTAATGTCGGAGAGCTTGGCGTTGCTGCCGACGCCGTCCTTCAGCTCGATCACGCCGTTGTCGGCGAGGAGCTTGAGGGCGCGGCCCTCGTTGGTGGCGTCGTTGGGCACGGCGACGGTGTTGCCGGACGTGATGTCGGCGACCTTGTCGATCTTCTTGGAGTAGAGGCCGAGCGGCTCGATCTCGACGTTGACGACCGGCACGATGTCGGTCTTGTTCTTCTTGTTGAAGTCGTCGAGGTAGGGCTTGTGCTGGAAGAAGTTGGCGTCGACCTCGCCGTTCTGGGTGGCGGTGTTGGGGAGCACGTAGTCGTTGAACTCCTTCACCTCCAGCTTCAGACCGGCCTTCTCCGCCAGGTTGTCTCTGACGTAGTTGAGGATGTCGGCGTGTGGCGTCGGGCTGGCCGCGACCACGAGGGTGGCCTTGGGGTCGGCGTCCTTCCCCTTCTTCCCCGATCCGCTGGAGGAGGTGTCGGAGGGGGCGCTGCAGGCGCTGAGGCCGAGGGTGAGTGCGGCTGCTGCGGCGACGCCGGCGGTGAGCTTGATGGTGGTACGCACGAAGAGTGCCCCTATCTGGTGTTTCTCGGGTTCACGAGGTGTTGCCGCCCGGCAAAGGGTCCGGGCTCGTGGGTTCGGTGGGGGGTATCGGCCCCGGCGGTCAGCGGGTCTTGGTGAGAGCGGCCGCTTCGGCGGTGGCGGGCTCCGGCGTGGGGGCCGGTGCGGCGGGCTTGACGGAGGGGGCCCACAGCCTGCGCAGGCCGACGGCCGACGGCTGGGCGCCACCGCGTCGGGCGAGGCGGCGTACGGCCAGGTCACCGGCGAGCTGCACGACGGTCACGATGACGATGAGCAGCACGATGGTGATGTTCATCAGATCGGTCTCGTGGCGTTGGAAGCCGTAGGCGATGGCGAGGTTGCCCAGGCCGCCGCCGCCGACCGCGCCGGCCATCGCGGAGTAGCCGATAAGGGCGATGACCGTGGTGGTCAGGCCCGCGATGAGCGAGGGCAGGGCCTGCGGCAGCAGCACCTTGAGGACGACGGTCCAGGTGCCGCCGCCCATCGACTGCACGGCTTCCACCAGGCCCTTGTCGACCTCGCGGACCGCGGTTTCCACCAGGCGGGCGAAGAAGGGGACGGCGCCGACAGCGAGGGCGACCACGGCGGCGCTGGGGCCGATGGAGGTGCCGACGATCAGGCGGCTGAAGGGGATCAGCCAAACCAGGAGGATGATGAAGGGCAGCGAGCGGCCGAGGTTGACGACCACGCCGATGACCTTGTTCACCACGACGTTCTGGAGCAGAGCGCCTCGGTCGGTGAGGACGAGCAGCAGGCCCAGCGGCAGGCCGCCGATGACGGAGTAGACCGTGGACCACCACACCATGAAGAGGGTGTCCAGACACGCGTCGTGCAGCAGGGGCTGCATCTCGGACCAGGTCACTTGGCACCTTCCTTGAGGAGCGCGTCGGCCGGGGCCGGCGAGGGGACGGTGGCGGAGGCGGTGTCCCCGTGGGGGGCGACCTCGACCTGGAGGCCCTGCTCGCGCAGGAAGCCGATCGGGACGACGTTCTCCTCGAAGCGGCCGGGCAGCTCGATGCGCATCCGGCCGACCTGCTTGCCGGCGACGGTGTCCATCGCGGCGCCCAGGATCGAGATGTCGATGTTGTACGTGCGGGACAGCTGGGAGATGACCGGCTGGGTCGCGGCGTCGCCGTGGAAGGTGACGTCCACGACGGTACGGTCGGGGCCGGAGGGCTCGCCGCCGACGGGGAAGAGTTCCGCGGCGAGCTCGGAGCCGGGGGTGGCGAGCAGCTCGGAGACGGTGCCGGACTCCACGACGCGGCCGCCCTTCATCAGGGCCGCGGAGTCGCAGATGGTCTTGACGACGTCCATCTCGTGGGTGATGAGGAGGACGGTCAGACCGAGATGCTCATTGAGGTCGCGCAGCAGTTGGAGGATGGAGCGGGTGGTCTCCGGGTCGAGCGCGGAGGTCGACTCGTCGGAGAGCAGCACCTTGGGGTCGCCGGCGAGGGCGCGGGCGATGCCGACGCGCTGCTTCTGGCCACCGGAGAGCTGGCCGGGGTAGGCCTTGGCCTTGTCGGCGAGGCCGACGAGGTCGAGGAGTTCGAGGGCCTTGCGGCTGCGCTCCTTGCCGGAGAGGCCGAGGATCTCGAGCGGCAGCTCGATGTTGGCCTGCACGGTCCGCGAGGAGAGCAGATTGAAGTGCTGGAAGACCATGCCGATGTGGCTGCGCGCCTGGCGCAGTGCCTTCCCCGCGCGGGGACCGCGGCCGGCGAGGGCCGTGAGGTCCTGGCCGTCGACGGTGACCGTGCCGGAGCTGGGGCGCTCCAGGAGGTTGACGCAGCGGATGAGGGTCGACTTTCCGGCGCCGCTCTGGCCGACGACGCCGTATACCTCGCCCTCGCGCACATGCAGATCGACGCCGTCGAGGGCGGTGACCTCGCGGCCGCGTGAGCGGTAGACCTTTGTCAGGCCCGTAGTGGTGATCACAGGGGATTCCGTCACTGTCGAGTGCGCGGTGGCGGTGCCACCGGGCACGGGCATTCATTGCGGAACGCGGCATGGGAAGTACCCGGCGGGCGCGGTCGGGCGCGGCTTCGGGATTCCTGGTGACGCGGGGCGGAGCGGTCCGGTCCGGCGGCGGTGCCGGTCGCGGGGCTCACAGGGTCTCGCTTCGGGGCGCGAGGCACAGAACGGGGGCCCTCAGCGGTCACACATTCGACACATGCAAGCAGCACCGGGCGTGGTCATCGCCTCGGTCGCAAGGGTGCGGCTGCTCGTCGTGGTCATGCGGGCCAGTAAAACAGAAGGACGTGCGAGTCGAACAAGCTTGTCCGAATACTGGACGGGATTGTTCGAGGGGCGGACGGATCCGGGATTTGTTCCCCACCTTCGCCACGATCTTCGGCGGTCGTCCGTCCAACGGCTGTGGCCTGCGCGAATACCGCCGGTAAGGCCTTGTCGGAAAGCCGTCCACCGGCGGCTGCGGGCCCTTGGGGTGTGGCACAGGCCACGGTACTCCGCGCCGCCGTGCGGGCCCTCGCGGCGTCGCGGCGGCGGCCTCGGGCGCGCGTCGGCCCGGGGCCGCGCGCGGTGGCCCCGCGTCCGCCGATTAAAGTCGTCCCATGCTTGTCCAGCCCCCTCCGCCCGTCCGCGCCGCAGCCCGGAGGCCCCGGTGATCGACGCGCTGACGCTCGCGGTCGGCCTGGCCGCCCTCGCACTGGCCGCCTGGTGCGGCTTCGCGTTCTCCCGCGATCAGTCCACCAAGGACTGGCACTTCATCGGCATGGCCGTGGTGTCCCTCCTGGCGCTCGTCCAGCTCGTCGTCGGCGTGGTGCGGCTGGCCGGTGGCGACGAGCCCGAACAGGGCACGGCGATCTTCCTCGCCTATCTGCTCGGCTCGGCGGCCGCCGTACCGGCCGCGGGCTTCATGTCGCTGGCCGAGCGGACCCGCTGGGGCTCGGCGACCGTCTCGGCGGGTGCCGTGATCCTCGCGGTGCTGGAAGTACGGCTGTACGACATCTGGGGAGGCTGACCGTGTCCGAACCCGTGAAGGTGCGCGAAGGCGCCGCCGGCGCGTCCGGTGACAAGCCCGGCTTCGACCTCGGCAGCGGCCCGGGCCGGCTGCTCGTCTGGCTCTACGGGGTGTTCACCGTCGCGGCGGCGTCCCGCTCCGTCGTGCAGATGATCCTGGACTTCGGCCGGGCGCCGCTCGCCTACGTCCTGTCCGCCATCGCCGCGGTGGTGTACGCCTTCATCACGTACTCCCTGGTGCGCGGCGGCGAGACGGCCCGCAGGGCGGCGCTGGTGTGCTGCGCCGCCGAGCTGGCCGGTGTCCTCGTCGTCGGCACCTGGACGCTCGCCGAACCGTCCGCCTTCCCCGACGCGACGGTCTGGTCGGACTACGGCATGGGCTATCTCTTCATCCCGGTGATCCTGCCCGTGACGGCGATGATCTGGCTGCGTCGGACGGCTGTCAGCCGCTGAGCCCAGCCGCATCAAGCCCGTCCGGCGATTGAGGACGCGCCCGCAGGGCGCCCGCCGCCCCGGATGCGGCTTACGCGCTCGGAACGTAGACGGATTCCGGTACGTCCGCCGCGCGAACGGTCTTCTCGAGAGTCACCAGGGTGAGTTTCCGGGTGATCTGCTCGGTGCCGGTCTGGGCGTAGCCCCACTTGCGGTACAGACGCAGGTTTCCCTCGCTGCGCTGACCGGTGGCGAGGCGGTACAGACGTGCCGAGCACTCCCCCGCCAGCCGCTCCTCGAGCGCGCCGAGCAGCCGGCCGCCCAGGCCGTGCCGCCGCATCCGCGGATGCACGATGAGCCCCGTGATCACGGCCGTGCCCTGTCCGTCGACCGTGCCGCGCACCGACCCGACGACCTCCTCGCCCAGCCGGGCCACCAGCACACAGCCGCTGCCCAGTTCGGCGCGGAGCGCGTCGAGGCTCTGCGTCAGAGGTTCGAGGGAGTAGTCGCCGTACAGCTCGGCTTCGCTCTGGTAGCAGAGGTACTGGAGTTTGAAGATCTGCTCGGCATCGTGCTCGGTCGCCGCAGAGATGGTCACGCTCATGCCCATGTGCGCATGCCTCCCCTTTTCGGTTCGGTCCGCTCTGACAGGAGCCGCCGCGGTGCACGTCGCCTCCGTGACGTCGGCTGTCTAACGCTCCTTTCCCCCGCGTTCAGGAGCCGCAACCTCCGCCATGAGCATTCTGCGCAGGCATCCCAGGCATCGGGAACGCACCGGCCCCAAAGATCCTTGTGAGATACCCAACTCCCCTGCGATTTCCCGGTAGGTCGGGTCGTTTCCGGACAGCAGCGCGCTCAGCAGCCGGGGGCACCGGCCGGGCAGCCGCCGCACGGCGGCGCGCAGTTCGCGGCCCGTCTCGGCGGCGAGCACCTCCTGCTCGACGCGGGACCCGGCGCGGGCCGGAGCGGGCTCGGCGTCGAGCAGGAGGGAATCGGCGCCGGTGGGGTCGTACGGCACCTCGTGCCGGGCGCGGCGGCGCGCGGCGCGGGCCTCGGCCCGTACCGCGGCGCGTAACCGCGCGGCGGCTCCCCCGCCACGGCCGAGCAGGGACGGGCCGCGGCGGCCCTCGCTCAGCAGCCGCACCCAGACGCCCTGTTCGAGGTCGGCCGCGTCCACCCCGGCCGCCGGTGCCTCCGCCGCGCACTCCGCCGCCAGCAGCGGGCGCAGCGAGGTCAGAAGATCGTTCGGTGTCATGCCGGGCGGGACGTGCCGCGCCTTCCGCCGGTTTCCGGGGACGGGCCGCCGCCACTCGTACGAGTGGGTTTACCGAACGGGAAAGGAATGGTTCGCGGCGCGGGCGCCCGGCGCGAGAGGCCGGTGCGGCCCGGCCCGGCGCGGGGACGGGCGTACGCCGTGGCGCCGCCCGCCCCCGCACCGGGGCGGTGCCGTCCGTTGACGGGGGTCACCCCCCCGGCGGACTTCCCGCCGGTGAAGGGGGTCAGCCCTTGACGAAGTCGGCCCGCGCGAGGGCCGCGGTGTCGCAGTTGTCCGAGAAGATGCCGTCGATACCGGTGGCGAAGTAGGTCTTGAACGCGCCGAAGACGTCGCCGTAGGCGTTGGGGTCCGTGCCGCGGCGGAAGTCGGCGGGCAGGAAGCTGTTCTCGTTGCGCATCGTGTAGGGGTGCAGGATCAGCCCGGCGGTGTGCGCGTCACGGACGAGGGTGGTGGGCTTGGTGAGCTTGTCGTTCTTGTCCCGGGGGATGATCAGGTTCAGCCACGGGCCGATGCCCTGGGCGAAGCCGCTGACCCACTTCAGGCCCTTGGGCGTGATGAGGTCGGCGACCGTGCGCGGGTCCTTGGCCTCGACGAAGTCCCAGGGGCGGGTGTTCAGGTCGTCCAGCAGGAGCACCTTGGGGCAGTCGACGCCGAGCCGGTTCAGCCGCTGGAGGCTGCCGGGCTCGAACGACTGCAGGAAGGTGTGGCTGTTGCGCCCGGAGCGCCGGTAGCGGCGCAGCAGCTTGGCGAGGCGCTCCTCCAGGCCGAGGCCGGCCTTGCGGAAGTACGTGGGGTGCTTGGTCTCTATGTGCAGCCAGATCCGGTGGCCGCGCTTGCGGCCCTGCTCGTCGGCCCACTTCAGGACCTCTTCGAGGGTGGGCACCTGCCAGCGGCCGTCGTAGAGGGTGTTGTGCCCGCGGGTGCCGGGGATGCGCTCCTTGGCGCGCAGCGTCTTCAGCTCGGCGAGGGTGAAGTCCTCGGTGAACCAGCCGGTGTGCGCCTCGCCGTCGACGGTCTTGGTGGTCTTGCGGGACGCGAACTCCGGGCGGGAGGCGACATCGGTGGTGCCGGTGATGTCGTTCTCGTGGCGGCAGACGAGGTGCCCGTCCTTGGTGGGGACGACGTCCTGCTCGATGACGTCCGCGCCGTTGTCGAGGGCGAACTGGTAGGAGCCGAGGGTGTGCTCGGGCCGGTAGCCGCTGCCGCCGCGGTGACCGATGACGGTCGGCTTCGGCAGGTCCTTGTACGAGCCGCCGTGGCCGGCGTGGCCCTCGTGGCCCGTGCCGCCGGGCGCCGCCACCGCCGGGGCCGCACCGCCGCCCGCGACGACTGCTCCGGCGCCGAGGGCCGCGGCGGCCCCCAGCAGCGTGCGCCTGCCCGGCCGCTGCTCCTGCTGCATGAACACTCCTCGTTGTGCATTCGTCCGGCACCTGTCCGGCACCTGTCAGACGCGCCGATCGTAGACACGTACGACTGTCATAGGGAAAGACGGGGCGGGAACGGGGTGGAAACTCACGTCAACGCTGTGTATCCAGTCCGTGAACCCGGTGTGCGCGGAAGGCGTACCCGCGAGTATCGTCCTCACCTGCGCAGGCATGCGCCACACCGAACATCACGACCGGAGGGCCCGTTGTCCCGCATCTTGCTCAAGGCGTTTCTCGGATTGCTCATGCGCGTCCTGTACCGCCCGAAGGTGGAGGGCGTGGAGCACATCGCCGAGAACGGTCCGGTGATCCTGGCCGGAAACCACGTCACCTTCGTGGACTCCTTGTTCCTCGCGCTGGTCCTCAAGCGGCAGGTCTTCTTCATCGGCAAGGACGAGTACGTCACGGGCAAGGGCGTCAAGGGCCGGCTGATGGCGTGGTTCTTCACCTCGTCCGGCATGATCCCGGTGGACCGTGACGGCGGCCGCGGTGGCGCCGCGGCGCTGATGACGGGCAACCGCGTCCTGCAGGAGGGCAAGGTCTTCGCCATCTACCCGGAGGGCACCCGCTCCCCCGACGGCCGTCTCTACCGCGGTCGCACCGGTATCGCGCGCCTCGCGCTGATGACGGGCGCGCCGGTGGTCCCGTTCGCGATGGTCGGCACCGAGAAGGTCCAGCCGAACGGCAAGGGCCTGCCCCGGATCGCGCCGGTGACCGTGCGCTTCGGCGAGCCGCTGGACTTCTCCCGCTACGAGGGCATGGACCGCGACCGCTACGTCCTGCGGGCCGTCACCGACGAGGTCATGAGCGACGTCATGCGGCTGTCGGGCCAGGAGTACGTCGACATGTACGCGACCAAGGCGCGGCAGGTCGCCTGACGGCGGCGAGCGCCGCGCGGGCGCGCCTCGAACGCCGGACGGGCTGCGATCAGCCCGTCCGGCGTTTGTGTTCTACGCCCCGCCGAGGCAGCGCGGCTGGAAGCCCGGGTCGGCCGGGCCCTTGCGGGCCAGGGCGGCGAGCACCCACTGGGCGACGACCGGGTCCTTGGTCGCCTGGTCGTGCATGTAGAGGTCGAGCGGGCACTTGTCCTGGAGCACGACGTTGGTGAGGTGCTCCTTGTCCCCGCTGAGCAGCGCGCTCGTATACGGGATGACGACCTCGTCGTAGCGCGTGGTGATGACCGTGTAGTCGGGTCCGGCCGGGGTCTCGTCACCGGCGTTGAGCTTCTGCAGCAGTTCGGAGCCGGCCTGCTGGTCCACGCAGGACGGGCAGAAGGTCCAGCCCGCGGGGATGGCGAGGGGGTTCTTCGTGCCGTGGTTGGAGGGGACGATGCCGACGAGGTCGTCGACCTTGTCGGCGCCGCCGAGGAACTTCACGTAGTAGCGCGGCAGCATGCCGCCCTGGCTGTGGCCGACGATGTCGACCTTCGCGGCCCCCGTCGCGCCGCGCACGGCCTCGACGAAGTCCCGCAGTTCGGCGGCCGACTGCGGGATCGGGTCGGTCTCGAAGTGCCCGTAGTTGAAGGCGAAGACGCAGTAACCCGCCTCCTTCAGCTTGGGCGAGAGCTTGGACCAGTTCTCCGCCATCAGCTTGAACGTGCCGTTGACCAGCACGACGGGCTGCGGGTGGGCCGAATCCGGCTTGCAGGTCCAGTCGTTGGCGCCGCCGGGCGGGGTGTCGAGCACCGACGCGGCGGCCGGGGCCGAGAGACCGGTGAGGCCGAGCGCGGCGGTGGCCGCGGCGGCGATCAGGAACCGGACTGTTCTACGCAGACGCATGGGGGGATTCCTTCGAGGCACGGGACTCTCGTCCGGACGTCGTCGTCCGGACACACCAGACGAACGCTGTTCGGCAATACCGACCGGTAACCACGATGTTTCCGCGCGCATAAGGACCCCGTCAAGACGCTTTTGTTCACGAAAACGTCACGCGGACCGGAGCATGTTGCTCCGGTCCGCGTGACGGTCCGCGTGTGTTCCGCGTGACGGTTCGCGTCACGCTCCGCGTGATGTCCCGGCTCCGCCGGGCGGCCTCAGTGCCCGCCGCCCTCCAGCCGCTGCCCGCGCAGCAGGAACCAGGCGGCGACCGCCGTCGCCAGCAGGACCACCGCCCCGACGCCGGAGGCGATCTGCAGCCCGTCGACGAAGGCGTCCTGGGCCGAGGCGAGCAGAGCCCCGCCCGTGTCCGCCGGGAGATCGGCGGCCACCTCGACCGCGCCGCCCAGGGACTCGTGGGCCTCGGTCGCCGCGGCGGCCGGGACGCCCTCGGGGGTGGCGAAGTCCGAGTAGACGCCGGTGACGACCGAGCCGAGGAGGGCGATACCGAGGGCGGCGCCGAGCTCGTAGGCCGTCTCGGAGACCGCCGAGGCCGCGCCCGCCTGCTCCTTGGGCACGCTGGAGAGGATCACGTCGGCGGTGACGGTGAAGGAGAAGCCCGCGCCGACACCGACGAGCAGCAGCACCGCACCGAGGATCGGATAGGCCGTGTCGGCCTGCAGCCACACGAGCACGGCGAGGGAGAGGCCGATGGCGCCGAGCCCGCCCGCCACCACGGACCGCACGGAGTAGCGCCGGGCCACCCTGCCCGCGAGCAGACCCGCGGTGACCGCGCCGACGGCCGCCGGCAGCTCCGCGAGACCCGCCTCCAGCGGGTCACGGCCCTGGACCAGCTGCAGGAACTGCGAGAGGAAGAAGACCAGCCCGGAGAGGCCGAGGATCGTCAGCAGATCGGCGAGGACCGCCCCGGAGAAGCCCCGGTGGTGGAAGAGCCGCATGTCCAGCAGCGGAGAGGGCAGGGTGAGCTGGCGGCGGACGAACCACACCAGCGCCAGCGCGCCGACGGCAGCCGCGAGGAGGACGTACCAGTGGAGGCCGTTCGCCGCCCCCTCCTTGATCGCGAAGACGACCGCCACGATGCCGATCATCGACAGGGCGACACTGGGCAGGTCCCACGGGCCGGGCGAGGGGTCGCGCGACTCGGGCAGCAGCTTGATGCCGACGAGGACGAGGACGGCCATGACCGGCAGGTTGATCAGGAAGACCGACCCCCACCAGAAGTGCTGCAGCAGGAAGCCGCCCACGACCGGGCCCACGGCCGCTCCCGCGGAGGCCATCGCACCCCAGATGCCGATGGCGAAGCTGCGTTCCTTGGGGTCGTGGAAGATATTGCGGATGAGGGCGAGGGTGGAGGGCATCAGCGTCGCGCCCGCCACGCCCAGCAGGGCGCGGGCGACGATCATCATCTCCGGGCTCGTCGCGTAGGCGTTGAGCACCGACACCGCGCCGAACGCCACGGAGCCGGTCAGCAGCAGCTTCTTGCGCCCGATGCGGTCACCGAGGCTGCCCATGGAGACCAGGAGCCCGGCGATGACGAAGGAGTAGATGTCGCCGATCCACAGCAGCTGGGTGCCCGACGGACGCAGGTCCTCACTGAGGAAGGGCGTCGCGAGACCGAGGACGGTCGCGTCGATGGCGACGAGCAGGACGGCGAGAACGAGGACGGTGAGCGCGAGCCAGCGCCCGGGACGCGGCGCTTCGGACTGCGGGCCGCCGCTGGGGCTGCCGGTAGGGCTCTCGGTAGGGCCGGTCACTGTTTCATCCTCCGCTGCGCGCCCCCGAGCAGCAGCTCGGCGACCATGCGGGTGCGGTCCTTGGCGGCCACCCGGCCGTCCTGTACGGCCCAGGCCCCGGCCCCGATCAGCCCGTAGAGCGCCTCGGTGAGCCAGGCGGGTGACAGCTCCAGCCGGAAGGCGCCCTCCTCCTGGCCCCGTTGGAAGAGGCCCGTGACGCGGGCGTCGAGCCGGTTCCAGCCCTCGTTGAGGCCGGCCTCGTAGAGCTGGTTCTCGGTGTAGAGGAAGGCCATGATCCCGGCGACCGGTTCGGTGGCCGCGATGAGCCGGCGCAGGGCCTCGGCCGCGTCGCCCTCCTCGGTCCGGGCCTCGTCCAGGGCCCGCTCGAACTGCTCGATGCCCAGGTCCTCCAGGGCCCGCACGAGCGCGTCGCGCCCGGCGAAGTGGCGGTGGAGGGTGGCGCGGCTGATTCCGGCCGCCTTGGCGATCTCGTCCATCGAGGCGGTCGGCTTGCGGGTGAGCAGGGCGGCCGCCTCGGCGAGCACATGGTCACGGTCGACACTCATGAGACGACGATAACCCGGATGAGACAGAGATGTCTCATCCGGGTGATCGTTGTCTCATGAGGCCCTCGGGGAGCCGGTCGGCGCGGAGGTCAGCCCCGCTTCGCGTCCGCCCATTCCCGCTGGACCACGAGGTCGGCCTTGACCTCGGTCAGCTGGACGGCGACCGCCGACGGCGCCGTGCCGCCCCGGCCGGAGCGCGAGGCGAGCGCGCCGGGGACATTGAGGACCGTGCGGACCTCGGGGGTCAGGTGCGGTGAGATGGCGGCGAACTGCTCGTCGGTCAGCTCGTCCAGCTCGATGCCCCGCGCCTCGCACTCCTTCACACACTCCCCCGCGACCTCGTGCGCCACGCGGAACGGCACGCCCTGCTTGACGAGCCACTCGGCGATGTCGGTGGCCAGCGAGAAACCCGCGGGGGCCAGTTCCGCCATCCGGGCGCGGTTGACGGTGAGGGTCGCCATCATCCCGGTGAAGGCCGGGAGCAGGACCTCCAGCTGGTCGCAGGAGTCGAAGACCGGCTCCTTGTCCTCCTGGAGGTCGCGGTTGTAGGCGAGCGGCAGGGCCTTGAGGGTCGCCAGCAGACCGGTCAGATTGCCGATCAGCCGCCCCGACTTGCCCCGGGCCAGCTCCGCGATGTCCGGGTTCTTCTTCTGCGGCATGATCGAGGAGCCGGTGGAGAAGGCGTCGTGGAGGGTCACGAAGGAGAACTCCTTCGTGTTCCAGATGATGATCTCCTCCGCGATCCGCGACAGATCGATGCCGATCATCGCGGTGATGAAGGCGAACTCGGCGACGAAGTCCCGCGAGGCCGTCCCGTCGATGCTGTTGCCCACCGAACCGCGCTCGAAGCCGAGGTCGGCGGCGACCGCCTCCGGGTCCAGCCCGAGGGAGGACCCGGCGAGCGCGCCCGAGCCGTACGGGGAGACGGCCGTGCGCTCGTCCCACTGCCGCAGCCGCTCGGCGTCCCGGCCCAGCGCCTGGACATGGGCGAGGACGTGGTGGGCGAAGAGCACCGGCTGGGCGTGCTGGAGATGCGTGCGGCCCGGCATGGCGACGTCCGCGTGCGCCTCCGCCAGCCCGACCAGGGCCTCCTGGAGGTCGGTGATCAGACCGCCGATGATCCGGGCGTGGTCGCGCAGATACATCCGGAAGAGCGTGGCGACCTGGTCGTTGCGGGACCGGCCGGCGCGCAGCTTGCCGCCGAGGTCGGGGCCGAGCCGCTCCAGCAGCCCGCGCTCGAGGGCGGTGTGCACGTCCTCGTCGGCGATGGTGCCGACGAAGGTGCCGGCCGCGACATCGGCCTCCAGCAGCCCGAGGCCGTCGAGCATCCGCTGGAGCTCGTCGGCCGTCAGCAGACCGGCCTGGTGCAGCACGCGCGCGTGCGCGCGGGAGCCCGCGATGTCGTACGGCGCCAGACGCCAGTCGAAGTGGACGGACGCGGAGAGCTTGGCGAGGGCCTCGGCGGGTCCGTCCGCGAACCGGCCGCCCCACAGCCGTACGTCGCCGCTGCTGGCGTTGCTCACTTGCTGCTCCTCAAGGCTGGTGGTGTGCGGCCGCCTCCCGGCCAGGGGCGGGGAGGCGGCTGTGGATCACTGCGAAGACAAGGGTGAAAGGTGCGTCGCGGCGCTTAACGCGACCGGTCAGACCAGGTCACGCTTGGCGGCGATCTTCGACGACAGGCCGAAGATCTCGATGAAGCCCTTGGACAGCGACTGGTCGAAGGTGTCGCCCGTGTCGTAGGTGGCGAGGTTGAAGTCGTACAGCGACTGCTCGGACTTCCGGCCGGTGACCACGGCCCGGCCGCCGTGCAGCGTCATCCGGATGTCACCGGTGACGTGCTCGTTGGCCTCGGCGATGAAGCCGTCCAGGGCCCGCTTGAGCGGAGAGAACCACAGGCCGTCGTAGACCAGCTCGCTCCACCGCTGCTCGACCTGCCGCTTGTACCGGGCGAGCTCGCGCTCGACGGTGACGCTCTCCAGCTCCTGGTGCGCGGTGATCAGCGCGATCGCGCCGGGCGCCTCGTAGATCTCGCGGGACTTGATGCCCACCAGCCGGTCCTCGACCATGTCGAGCCGGCCGACGCCCTGCGCACCGGCCCGCTCGTTGAGCTGCTGGATGGCCTGGAGGACGGAGACGGGCTTGCCGTCGATGGCGACCGGGACGCCCTGCTCGAAGGTGATGATCACCTCGTCGGCCTCCCGGGGGGTGGCCGGGTTGGCGGTGTAGTCGTAGACGTCCTCGATCGGCGCGTTCCAGATGTCCTCGAGGAAGCCGGTCTCGACGGCCCGGCCGAAGACGTTCTGGTCGATGGAGTACGGGGACTTCTTGGTGGTCGCGATCGGGAGGTTCTTCTCCTCGCAGAAGGCGATGGCCTTGTCCCGGGTCATGGCGTAGTCGCGGACCGGCGCGATGCACTTGAGCTGCGGGGCGAGGGAGGAGATACCGGCCTCGAACCGCACCTGGTCATTGCCCTTGCCCGTGCAGCCGTGGGCGACCGTGGTCGCGCCGTGCTTCTGGGCGGCGGCGACGAGGTGCTTGACGATCGTCGGCCGGGAGAGGGCGGAGACCAGCGGGTAGCGGTCCATGTAGAGGGCGTTGGCCTTGATCGCCGGGAGGCAGTACTCGTCGGCGAACTCGTCCTTGGCGTCCGCGACCTCCGCCTCGACCGCACCGCACGCGAGCGCGCGCTTGCGGATGACGTCCAGGTCCTCGCCGCCCTGGCCGACATCGACGGCGACGGCGATGACCTCGGCGCCCGTCTCCTCGGCGATCCAGCCGATGGCGACGGAGGTGTCCAGGCCGCCGGAGTAGGCGAGTACGACGCGCTCGGTCACGGGTTTCTCCTTACGGTGCAAACGCTGATGGGCATAAGTATGCACTCCACCGTATGATTCGTCAACGAGGGGCTCGGGAGGGCTGCGACAGGGGCGGTCACGCCTCGGAAGGGCCTGCCGACGGGGGCCGCGAGGGCCGTGCGCGGGCCGTGCGCGGAGGGGTCGGCGACCCGAGTTCGATATTCGACCCGGAACAGGGTATTTTTCTTCTGCGCGCCCGTTCAGGGGAAACCCGCAGACGGGGCGTGCACCGGGACGTGGCGCAGCTTGGTAGCGCACTTGACTGGGGGTCAAGGGGTCGCAGGTTCAAATCCTGTCGTCCCGACGGTGCTGAAGAAGCCTCCGATGTACGGGAAACCGTGCGTCGGGGGCTTTTTTCGTCTGCCCTGTCACTTCCCTGTCACGTCGCGGGGCCGCCCGGGAGGGCGACCGCTTCCGCGAGCAGGTGCCGCATGGTCGCGGCGGCGCTGACCGCGGCGTCCGCGCAGCAGTTGTTGAACAGGACGTGCACCTCTGCTGCCCGGCGGGCGAGCCGTCGTATCCGTTCCGTCCACGGGGCCAGTTCGGCGACCGTGTAGCGATGGCGGAAGCGGTCCTCCTTGCTGCCCGTTCCCCAGGCCTCGGAGCGCCCGTGGAAGCGGACGACCGCCAGACCGGGGTGGGTGACGTCGTCGGTCGGCGGCAGGCCCCCGGGGACGGTCCGCGCGGTGTCGACGGCCACCAGGGCCATGCGGTGGGCGCGCAGTACGCCGAGGGTGCGCGGCAGCTCGTCGGGGACCAGCCACGCGGGGTGGCGGAACTCGACCGCGAGGGGCAGTGCCGGGGCGCGCTCACGGCACGCGGCCAGATGCGCGTGAGCCTCGGGACCCGGCCGCAGCCACGGCGGGAACTGCAGGAGCACACTGCCCAGTCGGCCGGCCTCCCGCAGGGGCCGCAGTGCGCCCGTGAAGCGTTCCCACAGCTCGTCCGTCACCCCGGGCGGGAGGTCGGCGCACGCCAGTCGGCGCTGCGCCGGGCCCGCCGGCCGGAGATCGGCGGGCAGGGCCCCGGCCCGTACGGCGTGACCGGTCAGTGGCGCGAAGGCCTTGACGTCGAAGGTGAACCCCCGGGGCGTCCGCTCCGCCCACAGCCGGCTGTTGCGCGTGCTGGGCAGGCCGTAATACGTCGCGTCGACCTCCACCACGGGGAAGCGGTCCGCGTAGTGCCGCAACCGGCCCTCGGGGTCCCGGGCCCCGGGTGGGTACCAGCCGCTGCTCACGAGAGAGGGGTCCGTCCACGAACACGTGCCCACGAGAATCTTCGCCATGGGCGGACGGCTACCCCGTACCGGCCGCCCCCATCACCGGCCCGGCACGCACCGCTGTCCCGCCGCTCCGCCCGGTCGCCGCCGGAGTATTCCGTGCGGCCGCGGGCATCAGCATGTCCGGGATCCAGCGGGTCCGGTGGACCGCGGAAAGGGGCGGTGGCGATGCGCAGCGTCGGTGTGGAAGAGGAGCTCCTCCTCGTGGCCCCGGACACCGGGAGTCCCCGCGCGGTCGCGGGGACGGTGCTGGAGCGGGCCGGGGACGAGGCGGGCCTGGAGAAGGAGTTGCAGCGGGAACAGCTGGAGACCGCCACCTCGCCGACGACCGACATGACGGTCCTGGCCGCGGAGGTGCGGCAGGGCCGGCGCACGGCGGCGGAGCAGGCGCGGCGTGCCGGTGCGGAGGTCGCGGCGCTGGCCACGTCGCCGCTGCCGGTCGATCCGTCGCTGAGCGCGGGGCGGCGGTACCGGAAGCTGGCGGCGGAGTTCGGGCTGACCGCCCAGGAACAGCTCACCTGCGGTTGCCACGTCCATGTGGGCGTGGAGTCGGACGAGGAGGGGGTCGCGGTCCTGGACCGGATCCGGCCGTGGCTGGCCCCCTTGCTGGCGCTCAGCGCGAACTCCCCTTTCTGGCAGGGCGACGACAGCGGTTACGCCAGTTATCGCAGCCAGGTGTGGGGTCGTTGGCCGTCCGCGGGCCCGGTGGAGGTGTTCGGTTCGGCCGCGGCGTACCACGCGCGGGTGGAGGCACTTCTGGCGACGGAGACGCTTCTCGACCTGGGCATGATCTATTTCGACGCGCGCCTGTCGCGCCACTACCCCACCGTGGAGATCCGGGTGGCGGACGTGTGCCTCGACGCCGAGGACACGGTGTTGATCGCGGCGCTCGCCCGGGCGCTGGTGGAGACGGCGGCCCGTGCGTGGCGTGCGGGTGAACCGCCGGAGCCGGCCACGGTGGGGCTGCTGCGGCTGACGGAATGGCAGGCCGCGAAGTCCGGGGTCTCGGACCGCTTGGTCCATCCGCTGACGTGGACGCCCGCCCCCGCAAAGACGGTGGTACGGGCGCTGGTGACCCATGTCCGCGAAGCCCTCTCGGACGCGGGGGATCTTCAGTGGGTGCGGGAGTCGTCGGAACGGCTGCTGAAGGGGGGCGGCGGGGCCGGCGCGCAGCGCGCGAGCCGCCGCCGCACGGGCGAGCTGGGGGCGGTCGTCGCGGACGCCGTCGCCCGCACCGCCGCCTGACCCGGTGCGGAGGCGGGCGGAACGGGATCCGGTGTGCCGCCTCCGTTGCGGGGACCGCGCGGCCGCGGCAGGGCTCAGCGTTCCTTCTGGGCCAGTCGCAACAGGTGGTCCGCCAGGGCCTGGCCGCCCTTGGGGTCGCGGCTGATGAGCATGACGGTGTCGTCACCGGCGATCGTGCCGATGATCTCGTGGACGCCCGCCTGGTCGATGGCCGAGGCGAAGAACTGGGCGGCCCCGGGCGGGGTGCGCAGGACCACGAGGTTGGCGGACGCCTCCGCCGAGATCAGCAGCTCGGCCGCCAGCCGGCCCATCCGGGCCTCGGTCGCGGACTCACCCAGCGGGGCCCGCGGGGTGCGGTCGCCACCCTCGGAGGGCACGGCGTAGATCAGCTCGCCACCGGTGTTACGGATCTTGACCGCGCCCAGCTCGTCGAGGTCGCGGGAGAGCGTCGCCTGGGTGACGGACAGGCCGTCGTCGGCGAGCAGCCTGGCCAGCTGGCTCTGTGACCGTACGGGTTGCCGGCCGAGGATGTCCACGATCCGGCGGTGGCGGGCGGTGCGGGTCTGCGGTACTGCCTGCCCGCCGTGGAACGGCTCGGGCTCCTGCGCCTCGGTCATCGTCTCGTCAGTCTCCGGATCGTCGTTCCCCATGGGCCCCGTCGGCCTCGTGTGCCCCCGCGGCAGCGTCCAGGACACCGGGCAGCGCCCGGAGGAACGTTTCCACGTCATCTTCGGTGATGATCAGCGGAGGGGCCAGCCGCACCACATGGGGCGCGACCGCGTTCACCAGGAGTCCGGCGTCCTGTGCCGCCTGCTGCACGTTCGGTGCGAGGGGCTCGGAAAGGACAATACCCAGCAGAAGGCCCGCACCACGGACGTGGTCGACCAGGGGGTGCCCGAGGGCGGTGATCCCGTCACGCAGCAACTCCCCCGTGCGCTTGACCGTGTCAAGTACCCCGTCGCCCGCGAGGGTGTCCAGGACCGCCAGGGCGGCCGCGCAGGCGACCGGGTTGCCGCCGAAGGTCGAGCCGTGCTGACCGGGCGTCAGCAGGTCGGCCGCGGGACCGAAGGCCAGGGTCGCGCCGATCGGCAGCCCGCCGCCGAGACCCTTGGCGAGGGTGACGACATCGGGCTCCACGCCCTGCGCCCGGTGCTCGAACCAATGGCCGGTGCGGCCGATACCTGTCTGGATCTCGTCCAGGACCAGGAGCGTTCCGGTGGCCCGGGTGATCTCGCGGGCGGCGGCGAGATAGCCCGCGGGCGGCACGACGATGCCGTTCTCGCCCTGCACCGGCTCCAGCACCACCAGCGCGGTGTCTGTGCTGACGGCGGCGCGCAGCGCCTCGGCGTCCCCGTACGGGACGTGCGTGACCTCGCCGGGCAGCGGCAGGAACGGGTCCTGCTTCGCCGGCTGGCCGGTGAGCGCCAGGGCGCCCATGGTGCGGCCGTGGAAGCCGCCGAGGGTGGCGACCATGTGCGTACGGCCCGTCCGCCGCCCGATCTTGAAGGCCGCCTCGACGGCCTCGGCGCCGGAGTTGGAGAAGTAGACCCGCCCGGGGCGGCCGGCGAGCGTCAGGAGGCGCTCCGCGAGCGCGACCGGGGGCTCGGCGGTGAAGAGGTTGGAGACGTGCCCGAGCGTGGCGATCTGCTCCGACACCGCCCGGACGACGGCGGGGTGGGCGTGGCCGAGGGCGTTGACGGCGATCCCGCCGACGAAGTCCAGATAGCGCTTGCCGTCCGCGTCCCAGACCTCGGTGCCCGCGCCGCGCACCAGGGGGATCCTGGGCGTGCCGTAGTTGTCCATCAGGGCGCCCTGCCAGCGCTTGGTCAGTTCGTCGTTGCTCACAGCGTGGCCCCCTCGACCGGCTGGTCCGGCACGACCATCGTGCCGACGCCCTCGTCCGTGAAGATCTCCAGCAGGATCGCGTGCTGGACCCGGCCGTCGATCACGCGGGCGGTGGTGACGCCGTTGCGCACAGCGTGCAGACAGCCCTCCATCTTGGGGACCATCCCGCTGGCCAGCTCCGGCAGCAGCGTCTCCAGCTCGCTCGCGGTGAGCTGGCTGATGACGTCGTCGCTGTTCGGCCAGTCCGCGTAGAGGCCCTCGACGTCGGTGAGGACCATCAGCGTCTCGGCGCCGAGGGCGGCGGCGAGGGCGGCCGCCGCGGTGTCGGCGTTGACGTTGTACACATGGTCGTCGTCCGCGCTGCGGGCGATCGAGGAGACGACGGGGATCCGGCCGTCGTCCAGCAGCGCCTGGACGGCCCCGGTGTCGATCTCGGCGATCTCGCCGACCCGGCCGAGGTCCACCCGCTCGCCGTCGATCTCGGCGTAGCGCTTGGTGGCGGTCATGGTGTGGGCGTCCTCGCCGGTCATGCCGACGGCGAGCGGACCGTGCTCGTTGAGCAGCCCGACCAGCTCGCGCTGCACCTGCCCGGCGAGCACCATCCGTACGACGTCCATCGCCTCGGGGGTGGTGACCCGCAGCCCGGCCTTGAACTCGGAGGCGATGCCCAGCTTCTCCAGCTGCGCGCTGATCTGCGGCCCGCCGCCGTGCACGACGACCGGGCGCAGGCCCGCGTGGCGCAGGAAGACGACGTCCTGGGCGAAGGCGGCCTTCAGCTCCTGGTCGACCATGGCGTTGCCGCCGAACTTGATGACAACGGTCTTGCCGTGATGCCGCGTCAGCCAGGGCAGCGCCTCGATGAGGGTGCGGGCCTTGGGCAGGGCGGTGTGCTTGCGGGCGGTGGGCGGCGTGCCGGCCGGTGTGGCGGCCGCCGCCGGGAAGGTGTCGCTCATGAGGAGTACGCGCTGTTCTCGTGGACGTAGTCGGCGGTGAGGTCGTTGGCCCAGATGACGGCGGACTCCGCGCCGGCCGACAGATCGGCGGTGATCCGCACCTCCCGGTAGCGCATGTCGACGAGCTCGCGGTCCTCGCCCACCGAACCGTTCTTGCAGACCCAGACGCCGTTGATGGCGACATCGATCCGGTCGGGGTCGAAGGCCGCCGAGGTGGTGCCGATGGCGGAGAGCACCCGGCCCCAGTTGGGGTCCTCGCCGTGGATGGCGCACTTGAGGAGATTGTTACGGGCGATGGAGCGGCCCACCTCGACGGCGTCGTCCTCGGTGGCGGCACCGACGACCTCGATACGGATGTCCTTCGAGGAACCCTCGGCGTCACCGATGAGCTGACGGGCGAGGTCGTCGCAGACGGTCCGCACGGCCTCGGCGAAGGCGTCCGGGGCGGGGGTGACGCCCGAGGCACCGGAGGCGAGGAGCAGCACGGTGTCGTTGGTGGACATACAGCCGTCCGAATCGACCCGGTCGAAGGTCTGCCGGGTGGCGGAACGCAGGGCCGCGTCCAGTCCGGCCGCGTCCACATCGGCGTCGGTGGTGAGGACGACGAGCATCGTGGCGAGGCCCGGCGCGAGCATGCCCGCGCCCTTGGCCATGCCGCCGACGGTCCAGCCGTCACCCTGGGCCACGGAGGTCTTGTGGACGGTGTCGGTGGTCTTGATGGCGATGGCGGCCTTCTCACCACCGTGCGCGGAGAGCTCGGCGGCGGCCTTCCCGATGCCCGGCAGCAGCTTGTCCATCGGCAGCCGCACCCCGATGAGACCGGTCGAGGCGACGGCGATCTCCCCCGCGTTGCCCCCCAGCACCTCGGCTGCCTTCTCGGCGGTGGCATGGGTGTCCTGGAAGCCCAGCGGACCGGTACAGGCGTTGGCACCACCGGAGTTGAGGACGACGGCCGAGACCTGCCCGCCCTTGAGCACCTGCTCGGACCAGCGGACGGGGGCGGCCTTGACACGGTTGGAGGTGAAGACGCCGGCGGCGGCCAGACGGGGGCCCTCGTTGACCACGAGGGCGAGGTCGGGCTGACCGCTCTCCTTGATCCCGGCGGCGATGCCCGCCGCCGTGAATCCCTTTGCTGCCGTGACGCTCACTGCATCTCCTTGTTCGCTGCTCCGGACGCGAGGAGCAACCGGGCCGACTTGGTGGTGTTCTGTCGCGGGCCGACCGCGGAGGCGGCCGGGGTGTCGCACGGCACGATGCGGGCGAGCACGGTGGCGAAGACGCGCCTGATGATCACGGCGCGACCCCGGTGACCGGCAGCCCCAGCTCCTCCGGGAGGCCGAGGGCGATGTTCATGCTCTGCACCGCACCGCCCGCGGTGCCCTTGGTGAGGTTGTCGATCGCGCTGATGGCGACGATCCGCCCGGCCGCCTCGTCGAGGACGACCTGGACCAGCGCGGTGTTCGCCCCGTAGACGGCGGCGGTCGACGGCCACTGCCCCTCGGGCAGCAGCCGTACGAACGGCTCGTCCTGGAACGCCTTCTCGTACGCGGCCCGCAGGCTCTCCGCCGTGACGCCCGGCCGGGCCTTCGCACCGCACGTGGCGAGGATGCCGCGCGGCATCGGCGCCAGGGTCGGGGTGAAGGAGACGGTGACCCGCTCGCCGGCGGCGGCGGAGAGGTTCTGGATCATCTCGGGGGTGTGCCGGTGGCCGCCGCCGACGCCGTACGGGCTCATGGACCCCATGACCTCGCTGCCGAGCAGGTGCGGCTTGGCCGCCTTGCCCGCACCGGACGTGCCGGACGCGGCGACGATCACGGCCTCGGGCTCGGCGAGCCCGGCGGCGTACGCGGGGAAGAGCGCCAGCGAAACGGCCGTCGGATAGCAGCCGGGAACGGCGATCCGCTTCCCGCCGCGCAGCGCCTGCCGCCCGCCGGGCAGCTCCGGCAGCCCGTACGGCCAGGTCCCGGCGTGCGGCGACCCGTAGAACCGCTCCCAGTCCCCCGCGTCCTTCAGCCGGAAGTCCGCACCGCAGTCGACGACCAGCACCCCGTCCCCGAGCTCCTCGGCGACGGCGGCGGACTGCCCGTGCGGCAGCGCGAGGAAGACGACGTCATGGCCCGCGAGGACCTCGGCGGTCGTGGGCTCCAGCACCCGCTCGGCGAGCTGCGGCAGATGCGGCTGCAGGGCCCCGAGCCGCTGCCCGGCGTTGGAATTCCCGGTCAGCGCCCCGATCCGCACCTCGGGGTGCGCGAGCAGCAGGCGCAGCAACTCCCCGCCCGCGTATCCACTCGCTCCCGCCACTGCCGCACGCACTGCCATCGGTCCTCCTCGGTGATGGCATGACTATACGGACCTAAGAAGTTTTATGCAATGCCGAAGAATGCGGAGGACGATGTCGAGAACCCGTGTCCGGCTCCGTCCCCGCAGTGAACGCGACCAGAATGGGTCGCACAGCACCGAGGAGAATCACGATGGCCAAGTACTTGCTGCTCAAGCACTACCGCGGCGCCCCGGCCGCGGTGAACGACGTACCCATGGACCAGTGGGCCCCGGAGGAGATCTCGGCCCACATGCAGTACATGCGCGACTTCGCGGCCCGGCTGGAGGGGACCGGCGAGTTCGTCGACGGTCAGGCGCTCGCCCCCGAGGGGACGTGGGTCCGCTACGACGGCGAGGGGCGCCCGCCGGTCACCGACGGCCCGTTCGCCGAGACCAAGGACCTCATCGCCGGCTGGATGGTGATCGACGTCGACAGCTACGAGCGCGCCGTCGAGCTGGCCGGGGAGCTGTCGGCCGCCCCCGGGGCGGGCGGCAAGCCGATCCACGAGTGGCTCGAGCTGCGCCCGTTCTACGGCGTGTCGTCGCCCACCGTCACGGAGTGACCTCCCACCTGGACGAGGCCCTGCTCCGGAGCCTCACGCCGGGCGTGCTCGGGATCCTCGTCCGCCGCGGAGCCGACTTCGCGGCGGCCGAGGACGCGGTGCAGGACGCGCTGGTCGAGGCGGTCCGCGCCTGGCCGGCCGACCCTCCGCGGGATGCGAAGGGCTGGCTGGTCACCGTGGCCTGGCGCAAGTTCCTCGACGCGACCCGGGCGGACACCGCCCGCCGCCGGCGTGAGGACCGCCTCGACGAGGAGCCGGCGCCCGGGCCCGCGCCCGACGTCGACGACACGCTCCAGCTCTACTTCCTGTGCGCGCACCCGTCGCTCACGCCGTCGTCCGCGGTCGCGCTCACGCTGCGCGCCATGGGCGGGCTGACCACCCGGCAGATCGCCCAGGCCTACCTGGTGCCCGAGGCCACGATGGCCCAGCGCATCAGCCGGGCCAAGCGCACGGTCTCCGGCGTGCGGTTCGACCGGCCCGGCGACGTGGCCACCGTGCTGCGCGTCCTCTACCTGGTCTTCAACGAGGGCTACTCCGGCGATGTCGACCTCGCCGTCGAGGCCATCCGGCTCACCCGGCAGCTCGCGGCCGTGATCGACCACCCGGAGGTGGCGGGACTGCTCGCCCTCATGCTGCTCCACCACGCCCGGCGCGCGGCGCGGACCGCGCCCGACGGCAGCCTGGTGCCGCTCGCCGAACAGGACCGCGGCCGGTGGGACACAAAAATGATCGCCGAGGGCGTCGGGATCCTCCGGACGGCCCTCGCCCGCGACCGGCTGGGCGAATACCAGGCCCAGGCCGCCATCGCGGCACTGCACGCCGACGCGCCCACCGCCGGGGAGACGGACTGGGCGCAGATCGTCGAGTGGTACGACGAGCTCGCGGCGCTGACCGACAGTCCGGTCGTCCGGCTCAACCGCGCGGTGGCCGTCGGCGAGGCCCGGGGGCCGCGCGCCGGCCTGGCGGCGCTCGCGGCGCTGGACGAGGCCTCCGCGGGGTCATCGGGCAGGGGCCACCCCGTGCCCCGCCACGCCGCCGTGGCGGCGTACCTCCACGAGCACGCCGGCGATCTGGCGACGGCGGCACGGCTGTACGCCGAGGCGGCCGGGAAGGCGACCGATCTCGCCGAGCGGGACCACCTGACGCGCCGGGCCGCCCGGCTCAACGCCCTCCTGCGGGGCTGACGGGGAGCGCCGTCCCGTACCGCGTGGCGCGGCCCGTTCCCGCTACGCCCCGGGCAGCCAGTAGTTGTGCACCGGCAGGGCCTTGGGCGGTTCGGCCGCCGCGGGGAAGCCCGCCTCCTCGGCGTGCGGCGTCAGACGCTCGGTGAACTTCACCATCGCCTCCTCGCTCTCCCACAGGTCGAAGACCTGGAGGCCCGCTTCCGTGGTGACGGCGACGTGGGCGAGGCAGCCCTCGAAGGGCTCGCCGGGCAGCTCCCGCAAGGCGCTGTTCAGGGCGCCGTACTGCGCCGCCGTGACGCCCGGCAGGCTGGCATGGATGAAGATCGCCACGGAGGGCTCCTCGGGTGGTCGGTCCGGTCCCTCCCCCGGCCGTCGCGGTGGCGGCCCCGTACCAATCTCCGCCCGCCGGGGCGCCCCCGCAACCTTCCCGGCGCCGTCCGGGCCCCGCCTCCGTCAGCGTTTGACCGCGCGCAGGATGACGAACTTGGGGTCGCTCGTGACGACCTCGCAGTTGCCGAAGAGGCGGCGCAGCTTCACGTGGTAGCCGAGGTGGCGGTTGCCGATGACCCACAGCTCGCCGCCGGGGCGCAGCGCCTCGCGCGACCCGGCGAACATCCGGTACGCGGTCGCGTCGGTCATCGCCTGGTGGGTGTGGAACGGCGGGTTGTTCAGCACCAGGTCCACCGACTCGGCCGGTACGCCCGACAGCCCGTCGCCCACCCAGAACTCCGCCCGGGCGGTGGCGCCGGCGTTCGCGCGGAAGGTGGCTTCCGCGGAGGCCACCGCCTGGTAGGACTCGTCGACGAAGAGCACCTCGGCCTCGGGGTTGGCGAGCGCCGCGGCCGTGCCGACCACGCCGTTGCCGCAGCCGAGGTCCACGACGCGCTCGGGGCCGCGGCGGCGCGGGAGGTTGCGCAGGAAGAAGCGGGTGCCGATGTCGAGGCGTTCGGCGCAGAAGATGCCCGCGTGGTTGGTGACGGTCAGGCCCGAGGCCGGCCCGACATCGGTGGGCAGCGGGTAGCTGCGCGGCCAGGGGCTCGCGGTCCGGGCGAGCCGGGGGTCGGGCGTGCAGAAGATGAGCCGGGCCTTCTTCACCGCGAGGGAGGTGCGGGTCGGCCCGAGGATCTGTTCGAACAGCTTGAGCGTCGAGGTGTGGATCTCGGTGACCATGCCCGTGCCGACCACGACGGTTCCCGCGTGGACGGCGGGCGCGAGGCGGCGCAGCTGGTCCTCCAGGAGCGCGAGGCTCTTGGGCACCCGGACGAGCAGGACGTCGATGCGCTCCGGCGGTGTGTCCCTGGTCGACAGCAGTCGCACCGTGTCCTCCTCGACCCCGGCGCGCGCGAGGTTCGCGCGGGTCGCCTGGCGGCCGAGGTAGGAGTCGGTGATCTGCACGGGGCGGTGTCCGGCGAGCGCGGTGGTGAGGGCGCCCCACCGGTCGCCCAGCACGACGACCGTGCCGGACAGGTCCGTGGGCTCGCCGTCGATTCCCTCGAGGTGCCGCAGCAGATACGCGTCGGAGGCGTCCCAGGCGCGCAGTCGGTCGCGGGAGTCCTCGGGAAAGCGGGTGAGTGCGAACTCGCCCCATGACGTCGTCAAACAGTTCATTGTGCGTTCAGGCTAGCCGAGTCCCGGGCCCGCCCGGCCATCGCGCCGGGCGCTCACCCCAGCGTCTCCTCACAGGCCCTGCGCAGCCGGCTCACGCCCTCCGCCAGCTCCGCCGGGCCGGCGACGGCAGCGAAGCTGAGGCGCAGGTGGGGGGCCGGGGGCTCGGCGGAGAAGTAGGGGCGGCCGGCGGCGAGGGCGACCCCGGCCCGCAGGGCGGCGGCGACCAGGGCGCTCTCGTCGGTGCCGTCGGGGAGCCGCAGCCACATGTGGTAGCCGCCGGGCGGTACGAACTCCACGGTCAGCCCGGGGAGTTCCCGGGCCAGCGCGGTGAGCAGCGCCTCGCGCCGGGTGCGCAGCTGGGCGGCGATGTTGCGCAGGTGGCGGGGCCAGGCGGGTGAGCCGACGAGTTCGAGCGCGGCCTCCTGCACGGGCCGGGGCACGAAGAAGCTGTCGACGACCTGGATGGCCCGCAGCCGGTCGAGGACCGGGCCCCGGGCGGCGAGGGCGCCCACCCGCAGGCTGGGCGAGGTGGCCTTGGTCAGTGAGCAGACGTGGACGACGATGCCGTCGGGGTCGTCGGCGGCCAGCGTGGGCGGCAGCGGCGGGGCGTCCTCGTGGGCGAGGCGGCGGGCGAAGTCGTCCTCGATGACGAAGGCGCCGGCCTCCCGCGCGACCCGGAGGACCTCCTGGCGCCGCTCGTCGGCGAGGACCGCGCCGGTCGGGTTCTGGAAGAGCGGCTGGCAGACGAAGACCCGGGCCGCGCTGGCCGCGAACGCCTCGGCGAGCAGATCGGTGCGCACTCCCCGCTCGTCGGCGGGTACGGGCACCGGCCGGAGCCCGGAGGCGCGGGCGGCGGCGAGCATGCCGGGGTAGGTGGGGGACTCGACGAGTACGGGCGCGCCGGGCGGGGCGAGGGCGCGCAGTGCGGCGGTGAGGGCGCTCTGGCCGCCGGCGGTGATCAGTACGTCGGAGGCGGCGACCGTGCCGGCCGGACCGGCGATCTGGCGGGCGAACCAGGCCCGGAGCTCCCCGACGCCCTCGACCGGCGGGCGGCCCCAGGCGCCCGGTCTGCGGCCGGCCCGGGCGAGGGCGGCGGCCAGGGCGCGCTCGGGCTGGAGGGTGGGGTGGAGATAGCCGCCGTTGAGCTCGATGACGCCGGGCGGGGGCTCGGAGAGGGTCGCGAGCACGCCCGAGGCGTCCACGGACCGGGGCACCGACTCGCCGGGGGTCTCGACGCTGAGGGCGACCTGCTGCCAGGAGGTGTCCCCGAGGCGGACGGCCGCACTGTGCGGGACGGCGCGGAAGGCCCCGGCGCCCGGGCGGGTGACGACCAGGCCTTCGGCGGCCAGGGCGGCCAGCGCCCGGGAGACGGTGACGGGGCTGACCCGGAACCGGTCGACCAGGGCCCGGCTGGACGGCAGCTTCTCACCTTCGGAGTAGCGGTTCAGCTCCCCTCGGAGGACTCCAGCCAGTTCGGCGACACTGCTACGCTCTTGCATGAGAGCACAAGATAGCGCTACCCGCCCGACAGCGATAGCAGTGAGCGGCCTCGACCGGCCCACCGCGCCGACGGGCGAGCCGAAGCGTCCCGGCGGCGACTCCACGCGCCTCACCGTCGGCACCCTCCTCGCCGCGCTCGGTGTCTGCGCCTTCTCGCTGACCTTCCCCGCCACCGCCTGGGCCCTGGAGGGCCTCGGCCCGTGGTCGGTGACCACCTGCCGGATGACGCTGGCGGCCCTCATCGCGTGCGGCGGGCTGCTCGCGCTGCGCGTACCGGTGCCGGCCCGCCGCCACTGGGGCGGGCTGGCCATCGTCGCCGCGGGCGTCGTCGTGGGCTTCCCGCTGCTGACGACGCTGGCCCTCCAGACCTCCACGACCGCGCACGCCGCCGTCGTCGTCGGGCTGCTGCCGCTGACCACGGCCGCGTACGCGGCACTGCGGACCGGGGCCCGGCACTCGCGCATGTTCTGGGCGGCGGCGCTGGCGGGAGCCGCCGTGGTCATCACGTTCGCCCTCGTGCAGAGCGGTGGCACGCCGACCGTCGGCGATCTGTATCTGTTCGTGGCCCTGCTGGTGTGTGCGGCGGGCTACGCGGAGGGCGGCCGGCTGGCGCGGGAGATGCCCGGCTGGCAGGTCGTCGGCTGGGGGCTCGTCCTGTGCCTGCCCCTGGCGCTGGCCGGGGCGGCCGTCGCCCTGCTCTGCGAGCCCGTGCGGCTGACCGGGCACACCGTCGCCGGGCTCCTCTGGCTGGTGGCGGGCAGCCAGCTGATGGGCATGGTGGTGTGGTACCGCGGCATGGCCGTGATCGGCGTGGCGAAGGCCAGCCAGTTCCAGCTGGCGCAGCCGCTGCTCACCCTGCTGTGGTCGGTGACGCTGCTCGGCGAGCGGCTGACGCCCGCCGCCCCGGCCGCCGCCGTCGCCGTACTGGTCTGCATCGCGGTCACCCAGCGTGCCCGCAGCTGAGGGGCCGCCCGCCGCCGGCCGGGCCCCGGCCCGCGCCGCGCCCGCCCCCTGACCCGAACGGCCGAGGGGCGAGCCATATACCGCCGGTCACCGTAGAATTGGCGGCACATCCCAGTGCACGTGTCGGACCTCGAATCGGGGACCTCGAACGGAAGGGCACCGTCGATGCATGCGAGCAAGGGCGACCGCTTGGTGACGCACGGCCGCGTAGTCGGGGAGCACGACCGGGTCGTGGAGATCGTGGAAGTGCTGGGCCCGAACGGCACGCCGCCGTTCCGCGTCCGCGCGGCGAACGGACACGAGACGATCATGTCGCCGGGCCCCGACACCAGCGTGGACCACCGCAAGTCCGGAGAGCAGATCTAGCCGCCCCTCCGGCCGAACCCCACCGAGTCCTTCCACGGTCAGCGCGGCGGGCGCGCGCGGTCGGGATAGTGGTCGGCGACCACGCGCGCCATCGCCCCGATGGGGTCGGCGACGACCTGCTTCGTGGAGAAGTAGATGTTGCCGCGCACCTCGGGGTGGCTCCGGCCGAGGTCGAGGTGGCGGGAGAGCTCGGCCGGGTCCTGCCAGGGCGCGGGCTGGCCCGCCGCACCCGCCTTGTACAGCGCCTCGCCGATGTAGAGATGGACGTCCGTGCCGCGCACGGTCTGCGCCCACCAGGGGACGAGCTTGGCGTAGTCGGCGGCGGCGAAGCCGATGTGCCAGTAGATCTGCGGAACGATGTAGTCGATCCACTCCTCGCGCACCCATCTTCGGGTGTCGGCGTACAGATCGTCGTAGGTCTGCACCCCGGCGCGGGTGTCGGAGCCCAGCGGATCGGTGGCCCGGTTGCGCCAGATGGCGAAGGGGCTGATCCCGAACTTCACATGCCGCTTGCGCCTCTTGATGCGCACCCCCATCTCGTGCACCAGCCGGTCGATGTTGTCCCGCCGCCAGGCCGCCCGGTCGGGGAAGCCCGCGCCGTAGCGCTCGAACGCGGCGGTGTCGTCGAAGGCCTGCCCGGCCACCGGGTAGGGGTAGAAGTAGTCGTCGAAGTGCACGCCGTCGAGGTCGTAGCGGGTGACCGCGTCGAGGATCGCGTCCTGGACGAAGCGGCGGACCTCGGGCAGCCCGGGGTTGTAGTACAGCTTTCCGCCGTAGGGCAGCACCCAGTCGGGGTGCTGCCGCGCCGGGTGGGTGGCGACCAGCCGGGTGGGGTCGGTGTGGTTGGCGACGCGGTAGGGGTTGAACCAGCCGTGCAGCTCCAGCCGGCGCCGGTGCGCCTCCCGCACCGCGAAGGCGAGCGGATCCCAGCCGGGGTGCTTTCCCTGAGTGCCGGTCAGGTACTCCGACCACGGCTCGTACGGGGAGGGCCAGAAGGCGTCGGCGGTGGGACGGATCTGCAGGATCACGGCATTGAGCCGCCGGGCGACGGCCGTGTCGAACAGGGCGAGCAGCTCGGCCCGCTGCGCCTCGGGTTCGAGGCCCGGCCTGGACGGCCAGTCGATGTTCACGACGGTCGCGGTCCACATGCCTCGGAACTCACGCTTCCGCCTGGCTTCGCCGTCACCGGCGTCCGCCGCCACGTTCCGCGCCCGTGCCTCACCTGTCGCCAGCATGACGGACATCGCACCCGCGGCCGCCACAGTGAACCCTCTTCGGCTGATACGTCCCATATGCGTGCCACTCCTTGTCGGATCGGTCACACCGTATGCGCACAGCATGCCCGCCCCGGCCCCATCAGCACCGCCTGTCGCGGAGTAACGTCTGGACCGAGGCGGGAGCCGGGGGTCTCCACACCGACACGATCGGTGGGAGGACAGGCCCCCGCCGGTCGACCAAGATCAGCGAAAGGCACGATGTGACGGACTCAGTGGCCGACGTGACACGCGTCGGAGTGGTGGGCTGCGGTCAGATGGGCGCGGGCATCGCGGAGGTGTGTGCCCGTTCCGGCCTGGACGTCAAGGTCGCGGAGACCACCGGTGAGGCCCTGGAGCTCGGCCGCACCCGTCTGACCAACTCCCTCGGCAAGGCCGCCGAACGCGGCAAGATCACCGAGGAGGAGCGCGACGCGACCCTGGCACGGCTGAGCTTCACCACCGACCTGGGCGAGTTCGCCGACCGCGATCTGGTCATCGAGGCGGTCGTCGAGAACGAGCAGGTCAAGACCGAGATCTTCCAGGTGCTCGACCAGGTGGTCACCCGCCCGGACGCGATCCTGGCCTCCAACACCTCCTCCATCCCGCTGGTGAAGCTGGCCGTCGCGACCTCGCGGCCCGACCAGGTCATCGGCATCCACTTCTTCAACCCGGCCCCGGTGCAGCAGCTCGTCGAGCTGATCCCGGCACTGACCACCGGCGAGGAGACGATCAAGCGCGCCGAGGCGCTGGTCGGCAAGATCCTGGGCAAGCACGCCATCCGCGCCCAGGACCGTTCCGGCTTCGTCGTGAACGCGCTGCTGATTCCGTATCTGCTCTCCGCGATCCGCATGTTCGAGTCCGGCATCGCCAGCCGCGAGGACATCGACAACGGCATGGAGCTGGGCTGTGCCCACCCCATGGGTCCGCTCAAGCTCTCCGACCTGATCGGTCTGGACACCGTCGCCTCGGTCGCCGACAGCATGTACCAGGAATACAAGGAGCCGCTGTACGCCGCTCCCCCGCTGCTCCAGCGCATGGTCGACGCGGGCCGGCTGGGCCGCAAGACGGGCTCGGGCTTCTACTCGTACTGAGCCGGACCCTCGCGCCATGTCACCGCCGCACACCCCGTGTTCACACGGGGTGTGCGGCGGTGACTCGCACATACCCTCCGCACACGCTCCCGCCCCGCCTGTCCACGCGGTTGACTCACCTCGTCGAGCAGACCTGGAAGAGCCTTCCGGAAGGGGAACGGACCGTGACCAGCCATCCCGAGCACGCCGTCAAGTCGGCCGAGCTCGCGGAATTACGTCGTAGCCTCGATGTCGGGGTCGCCCGCATCGACGGCCACCTCGCCCTCCTCACCCAGCGCAGCGATCAGTCGGAACGCGAGATCAACGAGATGACCGGCCGGGTACGGGCCCTGGAGCACGGCAGGTGGCCGCTGCCGTCACTGGCCGCGCTCACCGGCCTCGCCGCCCTGGGGGTCGCCGTCTGGCAGGCGGCCGGCCGATGAGCGCGGGACGCTCCCGGCCCGCGGTGGGGGCCCGGCGGTCAGCCGAGCCGCAAATGGTGCAGCAGCAGTAGCGCGGCCGCCATGTTGGCGGCCGGGACCTCACCGCGGGTGATCATGTCGGGTACCAGCTTGAGCGGCACCCACTCCCGGCGGTCCGACTCGAAGCCGTCCTCCGGATCACCGAGGTACTCGGCCTCGTCCGTCCAGTAGATGTGATGCCGGGCGTCGGTGAGACCGTTGGACGGTTCCACTGTCATCAGGTGTCGCAGGGGGCCCGGCCGCCATCCGGTCTCCTCCTCCATCTCACGGGCCGCGGCACGGGCGATGTCCTCGCCGTCCTCCACGACCCCGGCGGCCAGCTCCCAGCCCCAGTTGTCGGTGATGAAACGGTGCCGCCACAGCAGCAGAACCTCGTTCGCCTCGTTGACCACCGTGGCCACGGCGACGGGCCGCAGCCGGATCAGGAAGTGGTCGAGGTGGCGGCCGTCGGGGAGTTCGACGTCCGCGAGATTGACCCGGAACCACCGGTTCTCGTAGACGCTCCGCTCGCTGAGATTCTTCCAACGCACGTGTATGCCACCTTCCGCCGAGGTGGCCACCTCCCGGGCGCTGTCCTCACAAGGGCACGCGCAGCGCCCCGTCGATCATCTCGGCGGCCTCGGCCGTGGCCGCGCACCCACTTTCGATCAGGTGCTCGCGCACCGCTCGGAGCCGGTCCCGTAACCGCTGCGATTCCATGCCTCTCGCCTGCTCGGTCATCTCCCGCGCGGTGGCCACCGCCTTGTCCGCGTCTCCTTGACGCAGCTCGATGTGCGTGAGCATGGCGAGCCGGTGGACACGGCCCCGGTCGTGCGCGGGGGTGTCGACCGCCCGGTCCGCGTGCTCACGGGCGGGTCCGAGGTCACCGAGGCTGAGCAGCGCCTCGGCGACCTGCACGTTCACCAGTCCGGGCTGTACGTAGCCGGTCTCGGCGGGCTCCTGGCCGCGGTGGATGCGCTCGGCGGCGGTCTCGGCGCGGCGGATGCAGGCGAGTGCCCCGCCGCCGTCGCCGAGCCGGGCATAGGCCTTGGCCTGCATGGCGTAGAGGTCGGCGGCGAGCGCCGGGGTGAGGTGCGCGCCCGCCGCCCGCAGCGCGGACTCGGCGAAGGCGACCGCCTGCCGGTACTCCCCCATGAACAGCGACTGGTTGACGAGAAGGGCGATGACGTACGCGCCGAGCCCGCGGTCCCCGCTGGCCTTGGCGAGCCGCAGCGCCTGGTGGAAATAGCGCTGGGCCAGCCCGTGCGCGTCGGAGTCGTACGCACAGATCCCGGCGACCGCGACCAGGCCCCCGGTGGCGCGGTGCAGCTGACGGCCCGTCTCGTCGGGGTAGCTGCCGCGCAGCAGGGGCGCGGCCTCGGCGTTGAGGAAGCCGACGACCCGGGCGCGGGTCGCGATGCCGCCCGCCTTGCGGTACATCTGCTCGTAGTGCGCGCGGGCCGCGCGCAGCATCTCGATGTCCTCCATGGATACCCGGGTCAGACCGCGCCGGGAGACGTCGGCGTCCTCGGGCGGGTTCTCCCACTCCCAGACCGGGATCACGGCGGGGGTGCCGGTCACGGCCGGGGCGCTGACGACGTGCTCGCGCTGCTGCTCGTCGGAGCGCCACAGCGCGGTGGCCCGTTCGACGAAGCCGGAGAGCGGGGTGCCCGGCACCCGGGGGCTGCCGGGGGTGCCGAGGCCGATGTCGTCGAGGGTCAGCGCGCGGTGCAGCCGCTCGCCGAGGACCTCGCAGATCAGGTCCGGCACCTGGCCACGCGGCCGCTGGCCGCGCAACCAGCGGGCGACGGCGGTGTGTTCATAGCGCAACGCCAGTCCACGGGCGCGGCCGGCCGCGTTGACATGGGCGGCCAGGCCCGCGTGGGAGATCCCCGCCTCGTCGAGAATGGCGTCGAGCAGAGTGTTGGGCTCCATCCTGCCCTCCGGAAACGCTCGGTGGGATCAGCGTAAGGGAGATCCCTTCGCACGGGGTGTGAACGGGTCACCGCCGTGCGTGGCCGCCGGGCGGCTCTTTCCGGCCACCGGGAGCTGTCGGCAGTCGTCAGGAGCGGGGCCTGCCGACGCGCGCGAGGTCGGCGTGGGGGGTGTGCACCGGGAGGCGCTGCCGGTCGTCCCGCAGGGCCAACAGGGCGATGTCATCGGTCAGCAGGCCCCCGGTGTGCCGCAGCAGCGCGCACCGCACGTGCTCGACGACCGTGGCGGGCACGATGGGCGTGCCGTGCGCCGCCTCGGCCAGGACGCTCTCCAGCGGGAAGAACGCCCCCGCCGCGTTCCGCGCGTCCTCCGCGCCGTCGGTGTGCAGCACCAGCGCATCGCCGGGCAGCAGCCGGGGCAGCCGCATGACGGGCATCTCGGCCGGCAGCGGGAAGGCCCCGAGCGGCGGCAGTGGCTCCCCGGAGGTCACCACGACGGCCCGCGCGCCGCCGTCGGCCGCGCATCGGAGCCGATACGGCCAGGGGTGGCCGCAGTTGAGCACCGCGACCTCGCCGTCGGCCCGCAGCTCCAGCAGCAGCACCGTGACGAATTCCTCGGCGCAGGACCTCTCCCGTTCGTCCTCCTGCTTCGGCGCGGGCGCCCCTACGGGCGCGCCGGGCGCTGCCGTGCGGGGCTCGGCGCCGGCCCGCTGGCCCAGGTGCCGCTGCAGGGCGCGCTCCAACCGCCGCAGCACGCCCGGCAGTTCCACCTCGTCGTGGGCGGCCTCACGGAAGCTGCCGAGCACGGCGGCGACGGTGCCGATCGCGCCGAGTCCGTGGCCGCGGACGTCGCCCATCACGATGCGCACCCCGTGCGGGGTGGCCAGCGCCTCGTACAGATCGCCGCCGACCAGGGCCCCTTCGCTCGCCGACAGATGCCCGCCCGCGACGGTGATCCCGTCGATCCGGGGCGGCAGGGGACGCAGCAGGGCCTGCTGCGCGGTGGCGGCGATCTCGCGCAGCCGCTCCAGCTCCCGCAGCAGCCGCAGCCTGCGCCCCGTGGTGAGGTAGCCGGCCACGACGACGGCGAGGATCGCGCAGCAGGTGCCCGCGCGGCCCATCGGGTCCGGGTGGCCGGACGAACCGAGCGGGACGAGCGCGAAGAGCGCGCAGCCGCCGCCGAGCACGACGCACTGACGGCGGCCGCTGCCGGCGCAGGCGATGGCGGGCGCGGCGGCGAGCAGTTGGATGAACGGGGTGCCCAGCGGGCTCAGGAGTTCAAAGACCACCACCCCGAGCACCCACAGTCCGGGCAGCGCGAACACCAGACCCCGCCAGCACCGCCCCGCCCCTGTAAGGATCATGCCCGGTGGCCCCCCTAGCAGCAATGACGCGCTCGATTCTCGCGAGCACTCACGCCGAAGTAACGACCAGACCACCCATTTCCACCCTATTGAGTGATATTCGGAACGTGGGTCAGACATATGCGGCAATAAGCGAGGGGCGCACCCGGAGATCCGGATGCGCCCCTGCGCTGTACGTACGGCGGCCGGCCAGGCGGTACCAGGCGGCGGGCCGTGCGCTCGGTGTTACGCGCCGCGCAGGGCGGCTCCCGTGCGCTCGACGGCCGCGGCGACCGCGGCGTCGCGGGCTGCCGTGGCCTCCTCGGCGGTCAGCGTGCGGTCGGCGGCGCGGAAGCGCAGCGCGTAGGCCAGCGACTTCTTGCCCGCGCCGAGCTGTTCGCCGGTGAAGACGTCGAACAGGCGCAGCGACTCGAGGAGTTCACCCGCACCGGACCGCAGTGCGGCCTCGACATCGGCCGCGGGGACCGAGGCGTCCACGACGAGCGCGACGTCCTGGGTGGCCACCGGGAAGGTGGACACGTGCGGGGCCCGGGCGACGCCGGTGCCCGCGCGCTCCAGCAGGTCGAGCTCGAGCTCCATCGCGCAGGTGCGCTCCGGCAGGCCGAACGCCTTGGTCACGCGCGGGTGCAGCTCGCCGGCGCTGCCGACGAACACCTCCGCGCCGTCGACCACCACGAAGAAGGCGGCACACCGGCCGGGGTGGAACGGCGCCCGCTGGTCCTGGCGGACGAGCAGCTCGGCACCGGCCTCACGGGCGACCGCGCGGGCCGCCTCGACGGCTTCCGCCCAGCCCGCCGGACGGCCCTGGCCCCACCAGCCGGGCAGCTCGCGCGCCCCGGCGAGGACGGCGGCCACGTGCCGCGGCTGCCGGGGCAGCGCGGCGTCGAGGCCGGCGATCTCCTCGTCGGTGGGGCGGCGGTCGACCGGCAGTCGGACCGAGCGACGCTCGTCACCGGTCGGCTGGAAGACCAGGCCCGTCTCGAAGAGCGCGAGGTCGCGCTCACCGCGGCCGTCGTTGCGGCGCAGGGCGCCGAAGAGCCCCGGCAGCAGCGTGGTGCGCAGCGCCGGCTCGGTGTCGGCGAGGGGGTTGACCAGGCGCACCACCGAGCGGCGCGCGTCGTCGGCCTCCAGGCCGAGGTGGTCGAGGGCCTCTTCCCCGATGAAGGGGTAGTTGGGCGCCTCGACGAAGCCCGCGCCGGCGAGCGCGCGGCCGACCCGGCGGTGCAGGCGCTGCCGCTCGGTCAGGCCACGCCCGGCGGGGGGCTGCGGCAGGGTGGAGGGCAGGTTCTCGTAGCCCTCCAGGCGGATGACCTCTTCGGCCAGGTCGTTGGGGTCGGTGAGGTCCGGCCGCCAGCTGGGCACGGTGACGATCAGCTCGTCCTGCCCGTAGACGTCGCAGCCGACCTCCTGGAGGCGGCGGACGACGGTCTCCCGGCCGTACTCGACACCGGCCACCCGGTCGGGGTGGTCGGCGCTGATCGAGATGGTGCGGGGCCCGCTGGGGGCGACGATCTCGGTGACACCGGCCTCGGCGCTGCCGCCCGCGAGCAGGACCATCAGGTCCACGGTCCGCTGGGCCGCCGCGGAGGCGGCGTTCGGGTCGACACCGCGCTCGAAGCGCTTGGACGCCTCGGAGGACAGCTTGTGACGGCGGGCCGTCCGCGCGATGGAGACGGCGTCGAAGTGCGCGGCCTCGATGATGATCTCGGTGGTGCCGCTGACCGCGCCCGTCTCGGGGTCCGCGGTGGCGTCCGCGATCTCGGTGTTGGCCCCGCCCATGACGCCCGCGAGCCCGATCGGCCCGTTGTTGTCGGTGATGACGAGGTCCTCGGCGTCCAGCACGCGCTTGGTGCCGTCGAGGGTGACGAGCTTCTCGCCCTGCTCGGCGCGGCGCACCCCGATCGGCCCGTCGATGCGGGACCGGTCGTAGGCGTGCAGCGGCTGGCCCAGCTCGAGCATCACGTAGTTCGTGACGTCGACGGCCAGCGAGACCGGGCGCATGCCCGCCTTCTGCAGCCGGCGGCGGAGCCAGATCGGCGAGTGCGCCTCGGGGTCGAGACCGGTGACCGTGCGGGCGGTGAAGCGCGCGCAGCCGGCCGGGTCGGCGACCTTGACCATGTAGCCGTAGCTGTTGGGCGCGGGCACGTCCAGCAGGGCCGGGTCGCGCAGCGGCAGCCCGTAGGCGGTCGCGGCCTCGCGGGCGACGCCGCGCATCGACAGGCAGTAACCCCGGTCGGGGGTGACGGCGATGTCGAGGACCTCGTCGACCAGCTCGAGCAGCTCGATGGCGTCGGTGCCCACCTCGTGCTCCGGCGGCAGGACGATGATGCCGCCCGTGCCGTCGTCGCCCATGCCCAGCTCGTCGCCCGAGCAGATCATGCCGTGGGAGGTGCGGCCGTAGGTCTTGCGCGCGGCGATCGCGAAGTCGCCGGGCAGCACGGCGCCGGGCAGCACCACGACGACCTTGTCGCCGACGGAGAAGTTGCGCGCACCGCAGACGATCTCCTGCGGTTCGCCCGTGCCGTTGGCCCGGCCGACGTCGACCGTGCAGAAGCGGATGGGCTTACGGAAGCCCTCCAGCTCCTCGATCGTGAGGACCTTGCCGACGACCAGGGGGCCCTTGAGGCCGGTGCCGAGCTGCTCGACACGCTCGACCTCGAGGCCGGCGGCGACGAGTTTGGCCTGTACGTCGCGACCGGTCTCACCGGCCGGCAGGTCGACGTATTCCCGCAGCCAAGAAAGCGGGACCCGCATCAGATCTCCATCCCGAACGGCCGGGTGAAGCGCACGTCACCCTCGACCATGTCTCGCATGTCTTCGACGTTGTGGCGGAACATGAGCATGCGCTCGATGCCGAACCCGAAGGCGAATCCGCTGTACTTCTCCGGGTCGATGCCCGCAGCCACCAGCACCCGCGGGTTGACCATGCCGCAGCCGCCCAGCTCGATCCAGCCCTCGCTGGAGCAGGTGCGGCAGGGGCGGTCGGGGTTGCCGACCGACTCGCCGCGGCACACGTAGCACCGCATGTCCATCTCGGCGGACGGCTCGGTGAACGGGAAGTAGTTCGGCCGCAGCCGGGTGGTCACACCGGCCCCGAAGAGCGCCTGGACCATGTGGTCCAGGGTGCCCTTGAGGTCCGCCATGGTCAGGCCCTCGTCGATGGCGAGCAGCTCGACCTGGTGGAAGACCGGGGTGTGCGTGGCGTCCAGCTCGTCGGTGCGGTAGACGCGGCCCGGGCAGATCACGTAGATGGGCGGCTCACGGTCGAGCATGCTGCGGACCTGCACCGGGGAGGTGTGGGTGCGCAGCACGACGCCGGAGTCGGCCTTGCCGTCGCCGTCCTGGACGAAGAAGGTGTCCTGCATGGCGCGGGCCGGGTGGTCCGGCTCGAAGTTCAGGGCGTCGAAGTTGAACCACTCGGCCTCGACCTCGGGGCCCTCGGCGACCTCGTAGCCCATCGCGACGAAGACGTCCTCGATGCGCTCGGAGAGCGTGGTCAGCGGGTGCCGGGCACCGGCAGGGACGCGGTCGTACGGCAGGGTGACGTCGACGGCCTCCTCGACCAGCACACGGGCGTCACGCTCCGCCTCCAGCTCCACCTGGCGGGCGGCGAGGGCCTTGCTCACGGCACCGCGGGCCATGCCCACGCGCTTGCCGGCCTCGGCCTTGGCCTGCGGCGGGAGCGCGCCGATCTCGCGGTTGGCGAGGGACAGCGGCGACGTGGGACCGGTGTGCGCGATCTTCGCCTCGTGGAGGGCCTCGAGGTCGCCGGCGGCGGCGAAGGCGGCGAGCGCTTCGCCCCGCATCCGCTCGATCTCTTCCGGTTTCAGTGCCTCGACCTCGACAGGGTCGTACGACTTATTGGGTGCGGACATCTCTTCCCGTGCTTCCGATCGGCTGGCTTCGCTTCGCTGCGCGGCTTTGCCCGACTGAGTTGGTGCCAAGGTCGTGCCAAAGGTGCCAAAGGTCGAGTCTAAAGGGCGCGGGTGGTCGGGTGGGCCCGCGGGCTGCGCTCAGGCCTGGGTGAGAAAGGCCGGGGCGCCCACGGGCAGGGTAAATCGGAACTGCGCGCCACCGTGCGGGGTGCGTCCCACGGTGATCGTCCCGCCGTGCGCCTCGACGATGCCCTTGACGATGTAGAGACCCAGGCCGGTGCCGCCGCGCTTGCTGCCCCGCCAGAAGCGGGTGAAGACGCGGCCCATCGACTCCTCGGGGATGCCGGGGCCCTCATCGCTCACGGTGACCGCCGTTCCCTCCGTGTGGGCCTTCATCCGGGCCGGTGCGACCTCTATGGTGACCGTTCCCTCGCCGTGGCGCACCGCGTTTTCCAGCAGGTTGCCCAGCACCTGGTCGATCTTGTCCGGATCGGCCCAGAGGTCCGGCAGCGGCTCCACGACCCTGATCCGGAACCGCTCGGCGCGCTGTCCGGCCGTGGTGTGGGCCTGGACGTGCCGACGGACGGCCCCGACGATGTCGACGGGCTGGCGGCGCACCTCCAGCCGCCCGGAGTCGATCCGGGAGATGTCGAGCAGCTCGGCGATGAGCCGGTTGACCCGGTCGGCGTCGGCGTCGACGGTCTCCAGCATCAGCCGCTTCTGGTCGTCGGTGAACCGCTCCCACTTCGCCAGCAGCGTCGCGGTGAAGCCCTTGACGGAGGTCAGCGGCGAGCGCAGCTCGTGGGCGACGGTGGCGATCAGCTCGGCGTGGCTGCGCTCGGTGCGCCGCCGCGCCTCGGTGCCGCGCAGTTGGACGACGAGCCGGATCACCGGCCCGTTCGGCCGCTCGCGGACGTACCGGGCGGAGACGAGCACCTCGCGGCCGCCGGGGAGCAGCAGCTTCCGCTCCGGCTGGCCGACCCGGGTGCTGAGCCCGCCGTAGGGATCGGTCAGGGTCCACCAGCGGCGGCCGTCCAGATCCTCCAGCGGCAGGGCCCGCTCCAGCGGCCGGCCCAGCGCGTCACCGGCCCGTACGGCGGTGATGCGGGCCGCGGCGGCGTTGAAACAGGTGACCCGGCCGGTGTCGTCGGCGACGACCAGCCCGTCCGGCAGGTCGTCGGGGTGCAGCCCGAGCCCGCCCGCGCCGGTGACCGGCGTTCCATGGGATCCGTGGGAGGCGTCCGGACAGGTGTCGGCCACTCTCCCGGAAGTCCTGACGTTCACCACCCGCACCCCCTCCCGAGCCCCCGGACCGCAACCCTACTAGCTGGAGGTCACGGAGCGGCACCCTCCGGCTGCACGCTGCGCACGGGCGGAGGCATACAGGCACACGGCGGCGGCCGTCGCGAGGTTCAGGCTCTCGGCCTTGCCGTGGATCGGCACCCGTACCACCGCGTCGGCGAGCGCCCGGGTCTCCTCCGGCAGCCCCCACGCCTCGTTGCCGAAGATCCAGGCGGTGGGGGTGCCCATCGCGCCCCGGTCCAGCTCGGCGTCGAGGTCGACGCCCGCGCCGTCGGCGGCCAGCACCCGCACCCCGGCGTCCCGCAGCCCGCGCGCGGCCTGCTCGACGGGGACCCCGACGGCGACCGGCAGGTGGAACAGGGAGCCCACGGAGGCGCGTACGGACTTGGGGTTGTACAGGTCCACCGAGGCGTCGGTGAGCACCACGGCGTCCGCGCCGGCGGCGTCGGCGCAGCGCAGCACCGTACCGGCGTTGCCGGGGTCGCGGACGTGCGCGAGGACGGCGATCAGCTTGGGGCGGGCGGCGAGGATCTCCTCGAAGGGCGAGTCGAGGAAGCGGCAGACGCCGACCAGGCCCTGGGGGGTGACCGTCTGCGAGAGCTCGGCGATCACGTCGTCCTCGGCGTAGTGCACCCGGACCCCGGCGGCCAGGGCCGCCTCGACGATCTCGGCGTGCCGCTCGGCGGCCTCGACGGTCGCGAACAGCTCGATGAGGGTGGGCTCGCCGCCGCTGCGGTGCTCGATCGCCTCCCGCACCGCCTGGGGGCCCTCGGCGATGAACCGTCGCTCCTTGACCCGGAAATTGCGCTTGGCCAGCCGGCGGGCGGCGATGACGCGGGGAGAGCGCGGGGAGATCAGCTCGGGGGTGCCCATGGGCGGCGGCTCACTTCGTAGTCACGAGGGAAGAAGGCTGGGGACGGGGCTCGGCTCGACGGCGGAAAAACGATGGACCCGCAGGCCGCGGGGCCTGCGGGTCCGATCGACTGCCTCGGGGCGCCGGATCAGGCGGCGGCCTTCGGGGCGTTGACGTCGGCCGGCAGAGCCTTCTGCGCGACCTCGACGAGCGCGGCGAACGCGTTCATGTCGTTGACCGCGAGCTCGGCCAGGATCTTGCGGTCCACCTCGATGTTGGCGGCCTTCAGACCCTGGATGAGGCGGTTGTACGTCATGCCGTTCTGGCGGGCAGCGGCGTTGATGCGCTGGATCCACAGCTGACGGAAGTCGCCCTTGCGCTTCTTGCGGTCGTTGTAGTTGTAGACCAGGGAGTGGGTGACCTGCTCCTTGGCCTTGCGGTACAGGCGCGACCGCTGGCCGCGGTAGCCCTTGGCCGCCTCGAGGATCGCCCGGCGCTTCTTGTGGGCGTTGACTGCCCGCTTGACGCGTGCCACTTGTTAACTCCTTGTAGCGGGGCCGCGGTGGATTCTCACGCGGCCCGAATTCGATTGGGTCCCGGTCCGACGCGCACCCCGGGCGAGCGGGGTGCGAAACGTCACTTGCCGAGAAGCTTCTTGATCTTCTTGGCGTCGCCCGGGGCCATCTCGGCGTTGCCGGTGAGGCGACGCGTCAGCTTGGACGACTTGTGCTCGAGCAGGTGGCGCTTGCCGGCGCGCTCGCGCATGACCTTGCCGGAGCCAGTGATCTTGAAGCGCTTGCTGGCACCGGAGTGCGTCTTGTTCTTCGGCATGCGCCGTATCTCCTCGTCGGTGGCACTCCCCCGGGCCCGGAAAACGGGCGCACGGAAGCGTCAGCTTGGTTCGGTTGGTGCCCGGGGCGGTGCCCCGGGCCGGGTAATCCAGGGCCGCGGGGCCCCTGGATCACGCCTCTGCAGGCTCCTCGGCGGACTGCTCCTGCTCGGCGGGCTGCTCCTGCTCGGCGGAGGCACCCTGGCGCTCCGCCTTGCGAGCGGCCTGCGCCTCGCGGGCTTCGGCCATCGCCTCGGTCTTCTTCTTGTGAGGACCGAGAACCATGATCATGTTTCGGCCGTCCTGCTTCGGGTTCGACTCGACGAAACCGAGGTCCTGGACGTCCTCCGCCAGCCGCTGCAGCAGTCGGTAGCCCAGCTCGGGGCGGGACTGCTCGCGACCACGGAACATGATCGTGATCTTGACCTTGTCGCCCTGCTTGAGGAACCGGACGACGTGACCCTTCTTGGTGTCATAGTCGTGCGGGTCGATCTTCGGCCGGAGCTTCATCTCCTTGATGACCGTGTGCGCCTGGTTCTTGCGCGCCTCACGGGCCTTCATGGCCGACTCGTACTTGAACTTGCCGTAGTCCATGAGCTTGCAGACCGGCGGCCTGGCGGAAGCGGCAACCTCGACGAGGTCGAGGTCGTACTCCTGCGCGAGCTCAAGGGCCTTGGCGAGCGGCACAATGCCCACCTGCTCGCCGCTCGGACCGACGAGTCGCACCTCGGGGACGCGAATCCGGTCGTTGATGCGGGGCTCGGTGCTGATGGGGCCTCCTAGGTAGCACCACACGGTTGTCTGGCGGACAGCCGCGTAACGTCTGTTCGGGATGACCCCCGCGTCGTACTCGTGACGCAAAAAACGCCCCGGACGGGACACAGGCAGGGGCTCCTCAAACACCGGGAGCACCGCCGCGGTCAACCGCGAGGCGCAACAGCGATTCCACATCGTCCGTACGGAACGATGGGCGTCGCCTGACCGGAGACCTGCCGGCCCGGGGGCCGTGCGAGGTGGGAGATCGGAGCCTCCACTTGTGGGCCGGGCACGCGAGTGTCCAGCCGGTCGAGGTCCAGCATAGCAGTGACCCGGCCCGGTCCCCACTCGGCGGGACCCGGGCCCTAGGCTGGGCCCATCGGCCGGGACACATCGTCCGGCACGAGAAACGTCCGGCACCAGGACCCGTACACCGACCCCGTACGAGCGGCCGGACCCGAAGCGGAAGAGCAACCATGAGCGACGCCACCCCCGAGACGCCCCCGTCTGCCCCGACCGCCCCGTCGGCCTCCTCCGAAGAGGCGCCGGACTTCGACAGCATGACCCGTGACATCGCGGACGTGCCCGCGGTCGAGGTGATCACGACGGTCGCGGTGCACCTGATGAGCTCGGCGGCGGTCAACCTGGGCCTCGCCGAGGAGGGCGAGCACCACAAGGACCTGGACGAGGCCCGCAAGCTGATCACCGCCCTCGCCGGGCTGGTCACCGCCAGCGCCACCGAGGTCAGCAACTTCCACGCCGGACCGCTGCGCGACGGTCTGAAGTCGCTCCAGCTGGCCTTCCGTGAGGCCTCCGTCGTACCGGACGAGCCGGGCAAGGGCCCGGGCGAGCAGTACACGGGCCCGGTCTTCGGCTGAGCCCCTCCCCCCGGCCCCGGTCCCGGCGGTCTCAGGCCGTCGGGCGGGGCTCCGTGGAGAGCTCGTCCGCGAGGTGGGCCGGACCCATCCGGGGATGGGTGACCCGGTGCGCGAACGCCGCGAGCGCGGCCCCGATCGGCGGGGCGACGAGGAACAGCCACAGCTGGGAGAGCGCCCCGCCGCCCGCGAAGAGGGCCGGCCCGAGGCTGCGGGCCGGGTTCACGGACGTGCCGGTCAGCGGGATGCCCACCAGGTGGACCACCGCGAGCGCCAGCCCGATGGGCAGCCCGTCGAAGCCCACGACGGCGACCTTGTGGGTCACCGACAGGACGACGAGGACCAGCAGGAAGGTCATCGCGACCTCGGCGAGGAACGCGCCACCGGTGTTGAGGTGCACCGCCGACCGGTCGGCGAAGCCGTTGCTGCCGAAGGCGCCGTGCGTCTGCAGCCCCGGCACCTGCTTGGCCAGCAGGAACAGCAGCGCGGCCCCCACGATGCCGCCGAGCAGCTGCGCGATCCAGTACTCCAGCGCCGTACGCCGGGAGATCCGCCCCTCCAGCAGCAGACCGAGCGTGACCGCCGGGTTGACGTGACAGCCCGATATGGGCCCCAGGGCGTACGCCAGGGCCAGAAGAGTGAATCCGAAGGCCAGGGCGATGCCGAGCACACCGATGTAGTCGGCCGCGAGGACCGCGGATCCGACGGCGAAGAAGACCAGCAGCAGGGTCCCGAGGAATTCGGCCGCGACGGTCCGCTTCTGCACGGGGTCGAGCCGGTCGAGCCGTAGTGATCCCAGTTTCACGGCGTCCATGGCGTCCTCCCGGGGATCTCGTGGACTGTCCTCGCATTGTCGGACGGTCTCAGGCCGGGCGCCTGTCGGCTTGGCAGCCGGGGGGGCACGAAGGGCCCGTCTTGTCCCGCACCACCGCTGCGCGGCAGTGTCCTCAATCGCCGGACGGGCTGCTGTGCTGTGCCCTCAAACGCCGGACGGGCTTGGCGGCTGAGCTCAGCCACAACAAGCCCGTCCGGCGTTTGAGGACGCGCCCGCAGGGCGCTCGCCGCCGCAGGCGGCACCGAATCAGTGCGGAGCACCCCGCAGGGGATCAGCGGCTGAAGAGCGGTTCCCCGGGGACCGCCGCCCCCGGCGGCAGCAGGGCCAGGTCCAGGCCCTTGACGAGCCGGGCGCGCAGCACGTCGTCCGCCGCGAGGGCCTCCGCGACCTTCCGGACCACCTCGGCGGGGACGGCGCCGTCCGCCAGGGCGAGCGCCAGGGTGCCGTCGGCGTCCGTCGAGGGCGCGAGGTGCGCGCGCAGCACGCCGACCTCGCCGGCCAGCACGGACCGCAGGGCGTCGGTGACGGCCGGGTCGGCCGCCGGGTCCCCGCTGTCCCGTCCCTCCGCCAGCGCCAGCAGGGCCGGGCCCGTCAGCTGGTACGGCACGGGTCCCGCGAGATCCAGCACGATCGTGTCCGCCTTCTCATGGGCGGCCGCCTGGAGCGCCTGGTGCAGGGGCACGGCCACGGGGCGCGCGTCCGCGCGCCAGCGGGCCAGGGTCTCGATGGAGGTGAACGCGGGCAGCGCCTTCCGCCCGTCCGGCGCCTGGAGCGTCGGCACGGCCATGTCACTGGTCTTCTCGCGCCGCAACCCGTCCGGCCCGGTCTCCACCTCACCGAGCACGGCGACCACCGGCACGAGCAGCCGTGCCGCTCGCAGGGCGACAAGGACACCGGCCTCGGCGCCGTCGGCGGAAGGATCGGCCGACCAGGCAGCGAGCGCCGCCGCGAGGGCGGGGTCGGCGGAGCCGTTGTCGTCGGAAAAACCGGGGTCCGGGATGTTCTTTCGCTCCACGGTTTGAGCCTACCGGCCCGGCACGGGGCCCCTACCGGGGGGTTTGCCGGGTGCGGGTCCGGCTGCGCGCAGCGGCAGCGTCACGAACGGCGACGTCCACGCCGGAGCACCACCGCTGCGGCGAGCAGCGCCACACCCACCGCGCCCGCCGCCAAGGCCGGCACAGGGATTCCGGGTTCGGAGGAGTCCGACGAGTGCGGGCCGGGCCCGAAGTACCGGCCCGTGTAGTCGCGTGCGACACGCGGACCACTCGCCGAGGGACGCAGACGCGAACCCCGCGCAATCGCAGCCGCCGGGTCGACCAGCCCCGCGCCCAGCGCGTCCGAGCGGCCGCCGCGTGGGGTGTCCCGGGCCGTGGAGGTGAGGAGGTCGCGGATCTGGGCCGGGCTCAGGCCCGGGTGCGCGGCGCGGACGAGGGCGACGGCGCCCGAGACGAACGCGGCGGCGGCGCTCGTGCCCCAGCCCTCGTAGTAGCGGCGGTCGGGGTCGGCGATGACGACGTCGACGCCGGGCGCGCTGACGGTCGCGTACCAGCGGCGGGTGGAGAAGGCGGCGCGGCTGCCGTAGCGGTCGACGGCGGCCACGGCGATCACCCCGGGGTATGCGGCGGGGTAGGAGACGTGGTCGCCGTGCTCGCCGCCGTTGCCGGCGGAGGCGACGACGACGGCGCCCTTGCTCAGGGCGTACCGGACGGCGGCGTCCTCGCGGGGTTCGGGGTGGGCGGAGTCGCTGTCGTCGCCGAGGGACAGGTTGATCACGTCGGCGCCGTGGTCGGCGGCCCAGCGGATGCCGTCGGCGAGGGCGCCGCCGCGTGCGGTGCGGGCCCGGGGGCGGGCCGGGTCCTTGTCCTCCAGGATCACCCGGACCGGCAGGATCTTCGCTTCCGGGGCGATGCCGAGGACGCCGTCGGCGTTGTCGTCGCCGTGGCCGCGCCCGGCGATGATGCCCGCCATGGCGGTTCCGTGCCGGGCCCACGCCCGGTCGCCGCGCCGGGCGCCGAAGCCGACGAGGTCCTCGCCGGGCAGGACTTGGCCCGCCAGGTCGGGGTGTCCCTCGTCGACACCGGTGTCGAGGACCGCGACGGTGATGCCCGCGCCCTTGGTCGTCTTCCACGCCTCCTGGGTGCGCAGGGCGTCGAGGGCCCACTCCTGGGCCCGTATGGTGTCGGCCCGGGCGGACCCGGCGGGCAGGGCGACGAGCGTGGCGGCGGCCAGCGCGGTGGCGGCCCGGCGGACGCCGTGGGGCACCGTCATCGGGTGGTCTCCTGAGGTCGTGTCACGGCCTGCCGGACGCCTTGCTCCAGTCGGTCGGCGAGCGCGTTCGCGTCGTGGCCGAGGCCCGCCTGGGCGGGGGCGGAGGTCGCGCCGGGGCGGACGGCACGTTCGGCCGGCTGGGGCGGGGTGCCCGTACGGGCGTCGGCGAAGCCGGTCACGGCGTAGACGACGGCCGGGGCGTCGGTCAGGACGCTGATGTGCCAGCTGGCGCGCTGGGCGTCGCCGAAGCGTTCGGCGGCGGTGCCCTTCGGCGCGTACGGGCGGGGCATCAGATCCGGGCGCTCACCGAGGCGTTCGCCGGTGAACCGCTTGCGCAGGGCACGCATGCCGGTGGCGTCGGTGTCGGTGACGAGCAGTCCGACGGTGGTCACGCGGGTCGAGGTGGCGTCGGTGTACGCGGCCCGCAGCAGCCGCTTGCAGCCGGCCGGTGCCAACGCCCTGGCCAGCAGGGGGTCGAAGGCGCCTTTGCAGTCGGCGTCGGCGGCGACGCCGATGCGGGTCCAGTGGCGGGCAGCGCCTCCGGGGCCGGCCGTGGCGTTGTGCACGGTCCGGGGGAAGAGGGTGTCCACGGGCACGGTCCGCCAGAGGTCGGCGCCGCGCGCGTAGGCGGTTTCGGCCGCGCCGCGCTCCCCCGGCGCGGTGAGCCATGTGCCGGCGACGGCGCCGCCGATGAGGCCGAGGCCGAGGACCGCGCACGCGGCGGCCGCGGCACCGCGCCCGGGGCGTCTGCGGGGGGCGCCGGGCTCGGTGCCGTCCGGCGGCGGCCCGGGGGCGCCCCGCCATGGCGGGGCCTGCCAGGCGTCCGGCGCCATGGCGGGCAGGGGGGTCCGGGCGAAGGGGGCGGACGGCAGCATGGGGTCCGCTTCGGTGCTCAACTTGCGCTCCCCCTCGCGAGCCGGCTCGCCGTACCGCCCTCGGGACAGGCCGGTTCGAATCCGTACAACCCGCCACCGGCGGGTGGCCCGTGGCGTGCGCGGACACTCTACGGGGCGGGGAGCCGCACGGGCCATTCGCCAGTGACGGCCCTCTGTTCAGGGGTGATTGCCTCTGGCAGGCTGCCCGCCATGGCTGCTCACACCGTCGGTTCCGCCGCCGACCGGGTCCGCTACGACCGGGCGACGGCCCATCTGGACGCCCCGCTGGCCGTGGTCGACCTGGCGGCGTTCGACGCCAACGCCGGGGAGCTGGTGCGGCGGGCGCGGGGCAAGCCCGTCCGGGTGGCGAGCAAGTCGGTGCGCTGCCGGGCGCTGCTGGAGCGGGTGCTGGCGCGCGAGGGGTTCGCGGGGGTGATGAGCCATACGCTGGCGGAGTCGCTGTGGCTGGCGCGTTCGGGCTTCGACGATGTGCTGTTGGCCTATCCGTCGGCCGACCGGGAGGGCTTCGCCGAGCTGGTCTCGGACGCCAAGCTCGCGGGCGCGGTCACGGTGATGGTGGACGACCCGGCGCAGCTGGCGCTCATCGACGCGGCGCGGGCCGGGCTGGGCCGGACCGAAGAGGTGCGGGTGTGCCTGGAGTTGGACACCTCGCTGCGGTTGTGGCGCGGTCGGGTGCGGATCGGGGCGCTGCGCTCGCCGCTGTGGGAGCCGGGGGCGCTGGCGGAGCTGGCCCGGCTGATCGACCGTCGGCCGGGGTTCCGGCTGGTGGGGTTGATGGCGTACGAGGCACATGTGGCGGGCGTCGGTGACGCGGTCGCGGGGCGGCCGGTGCGGTCGCGGGCGATCCGGCTGATGCAGAAGGCGGCGCGCAGGGAGCTGGCGGTCCGTCGGGCCGAGGCGGTGCGGGCGGTGCGGGCCGTGGCGGAGCTGGAGTTCGTCAACGGCGGTGGTTCGGGCAGTGTGCAGCACACCGCGGCGGAGGCGGCGGTCACGGAGGTGGCGGCCGGGTCGGCGCTGTACGCGCCGCGGCTGTTCGACCACTACACCTCCTTCAGGGGCCGGCCCGCCGCCCTGTTCGCCCTGCCGGTGGTGCGCCGCCCGGGGGTGGGGGTGGTGACCGTGCTGGGCGGCGGCCTTCCGGCGTCGGGGGCCGCGGGCGCGGACCGGCTGCCGGTGCCGTATCTGCCGGCGGGGTTGCGCCTGGACGCGCGGGAGGGCGCGGGCGAGGTGCAGACGCCGCTGATCGGGCAGCCCGCCGACGATCTGCTGGTGGGCGACAAGGTGTGGTTCCGGCACGCGAAGGCCGGGGAGCTGTGCGAGCGCTTCGCGCTGCTGCGGCTCGTCGACGGCGACCGGGTGGTGGAGAGCGTTCCCACCTACCGGGGCGAGGGCCGCACTTTCGTCTGAGGGCCGGTACGGGGAGGGGCCGGCGTCGGTCGACGCCGGCCCCTCTCCTCGTTTCCGCTCGTGCTCAGTACGCGAGGTCCAGCTGGTCGGGGATGACCGAGCCGTCGGCGCGGCGCACCGGGCCGTGCGTGCCGTCCTCGTTCGTGGCGCCGGCGGTCGCGCACGGGTAGCTGCCGGACTTGCGCGGCATGGGCTCGATGAACATCGGGTTGGCCACCCAGCGGCCGTCCGCGTTGTCGAAGGCGCGGCACATCAGCTCGGACTTGTTGCGGTTGATGGCGACGTGGGCGCCGGTCGCGTCGTTCACGAACGTCACGTCGGTGTCGGCGTCACCGGCGCCGAGCGCGATGCGGTGCGCGTGGTCCTGCTGCTTCCAGGCCTTCGCTCCCTTGATCTTGAAGATCTCCTGGTTGATCATGCAGCGCTTGCCGTCCATGTACGGGAGCGCCCCGCCGGGGCCGTCCGCGACGCCGCCGCAGCCCTTGATCCCGGGGGTGAGGCGGCCGCGGTCGAGGATGCTGCGGATGCCGATGGTGTGCTTGCGGTCGAGACCGACACCGCTGGACCACGCCTCGGCGATCGGCTCGGCGGAGGCGGAGACGATGTAGACGTCGAAGCCGGCCGCCTTGAGCGTACGGATCAGGTCCTTCTGCTGGTCGTAGTAGCGGATGTAGCCGGCGAGCGTGTGCGTGCCGACGGTCTGCTTGGTTCCGATGGGCGCGGCGAGCTGCTCGGCGCGCGCCTTCTTGGCGAAGGAGGTCAGCGCGGCCGGGGTGTGGCCGCTGAACAGCTGCGGGATCCAGGCGTACGCGGGGACCGTGCGCCGGTGGTTCCAGTCGCCGGCGAAGGCCGCCTCGCCGGCCATGGTCTGCGACTTCTCACGGATCTCGAAGATCTCGTCGGCGCAGGCGGTGTTCTTCGAGGTGCGCAGCGGCTTGCCGACCGGCACGGACGTGCCGCACGCCTTGGTGAGGGCCTTGTCGGCGGCCGGGGTGAGCCAGACGCTGGTGTCCTTCCAGCTCTTCGGCCGCAGGATCCTGTCGTGCTTCAGGGCCCAGGCGAGGGTGGCATCGGTGATGTCGTTCTTGACGACCGTGTTGTCCCAGTCGAAGGCGGCGACGGGGCGGGGGCCGCCCTTGCCGGAGCAGGTGCCGCGCTCGTCGATCATCTTCTGGAGCTTGGCGCGGTTGTCGCCGAACCACTTGATGTTCTTGTCGAGCTGCGGGCAGTGCGACCGGGGCGCGGAGACGGGGGCCGCGGCGGTGGCGGGCACCGAGGCGGTGAGGGCCGCGGTGATCGCGAGACCGATGACTATGGCGTGCTTGTTACGCATACGTCCTCATTGGCGCATGGGGGCAGGACACACACCGGGACCGGCCGGGGGGCCGGTCCCGGTACTGATCATGGACCTTACAGCGGGGTGACGTACGCGCCCGCGATGCCTCCGTCGACGAGGAAGTCGGCGGCGTTGACGAAGGACGAGTCGTCGCTCGCGAGGAAGGCCACGGCGGCGGCGATCTCGTCGGGCTCGGCGAACCGGCCCACCGGCACGTGCACCAGCCGGCGCGCGGCCCGCTCGGGGTCCTTGGCGAAGAGCTCCTTGAGCAGCGGGGTGTTGACCGGCCCCGGGCACAGGGCGTTGACGCGGATGCCCTCGCGGGCGAACTGCACGCCCAGCTCGCGGGACATGGCCAGCACCCCGCCCTTGGAGGCGGTGTAGCTGATCTGCGAGGTGGCGGCGCCCATCCGGGCGACGAAGGAGGCGGTGTTGATGATGGAGCCCTTGCCCTGGCGCTGCATGTAGGGCAGTGCCGCCTTGCAGCAGAGGTAGACGGAGGTCAGGTTGACCTCCTGGACGCGCTTCCAGGCGTCGAGTCCGGTGGTGAGGATGGAGTCGTCGTCGGGCGGCGAGATGCCGGCGTTGTTGAAGGCGATATCGACCGAGCCGTAGGCGTCGAAGGCGGCCTTGAAGAGCGCCTCGACCTCGTCGGGGTCGGTCACGTTCACCTTGACGAAGAGACCGCCGACCTCGGCGGCGGCCGCCTTGCCGGCGGTCTCGTCGATGTCGGCGCAGACGACGTTGGCGCCCTCGGAGGCGAGCCGTCGGGCGGTGGCCAGGCCGATGCCGCTGCCGGCTCCGGTGATGACGGCGGTGCGGCCGACGAGTCGGCGGCAGACGGGGGTCTGGTCGGTCAAGGCAGTGGCCTTTCTCTGGCTGGGTCAGCGGGTGGGGCGATGCGTGCGTGGGGAGGGGTGGGCCGGGACGGCCGCCGATGTGGCCGTCCCGGAGCCCTGCGGGCTCGGGCCCCGATGGTCAGGCCCCGACGGTCAGGCCTCGGTGTTCAGGCCTCGGTGTTCAGGCCTCGGTGTTCAGGAACACGTTCTTGGTCTCGGTGAAGGCGGCCAGCGCGTCGGGGCCCAGTTCCCGGCCGAGGCCGGACTGCTTGAAGCCGCCGAACGGCGTCCAGTAGCGGACGCTGCTGTGGGAGTTGACGGAGAGGTTGCCCGCGGCGACGCCCCGCGAGACACGGACGGCGCGGCCCACGTCCCGGGTCCAGATCGACCCGGACAGCCCGTAGGGGGTGGCGTTGGCGATCCGTACCGCGTCCGCCTCGTCCTCGAAGGGCAGCACCACGGCCACGGGGCCGAAGACCTCCTCGACGGCCGCGCGGTCGTCGGGGGCACCGGTGAGGACCGTCGCCGGGTACCAGAAGCCCTTGCCCGTGGGGGCCTCGCCGCGGATGGCCGCGGGCGCGGTCTCGGGGACGAAGGACCGTACGCGCTCGCGGTGCGCGGCCGAGACGAGCGGGCCCATCTGTGTGGCCGGGTCGGTGGGGTCGCCCACCACGAAGGCCTTGACCGCGGGCTCCAGCAGTTCCATGAAGCGGTCGTAGACGCTGCGCTGCACGAGGATGCGGCTGCGGGCACAGCAGTCCTGGCCGGTGTTGTCGAGGAACGAGCCGGGGGCGCTCGCGGCCGCCTGCTCGATGTCGGCGTCGGCGAAGACGATGTTGGGGTTCTTGCCGCCGAGTTCGAGGGTCACGCGCTTCACGTTCGCCGCGCACTTGGCCATGATCTGCTTGCCGACGGCGGTGGAGCCGGTGAAGACGACCTTGGCGATGCCGGGGTGCTCCACCAGGGCGTCACCCACGACGGGCCCGTCTCCCGGGAGGACCTGGAAGAGACCCTCGGGCAGTCCGGCCGTCAGCGCGAGATCGGCCAGCCGCAGGGCGGTGAGCGGGGTGGTCTCGGCGGGCTTGAGAAGCACGGCGTTGCCCGCGGCGAGCGCGGGGGCGAGCCCCCAGGCGGCGATGGGCATCGGGAAGTTCCACGGGGCGATGACGGCGATGACGCCGAGCGGTTCGTGGAAGGTGACGTTCAGCCCGCCGGTGACGGGGATCTGGCTGCCGGTGAGCCGCTCGACGCCGCCCGCGGCGTAGTCGAGCAGGTCACGGACGTTGCCCGCCTCCCAGCGGGCGTTGCCGATGGGGTGGCCGGCCTCCCGGACCTCCAGCAGCGCCAGCTCCTCGATGTGCTGGTCGACGACGGCGGCGAAGCGGCGCAGCTGCCGGGCCCGGTCGGCGGGGGCGAGCGCGGCCCACGCCCGCTGGGCGGTACTCGCCCGGGCCACGGCGGCGTCGACGTCCTCGCGGGTACTGGCCGAAACGGTGGCGATGACCTCTTCGGTCGCCGGGTTGATGATCTCGTGCAACGTGGTGGTCCTTACATCCGCTCGAAGGAGCGGAACCGCTCCCAGTCCGTGACGGCCGCGTCGTACGCGTCCTGCTCGACGCGCGCCATGTGCAGGTAGTGCTCGACCACCTCGTCGCCGAACGCGGCGCGCGCTATGGGGCTCTTCCCCCACAGTTCGGCGGCCTCGCGCAGCGTCGTCGGCACCTGGGCGGCGTCGCCGGTGTAGGCGTTGCCGGTACAGGCCTCGGGCAGCTCCAGCTCGTTCTCGACGCCGTACAGACCGGCGGCGACCATGCCCGCCACGGCGAGGTAGGGGTTCACATCACCGCCGGGCAGCCGGTTCTCGAAGCGGTGCGAGGGGCCGTGGCCGACGACGCGCAGGGCGCAGGTGCGGTTGTCCGGGCCCCAGGCGACGGCGGTGGGCGCGAAGGACCCCGGGCGGAAGCGCTTGTAGGAGTTGATGTTCGGCGCGTAGAGCAGGGTGAAGTCGCGCAGGGCGGCGAGCTGTCCGGCGAGGAAGTGCCGCATGGCCTTCGACATGCCGTACGGACCGTCGTCGTCGGCCAGTACCGGTGCCCCGGTCTCGTCGCGCAGCGAGAGATGGATGTGGCAGGAGTTGCCCTCGCGCTCGTCGTACTTGGCCATGTAGGTGAGCGCCATGCCCTCCTGGGCGGCGATCTCCTTGGCCCCGGTCTTGTAGACGGAGTGCTGGTCGCAGGTGGTCAGGGCGTCGTCGTAGACGAAGACGATCTCGTGCTGGCCGAGATTGCACTCGCCCTTGGCGGACTCCACCGTCATGCCGGCCGCGCCCATCTCGTTGCGGATGCGGCGCAGCAGCGGCTCGACGCGGCCGGTGCCGAGCACGGAGTAGTCGGCGTTGTACTGGTTGGCGGGGGTCATGCCGCGGTAGCCGCGGCCCCACGCCTCTTCGTAGGTGTCCTTGAAGACGATGAACTCCAGCTCGGTGCCCGCGTAGGCGCTCCAGCCGCGTTCGGCGAGCCGGTCGAGCTGGCCGCGCAGGATCTGCCGGGGCGAGGCGAGGACGGGTGAGCCGTCGTGCCAGGCGAGGTCGGCGGTGACGAGCGCGGTGCCGGGGTTCCAGGGGGTGAGGCGCAGGGTGGCGCTGTCGGCGTGCATGGCGAAGTCGCCGTAGCCGCGCTCCCAGGACGACATGGTGTAGCCGGCGACGGTGTTGAGGTCGACGTCCACGGCGAGGAGGTAGTTGCACCCCTCGGTGCCGTGCTCGAGGACCTGATCGAGGAAGTACCGGGCCGCGAACCGCTTGCCCTGGAGCCTTCCTTGCATATCGGTGAAGGCGAGGACGACAGTGTCGATCTCCCCGCGGTCGACGAGCATGCGCAGCTCCTCGACGGCGAGCGGGGGCGTGCGGTCTGCCACAGTGTTGCCTCCTGTCGGTGCGACCGGAGGTCTTAAGGTAGGCCCGTAGACCATTGATTGGGAAGGGGCTTCATGAACTCGATGGACGCGATGGGCGGAAGCGGTGCGGACCGGCTGGCGCCGGTGCTGCGGCCGGTCCGCGCGGGCAACGGCTTCGAGGAGGCCCTGGAGCAGATACTCCAGATCGTGCGGCTGGGCCTGGTCGCGCACGGCGAACGACTGCCCGCCGAGCGCGAGTTGGCCGAGCGGCTCCAGATCAGCCGGGTGACGCTGCGCGAGGTGCTGAAGGTGCTCCAGGACCAGGGGCTGGTGGAGAGCCGGCGCGGCCGGTACGGCGGCACGTTCGTCCTCGACCGCGCGGCCGCGCCGGCCGCGACCGGCGCGGCGGAGCTGCGGCGGCGGGTGGCGACGGTGGACGTCGAGGACACGCTGCGTTTCCGCGAGGTCCTGGAGGTGGGCGCGGCCGGGCTGTGTGCCGCGCACGGGCTGTCCGACGAGCAGGCCGCCCGGCTGCGCGGGGCGCTGGCCGCGACCCACGACGCGCCGCTCGCCGACTACCGGCGGCTGGACACGATGCTGCACCTGACCCTCGCCGAACTGTCCGGCTCCCCCTCCCTCGCCGCCCGGTACGCCGCGGTCCGGGCGTCCGTCAACGACCTGCTGGACTGCATTCCCCTGCTGGTGCGGAACCTGGAGCACTCCCAGGCGCAGCACACCGCGCTGGTCGAGGCGGTCCTGGACGGGGACGCGGACGGGGCGCGCGAGGTGATGCGGGAGCACTGCTGTGGCACGGCGGCCCTTCTGCGGGGATTTCTCGGCTGAGTAACGCGCTGGTAACCAGCGTTTTACGCAAGGGGGTTGCTTTTCCGCCGACGCCACGGCAAAGGTATGGCGCAAAACCTTTACCCCCGAGGCAGGAGCGGCTCATGGCCGATCGCACGGAGTCACCCAGCGCACCGCCCGCCGCCCCGTCCGGGGAGGGCTCCGACTCACAGGCGTATCTGGACAAACGCACCCTGCGCCGGGGCAGCGCGGGCCCCCTGCTGCTGACCGGCCTGGGCGTGGCCTACGTCGTCTCCGGTGACTTCTCCGGCTGGAACTTCGGCCTCGCGCACGGCGGCTTCGGCGGACTCGCCATCGCCGCCGTCCTGATGGGGCTGATGTACACCTGCATGGTCTTCGCGCTCGCCGAGCTGGCGTCCATCCTGCCCACCGCCGGCGGCGGCTACGGCTTCGCCCGCCGCGCACTCGGCCCCTGGGGCGGCTTCCTCACCGGGACCGCGATCCTCATCGAGTACGTCCTCGCGCCCGCCGCCATCTCCCTCTTCATCGGCGACTACGTCGAATCGCTGCACCTGTTCGGCCTGACCTCCGGCTGGCCGGTGTACCTGGCCTGCTTCGTCCTCTTCATCGGCATCCACCTGTGGGGCGTCGGCGAGGCCCTGCGCTTCAGCTTCGTGGTCACCGGCATCGCCGTCGCCGCGCTGCTGGTCTTCGCGGTCGGCGCGTTCACCGACTTCGACGCCGCGCGGCTGCACGACATCCCCGTCGACCCGGACGCGTTCGGTGCCTCCTCCTGGCTGCCGTTCGGGCTGCTGGGCATCTGGGCGGCGTTCCCGTTCGGCATGTGGTTCTTCCTGGGCGTCGAGGGCGTGCCGCTGGCCGCCGAGGAGACCAAGGACCCCGCGCGCACCCTGCCGCGCGCCATGGCCACCGCCATGGGCATCCTGCTGCTCCTGGCCCTGCTCACCTTCCTCGCCTCCACCGGCGCGGGCGGCGCCGACGCCATGAAGGACGCGGGCAATCCGCTCGTCGCCGCGCTCCAGGACGACGGGCACCCCACCACGCTGGGCCGCATCGTCAACTACGCGGGGCTCGCCGGGCTCGTGGCCTCCTTCTTCTCCCTCATCTACGCCGGCTCCCGGCAGCTCTTCGCCCTCTCCCGGGCCGGCTACCTCCCCCGTTTCCTCTCCCTCACCAGCCGCCGCAAGGCCCCCTACCTCGGTCTGCTGGTACCCGGCGCGCTCGGCTTCGCCCTGGCCGCGGCGAGCGGGGACGGGGCGCGCATGCTCAACGTCGCCGTCTTCGGCGCCACCATCTCCTACGCCCTGATGTCGCTCTCCCACATCGTGCTCCGCCGCCGCGAACCCGGCCTCGCCCGCCCGTACCGCACCCCCGGCGGCGTCGTCACCTCGACCATCGCCTTCGTGCTGGCCTGTTCGGCGCTGGTGGCCACCTTCCTGGTGGACGTCACCGCGGCGGTCATCGCCCTCGGCGTGTACGCCGTGGCCGCGGGCTACTTCGCCTTCTACAGCCGGCACCGGCTGGTGGCGAGCGCGCCGGAGGAGGAATTCGCCGCCCTGGCCGCGGCCGAGGCAGAGTTGGCACGCGAATGATCACAGCGCCGCGTACGGATGCGGGCGGGGAGTGGAGAGGAAGAACGTTGGACAGCAGGCCTCTGATCGGTGTCACCACGTATCTCACACAGGCCCGTTGGGGGGTGGCCTGGGACCTGCCGGCCGCGCTGCTGCCGGCCGCCTACCCCCGGTACGTCCAGCGGGCCGGCGGCCTGGCCGTGATGCTGCCGCCCGACGACCCGGACACCGCCGCCGCGGTGGTCCGGCGCCTCGACGGTCTGGTCCTCGCCGGCGGCGAGGACCTGGCCCCGGCGTTGTACGGCGAGGAGCCGCACCCCCGCGCGGGTGCCCCGGTGCCCGAGCGGGACCGCTGGGAGCTGGCGCTGCTGGCTGCCGCGCTGGAGGAGGACGTACCGGTGCTCGGCATCTGCCGCGGCATGCAGCTGATGAACGTCCACGCGGGCGGCACGCTCACCCAGCACCTGCCGGACGAGGTGGGGCACGAGGACCACAACCCGGTGGCGGGTTCCTTCACCGACCACCCGGTCGAGCCGGTGCCGGACACCCGCACCGGCGGTCTGCTGCCCGAGCGGTGCGACGTGGCCACCCACCACCACCAGGCGGTGGACCGCCTCGGCGAGGGCCTCGTCGTGACGGCCCACGCGGAGGACGGCACGGTCGAGGCCCTGGAGTACCCGGGCGATTCCTTCCGGGTGGGCGTCCAGTGGCACCCGGAGGCCCGGGACGACCTGCGGCTGATCGAGGCCCTGGTGCGCGCCGCGGCTCAGCGGGGCTGAGCTCCCGGACGGGCCGGGCTCAGCGCGTCAGCCCCAAAAGGTCCCGGGCCGGGCCCGTGGGGCGGTGGCCCGTGGGCCAGACGGCACGCAGATCGCGGCGGAGGCCGACGCCCGGCACCGGGATCTCCACCAGCCGGCGGGCCGCCAGCTCCTCGCCGACGGCCAGTTCACTGAGGACCGAGGGGCCGGCGCCGCTGACGACGGCCGCCTTGGCGGCGGTCGTCGAGGCCAGCTCCAGCAGCGGCTCCGCCACGCCCCCCTGCGAGGCCAGCGCCGCGTCCAGGACCTGCCGGGTGCCCGAGCCGCGCTCGCGGAGGATCAGCGGGGTCGCCGCCAGTTCCGCCGCGTCCAGCGGGGTGCGGCGGCGGGCCCACGGGTGGCCGGGCGCGGTGACGACCACGAGCCGGTCGTGGCCGATGACCGCGCCGTCCAGGCCGGGCGGCACGGCCAGGCCCTCCACGAAGCCGAGATCGGCCTCGGCGGCCAGCAGCCGTTCGGCGACGGCGGACGAGTTCCCGGCGAACAGCGAGACCGCCGTGCCGGGCCGCCTCGTCCGCAGGGCGATCAGCCAGCCCGGCAGCAGGTACTCCGCGATGGTCATGCTGGCCGCCACCCGCAGCCGCGAGTCCCGGCGGCCCCGCAGCGCCTGCGCCCCGGCGTCGAAGGCCTCGGCCGCCTCCACGATCCGCCGGGCCCAGTCGGTGACGAGTACCCCGGCGTCGGTCAGCCGGGAGCCGCGCGGGGACCGCTCGACGAGCGCGACGCCGAGCATCCGCTCCATGGTCCGCACCCGGCTGCTGGCGGCCGGCTGGGTGATGCCCAGCTCCCGCGCCGCCCGCCCGAGGCTCCCCAGCCGCGCCACGGCGAGCAGCAGCTCCAGCGCCCCGAGGTCCGGCACCCGGTGCGCGAGCGTCCCGCCGGGCGTGGCGGTGGTCCCCGACGGTGCCCGTCCGCTGCCCGCACCCGCTTCGCTCATAAAGCCACTTTATGCCCTCATAGGTCCGTGGTCCCTGGTGGCAGCCCCGCGCGGGCCGCACCGTTGAACCATGACCACGCTCACGCACCCGCGTCCCAGTCCGCTCGTCCTGCCTCGGCCCCGCCCAGGGGTCCGGCACCTCGGGCCGAACTGGTACGCCGCCGTGATGGGCACCGCGATCGTGGCCGCGTCCGGGGCGGCACTGCCCGTGCGGGTGCCCGGTCTGCGCGGGGCGCTGGAGATGGTGTGGGCCCTGGCCGCGCTGGCCCTGATCGTGCTCCTCGCCGCGCGGGCCGCGCACTGGGGGCGCCATGCCGACCAGGCCAGGCGGCATCTGGCCGATCCGGCCGTCGCCCCGTTCTACGGCTGCCTGGCGATGGCGCTCCTCGCCGTCGGCGGTGCCACGCTCTCGGTGGGGGCGGACGTCATCGGCGAACCCGCGGCGGTGGCCGTCGACGCCGTGCTCTGGGTGGGCGGCACGCTGATCGGGCTGGCCGCGGCGGCGGGCATTCCGTACCTGATGGTGACCCGGCACTCGATAGCGCCGGGCACCGCCTCCCCGGTGTGGCTGCTGCCGGTCGTCGCCCCCATGGTGTCCGCCGCGCTCGGCCCGGCCCTGGTGCCGCGGCTGCCCGCCGGGCAGTGGCGGGAGGCCATGCTGCTGGGCTGCTACGCGCTGTTCGGCATGAGCCTGCTGGCGGTCCTGCTGATGCTGCCGGCCGTCTTCGGCCGGCTCGTGCACCACGGCCCGCTGCCGCTGGCCCTGACCCCGACGCTCTTCCTCGTGCTCGGCCCGCTGGGCCAGTCGACGACCGCCGTGGGCAACCTCGCCGACGCGGCCCCCGGCGCCGTCGCCGCGCCCCACGCGCACGCGGCGGCCTCCTTCGCCGTGCTGTACGGCGTCCCGGTGATGGGCTTCGCGCTGCTGTGGCTCGCGCTCGCCACGGCCATGACGGTGCGCGCCTTCCGGGGCGGGATGCGTTTCGCCATGACCTGGTGGGGCTTCACCTTCCCCGTCGGCACGTGTGTGACGGGCGCCGCGGGACTCGCCCGCCACACCGGGCTGACCGCCTTCACCGGCCTCGCGGCCGGGCTCTACGTCCTGCTCGTCGTGGCGTGGGCCGTCGCGGCGGCGGGCACGCTGCGGGGGCTGCTCAGCGGCCGGCTGCTGCGAGCGCCGCTCCCAGCACCTGCGGTGCCCGGGTCAACGACGGTCCGTACCATGTGAGATGACGGCCGCTGACCAGCGCCGACGGCAGCCCGGGGAACGCCTCCGGGCCGTCGTCGGCGCTGAAGCGGTACGGCTCGTCGGGCAGCACGACGAGGTCGGCGCCGCAGGCGTTCAGCTCCTCCAGCGGGATCCGCGGATAGCGCTCGCCGTGCCCGGCGTGGATATTGACGACACCGAGCCGGGCGAGCACGTCGCCCGCGAAGGTGTCCCGGCCGAGGACCATCCACGGCCGCCGCCATACCGGCACCACCGCCCGGCGGGGCGGGGCCGGGGCGGTGACGTCCCGCCACGCGTCCTCCGCGTCGCCCAGCCATGTAGGCCGGGCCAGCCCGCAGCCGCGCACCAGGACCCGCTCCAGCTCCCTGAACGCCTGGGGAAGCGAACGGACTTCGGTGACGAGCACCTCCAGCCCGGCGGCGCGCAGCGCGCCGAGGTCGGGGGCGCGGTTCTCCTCCTCGTTGGCGATGACGAGGTCGGGCGCGAGGGCGGCGATCCGCCCCAGGTCGGGGTTCTTGGTGCCGCCGATCCGGACGACGTCGAGCCCGGCGGGGTGCTCGCACCAGTCGGTGGCCCCGACGAGCAGCTCGGGCGCACCGGCGGCCACGGCCTCGGTGAGGGAGGGGACGAGGGAGACGACGCGCCGTACGGCGCTGCGACCGGCCATCCGTCCACCGTACGTCCGTACGAGCCCCTTTGGTCCTCAATCGCCGGACCGGCTCGTTCAAGCCGGTCCGGCGATTGAGGACGCGCCCGCAGGGCGCCCCGCTGTCCCGCCGGGCTACGACGCCGCGCCGGCAACCGGTGCGAGCTTGTCGACCGCGTCCGGGTTCTTGTCCATCCAGCGGCGGGCGGATTCCTTCTCCTTGCCCTTGCCGCCGTTCTGGATCTCGACCTCCAGCGAGGCGAGGTCCTTCTCGGACATCTTGAACTTCTTCAGCCACCGGGTGACGTCGGGGAAGTCCGAGCCGAAGTCCTTCTTGGCGACGGCGTGGATCTCCTCGCCCTTGCCCCAGGCACCCTTGGGGTCCTTGAGCTTCTTCAGCTTGTACTTCCCGTACGCCCAGTGCGGGGACCACAGGGTGGTGACGATCGGTTCCTGCTTCTTGTACGCCCGGTCCAGCCCGGCGAGCATCGAGGAGGTGGAGGACGAGAGCACCTTGTACTCGCCGTCCAGGCCGTACGCCCCCATCACCTTGTCGTTCAGCGTGCCCATCATCCCGGCGCTGGACTCGATGCCGACGATCTTCCCGCCGAACTGCCCGCCCTTGCCCTTCAGGTCCTCCAGCGAGTCGACGTCCTTGACGTACTCGGGCACGGCCAGCTCCAGCGACGTCGGGCCGTACCAGGCGCCGAGGTCGGTGAGCTTGTCGCGGTAGCGGTCCATGTACTGCTTGTGGGTCGTGGGCAGCCAGGAGTCGAACTGCACGTCCATCTGGCCCTGGGCCAGCGCGGTGTACAGCGGGCCGGGGTCGAGCTGCTGGACGGTCGGCTTGTAGCCCCGGTCCTCCAGGATGTTCTGCCAGAGGTAGGTGGAGGCGACGGCCTCGTCCCACGGGAAGTAGCCCAGCTTGATCTGCTTGCCCCGGCCGACGTTCGGACCGCTCGCGGTGGTCTCCCGGTCGTCGCCGTGGGTGAGGTTCATACCGCCGGCGACGAGCGCGAGGACCACGATGCCGACGGTGGCGACCGCCGTGCCGGGCCGGTAGCGCAGGAAGGCCAGGCCCCGCACCGACGCGGCGGCCTTGGCGGCGGCCCGGCGGCCGATCGGGGAGACCCGCTGGCCGAGGGCGCCGGTCATCCGGTCCAGGTACATGGCGAGGACGACGACGGCGAGGCCGCTCTCGACACCGCCACCGATCTGGACCTGGGTGACGGCCGCGTACACGGACTCACCGAGACCGCCCGCGCCCGCCATGCCGGCGATGACGACCATGGACAGCGCCAGCATGATCACCTGGTTGACGCCCGCCATGATCGTGGGCAGGGCGAGGGGCAGCTGCACCCGGGTGAGGGTGTCGCGCGGGGTGGTGCCGAAGGCCCGGGCGGCCTCGACGAGTTCGCCGTCGACCTGCCGGATGCCCAGTTCGGTCATCCGGACGCCGGGCGGCATCGAGAAGACGATGGTCGCGATCAGACCCGGGATGGGCCCGATGGAGAAGAACATCACGCCGGGGATCAGATAGACGAAGGCGGGCATCGTCTGCATGACGTCCAGCACGGGCCGCAGCACACCGCTCACGGTGCGGCTGCGCGCCGCCCAGATGCCCAGCGGCACGGCGGCCAGCAGGGTGATGACGCTGGCGACGAGCACCAGCGACAGCGTCGCCATCGCCTCGTCCCACAGGCCGAAGGAGTCGATGAGCGCCATGCCGGCGAAGGTGCACACACCGGCGAGCAGTCCGCGCAGCCAGCAGGCGACGACGGCCAGGATGCCGGCCATGAGCAGCGCGTGGGGCGCGCCGAGCACGGCCTCGACACCGTCGTACATCCCGGTCAGGACGGTGTTGATGAAGTCGAACAGCCAGCCCAGGTGGTTCTGGAGCCAGTCCACGGCGTTCTCGACGCCGTCACCGAGGTTGATCCTAGGCACGGGCGGTCACCTCCTGCTCGGACTCCTTCGCAAGGGGCGCTTGCCGGCCTCGCGGCTGGTCGCCGAGCGCGGCCAGCATCCGGTCGCGGGTGACGACCCCGGTCAGCGTGCCGTCGGCATCGGTGACGGCGACCATGTCGCCGCTGTGCGAGAAGGGGGTGAACAGCTCGGCGACGGGGGTGTCGGCGTCCACCGTCGCGGGCGCGGCGTCGAGGACGTCCTGCGCGCTGCGGGTGGTGCCGTCGGCCGCCCGGGCACTGTCCGGCTCGTCCATGATCGATCCGGCGGTGAGGACCCGGGAGCGGTCCACGTCCTGGATGAAGGAGGCGACGTAGTCGTTGGCGGGCCGTACGAGGATGTCCTCGGCGGTGCCGTTCTGCACGATCCGGCCGTCGCGCATGACCGCGATCCGGTCACCGAGGCGCATGGCCTCGTTGAGGTCGTGGGTGATGAAGACGATGGTCTTCTTCAGCCGCGTCTGCAGCTCCAGCAGCTGGTCCTGCATGTCGCGGCGGATCAGCGGGTCGAGCGCGCTGAAGGACTCGTCCATCAGCAGCAGGTCGGCGTCGGTGGCGAGCGCGCGGGCGAGGCCCACGCGCTGCTGCATGCCGCCGGACAGCTCGTCGGGCCAGGAGGTCTCCCAGCCCTTGAGGCCGGTGAGCTCCAGGGCCTCGGTGGCGCGCTTCTCGCGCTCCGCGCGGGGCACGCCCTGCACCTCCAGGCCGTACGCGGCGTTCTCCAGCACGCTGCGGTGCGGGAAGAGGGCGAAGTGCTGGAAGACCATGCTGATCTTCCGGGAGCGGACCGAGCGCAGCTCGGCGGGGGGCAGCGCGGTCAGGTCCTGACCGTCGAAGAGCACGCGCCCGGCGGTCGGTTCCAGCAGTCCGTTCAGCATGCGCAGCAGCGTGGACTTGCCGGATCCGGAAAGGCCCATGACCACGAAGATCTGACCCGCCTCGACATCGAACGAGGCGTCGATGACCGCCGCGGTGGTGCCGTCGGCGCGCAGCTCGTCGCGGCCGGTGCCGCTCTCGAGCCGCTTCACGGCGGCTTCGGGTCGTCTGCCGAACACCTTGTACAAGTGCTCGACGTGCAGCCTGGACACATACACCTCTCGGGTCGAACTCAGGACGGTCCGCCGCCCCCGGTGGGGCGCCCCCGCATGGCGGGTGACGGGCCGTGGAGCGGTGCGGTATCGGTCCGCGCGCCCGGGTAACGCATGAGTCGCGTGTGACCGGGGTCCGCTCCAGTGCCGCGCCTGCCCAGGCGCATTCACCGCAAACCGAACAGTGACCGGCCTCACACTCGGGCCCGTCCGGGGCGGGCGGGGGCGGTGGGCCTGCGACCGGCTGTCACAGGCGTGCGGCATCATCGACCCCGTGACGCGACGCCTGATGCTCCTCGACACCGCTTCCCTGTACTTCCGCGCCTACTTCGGGGTGCCCGACTCGGTCCGCGCCCCCGACGGCACCCCGGTGAACGCGGTGCGCGGCCTGCTGGACTTCATCGCCCGGCTCGTCCAGGACCATCACCCCGACGACCTCGTGGCCTGCATGGACTTCGACTGGCGGCCGGAGTGGCGGGTCGAGCTGATCCCGTCGTACAAGGCGCACCGGGTCGCGGAGGAGCTCACCGGCGCGCCGGACGAGGAGGAGATCCCCGACACCCTCTCCCCCCAGGTGCCGGTCATCGACAGCGTGCTCGACGCGCTCGGCATCGCCCGCGTGGGCGCGCGCGGCTTCGAGGCCGACGATGTGATCGGCACGCTCGCCGGGCGGGCGACGGGCCCGGTGGACATCGTCACCGGCGACCGCGACCTCTATCAGCTCGTCGACGACCGGCGCGGGGTGCGGGTGCTGTATCCGCTCAAGGGCGTCGGCACGCTCCAGATCGTCGACGAGGCGCTGCTGCGGGAGAAGTACGGGGTGGACGGGCCCGGCTACGCCGACCTGGCGCTGCTGCGCGGCGACCCCAGCGACGGACTGCCGGGCGTGCCGGGGGTCGGCGAGAAGACGGCCGCGAAGCTGCTGGCCGCCTACGGCGACCTGGCCGGGATCATGGCGGCGGTCGACGACCCGGCGAGCAGGCTCACCCCCACCCAGCGCAAGCGGCTGGACGAGGCCCGGCCGTATCTGGCGGTCGCGCCGAAGGTGGTGCGCGTCGCCTCCGAGGTGTCGCTGGCCCCCTTCGACGCCAGGCTGCCGCACGTCCCGCGCGACCCGGAGGCGCTGCTCGCCCTCGCGGAGCGCTGGGGTCTGGGCGGGTCCCTGCAGCGGCTGGTCACCGTTCTCGCCCGCTGAGCCCCTATTCCCACCGTTTCCACCGGAAGAGCTGTTAGGTTAGGCGTACCTTACTTAGCAGTGTTCAGGGGAGACATCCATGGCAGACCGTCCCGTTCGCAAGAAGCCGATGCTCCACCGCGCGCGTGTGATCCACACCGAGCGGCTGACCCCCCACATGGTGCGCGTGGTCCTCGGCGGCGACGGGCTGGCGGACTTCACCGCCGGCGAGCACACCGACCACTACGTCAAGCTGCTCTTCCCCGTCCCGGGCGTCAGCTACCCCGAGCCGTTCGACATGGAGGTCATCCGCCGCGACCTTCCCCGCGACCAGTGGCCCAGCACCCGCACCTACACCGTGCGCTCCTGGGACCCCGCCACGCGCGAGCTGGCGGTGGACTTCGTGGTCCACGGCGACGAGGGCCTGGCCGGCCCCTGGGCCGCGGGCGTCCAGGCGGGCGCGGAGATCTACTTCCTCGGCCCGGGCGGCGCCTACTCCCCCGACCCGGCCGCCGACTGGCATCTGCTGGCCGGTGACGAGAGCGCGCTGCCCGCGATCGCCGCCGCCCTGGAGCGGATGCCCGCGGGCGCCCGCGTCACCGCCTTCGTCGAGGTCGCGGACGCGGCCGACGAGCAGAAGCTGACCCTGCCCGAGGGCGTCGAGATCACCTGGCTGCACCGCGGCGCGGCACCCGTCGGCGACGCCCTCGTCGAGGCCGTGCGCGCGCTCGCGTTCCCGCCCGGCGACGTGCAGGCCTTCGTGCACGGCGAGGCGGGCTTCGTGAAGGAACTGCGCCGCCATCTGCGCATGGAGCGCGAGGTGCCGCGCGAGCGCCTGTCCATCTCCGGCTACTGGCGTCGCGGTCACGACGAGGACGGCTGGCAGGCCTCGAAGCGCGAGTGGAACCAGCAGGTGGAGGCGGAACAAGAGGCAGGATCCACGGCCTGATCCGCGGCGGACAACAGCGGCGCCGCCGCCTCCGGCTCCTGGGCGGGGAGCGGCCCCAGGTCACGGATATCCTCGGCCCATGAAGCGTGTCCGGATAGCCCTCACGAGCGTGGCCGCCGCGGCCCTCGTCCTCACCTGTGCCGCGGGCGCCTCGGCGGAGGACCCCTACTGGACCGTCTCGAACAGCGATCCCACCCAGCGCGGCCGTGAGGCCGAGTTCGTCGTGACGATCGAAGAGGCCACGCTCGACGACGACAAGGGCTACGTGACCCTCGAATCACCCGCCTTCGTCGAACCGGTCAAGATCAAGGCGGAGGAGTTCCGCGAGGGCAAGGACGGCACGCCCCGCGCTTCGGGGCGGGGCATGGTCCTCTGCGACATCAAGCCCGGCACGTATCCGGTGGAGCTGAAGGACCACGGCCAGGGCGAGGCCGTGGACACCGTCGATCTGACCGTGGTGGCCGAAATGGACCCCGGCAACCGCGAGTTCTGCGCCGGCCCGAAGGACTACGACGAGGTCAAGGACAAGACCAGCGAGTCCGCCCTGGGCGCGGAGGACGACGAGGACGGCGAGGACGACGACGAGGGCGGCTTCGGCGTCGGCACGGTGGCCGGCGTGGGCGTCGGTGCCGCCGTACTGGCCGCCGCCGGTACGTACGCCCTGGCCCGGCGCCGACGCGCCCCGGGCACCGGCGGCAGCGGCCCCGGCACCTCCGCGTAAGGGCCGCGGCCGGCCCCGGCGGTGCGTCCGGTCATCGCCCGGCGCCGGGCTTCCGGCGTGCGGCATGATGACCGGATCATCGAGGGAAGGGGCGTCCGCGGATGGATCGCAGCAGCAGGGCCATCGGGGCCGTCGTCGGTTCGGCGGTCGGGGACGCGCTCGGCGCACCCTTCGAGTTCGGGCCGCCCGGCGCGTACACCGCCCGTTTCCCCGACGGCCGCGGGCAGATGTGCGGGGGCGGCGGCTGGGATCCCGGTGAGGCCACCGACGACACACAGATGGCCGTCCTCGTCGGCGAATCCCTCGTCGAACGGGGCGGGCTGGACCTGCCCGACATCTTCGGGCGCTTCCAGCGGTGGGCGGCGGGCTCCCCCAAGGACATCGGCCTGCAGACCGAGGACGTCCTCACCAACGGTCAGCCCTGGGACCGGGCCGCGGCCCTGCACTTCCGGATCAATGTGCGCGCCGCCGGCAACGGCTCCCTGATGCGCGCCGCCACCTCGGCCGTCCACTTCGCGGGCGCCGGGCGTGCGGCGACCATGGACGCGGCCCGCCGCATCTCGGCCCTCACCCACGGCGATCCCGCCACCGGGGAGGGCACCGCCGTCTTCCACGACCTGGTGCGCGTCGCGCTCGACGGCGGCGACCTGTCGGCCGCCGTGCCCGACGCCCTCGCCGCCGTCGAGGCCGATCACCGCGCCCGCTGGGCGACGGCCCTGGCCCCCGGCTGGCACCCCGCGGACGCCACGGAGGTCAACGGCGCGGTCTGGCCCTGCCTCGGCTCGGCCCTGTGGGCGGTACGGACGACGGGTTCGTTCGAGGACGCGCTGCGCGCGGCCATCGACCTCGGCGGCGACACGGACACCGTCGCGGCGGTCACGGGCGGCCTGGCCGGGGCGGTGTACGGCTATGAGGCGATCCCCGAGCGATGGACGGCGGCCCTGCATCTGCCGCTGCCGGGCTTCGGGGACCGGGTCCTGCGTCTGCCCGAATTTTTGCGGCTCGCCGAACAGTTGGCGCAGCCCAGTCGCCGGACGGGTTGAAAGCCCGTCCGGCGATTGAGGACGCGCCCGCAGGGCGCCCGCCTCCGCAGGCGGCAAACACGGCCTGCCACCCGAAATCCGCCGGACAGGCAACAGGCAGGCTCAGCCCACGGACGAGTACGCGACGACCCCACGCAGCAGACCGTCGACCGCCTTGCGGGCGTTGCGCGCGACCGGGCTGCCCTGGGGGGCCGCCGCGGCGATCTGTCCGAGGACGTCGATCAGCTGCTTGGTCCAGCGCACGAAGTCGCCCGCGGGCATCTCGATCTCGCGGAGCACCTCGTCCAGCCCGTGCCCCGACGCCCAGCGGTACGCGGGCCACGCGAAGCCGAGATCGGGCTCGCGCTGGCCGACGCCCTCCGCCTGGTTGATCCGGTGTTCCTCCTCCAGGGCGTCCAGCCGGCCCCAGATCCGGACCATCTCGCCGAGGGCGTCCTTCGCGGCGCCCGTGGGCAGCTTCGGCGCCACCGCGTCGTCGGCCGCGCGGGCCTCGTACACCAGGGCCGAGGCGCAGGCCGCCAGCTCGGCCGGCCCCAGGCCGTCCCAGACGCCGTCGCGCAGGCACTCGGAGGCCAGCAGGTCCAGCTCGCCGTAGAGCCGCGCCAGCCGGCGGCCGTCGTCGGTCACCTCGTCGGCCCGCAGATAGCCGAGGTCGGTCAGCAGCGCGCAGATGCGGTCGAAGGTGCGGGCGATGGTGTTCGTCCGGCCCTGGATGCGGCGCTCCAGCTGGCGGGTGTCGCGCTGCAGGCGGTGGTAGCGCTCGGCCCAGCGGGCGTGGTCCTCCCGGTCGCTGCACCCGTGGCAGGGGTGGGCGCGCAGGGCCGTGCGCAGCCGGGTGATCTCGGTGTCGTCGGCGGCGGCGGAGCGCTGCTTGCGGTGCCGGTCGGGCTCGATGTGCCCGGCCTTCGTGCGCAGCGCGGAGGCCAGGTCGCGGCGCGACTGCGGGCTGCGCGGGTTGAAGGACTTGGGCACCCGCATCCGCTCCAGCGCCTCGACCGGCACCGGGAAGTCGATCGCGGCGAGCCGCTTGACCTGCCGCTCGGCGGTGAGGACGAGCGGGCGCGGCCCGTCGTGCGGGTCGTAGCCGCGGCGGGGGTCGGTGCGCCCGGCGGGCAGACCGGGATCCAGTACCAGGGCCAGCCCCGCGAACTTTCCGGTGGGGACGTGGATGACGTCACCGGGCTTGAGCTTCTCCAGCGCGGCCGCTGCGGCGGCCCGGCGCTGGTTGGCGCCCTGCTTGGCCAGCTCGGTCTCGCGGTCCTTCAGCTCGCGGCGCAGCCGCGCGTACTCCTCGAAGTCGCCCAGGTGGCACTCGATGGCCTCGCGGTACCCCGCCAGGCCCTCCTCGTTCTTCTGCACCTGCCGGGAGATCCCGACGACCGACTTGTCGGCCTGGAACTGGGCGAAGGAGGTCTCCAGCAGCTCCCGCGAGCGGTGCCGGCCGAACTGCGAGACGAGGTTGACCGCCATGTTGTACGACGGCTTGAAGCTGGAGCGCAGGGGGTAGGTGCGCGTACCGGCGAGGCCCGCGAGCGCGTCGGGGTCCATGGCGCGCTGCCAGAGCACGACGGCGTGGCCCTCGATGTCGATGCCGCGCCGCCCGGCGCGGCCGGTCAGCTGGGTGTACTCGCCGGGGGTGATGTCGGCGTGCTGCTCGCCGTTCCACTTGACGAGCTTTTCCAGCACGACGGTGCGGGCGGGCATGTTGATGCCGAGGGCGAGGGTCTCGGTGGCGAAGACGGCCTTGACCAGGCCCTTGACGAAGAGCTCCTCGACGACCTCCTTGAAGGTCGGCAGCATGCCGGCGTGGTGCGCGGCGATGCCCCGCTCCAGGCCCTCCAGCCACTCGAAGTATCCGAGGACGTGCAGGTCCTCGTCGGGGATGGCGGCGGTGCGCTCCTCGACGATCTCCCGGACCCTGGCCCGGGCCGTGTCGTCGTTGAGCCGCAGGCCCGCGTACAGGCACTGCTGCACGGCCGCCTCGCAGCCCGCGCGGCTGAAGATGAAGGTGATGGCGGGCAGCAGGCCCTCGGAGTCGAGCCGCTCGATGACCTCGGGGCGGCCGGGGGTCCAGATCCGGCTGCGCTGACGGCGCTCCCGCTCGCGGTCGGCCTCGCGCACCATCTTGCCGCGGCGGCGCTCGCGCGGGTTGTAGGTGCGGCTGTTCTCCATGCGGGCCATGCGCAGCAGGTCGGGGTTGACCTCACGCCGGGCGGCACCGCGGCCGCCGTGATCGGTCTCCTCCTCGAAGAGGTCGTACATCCGCCGGCCGGCCAGCACGTGCTGCCAGAGGGGGACGGGCCGCTCCTCGGAGACGATCACCTCGGTGTCGCCGCGCACCGTGTCCAGCCAGTCGCCGAACTCCTCGGCGTTGGAGACGGTGGCCGACAGGGAGACCAGGGTCACCGAATCCGGGAGGTGGATGATGACCTCTTCCCAGACGGCGCCGCGGAAGCGGTCGGAGAGGTAGTGCACCTCGTCCATCACCACATGGCCGAGGCCGGCCAGCGCCTGGGAGCCCGCGTAGAGCATGTTGCGCAGCACTTCGGTGGTCATGACGAGCACCGGGGCGTCGGCGTTGACGCTGTTGTCGCCGGTGAGCAGGCCGACCTTGTCGGCGCCGTAGCGCTTGACGAGGTCGCTGTACTTCTGGTTCGACAGCGCCTTGATGGGGGTGGTGTAGAAGCACTTGCGGCCCTGGGACAGGGCCAGGTGGACGGCGAATTCGCCCACGATGGTCTTGCCGGAGCCGGTCGGCGCCGCGACCAGCACTCCCTTCCCGGCTTCCAGGGCCCGGCAGGCCTCTATCTGGAAGGGGTCCAGCTCGAAGTCGTACATCTCGCGGAAGGGAGCGAGCGCGGTGGCCTGCTCCGCGGCGCGCACCCGGGACAGGGCGTAGCGCTCAGCAGGGGACATGGTGTCGTCGGTCATCTTGTGTACGAGCCTACCGGGGACCCCTGACAGCGCACCCGATCTTTATTGAGCTCCCAGCAGCCGCACGGCCCCGGGCACCGTCTCGGCGGTGAGCGGCAGTAGTCCGAGCGGCTCGCCGTCGGCGTATCCGGTGATGCCGGGGCCTGCCGCGCGGCCGGTGCGGAGGGGGCCGTCGGGGGCGGCCTCCAGCGTCACCTTCGCCGCCCGGTGCACGGTCACCCGGGGGTGGTCGAGGTGGGTGCCCCTGTACACCCGGGGGAAGACCTTCAGCAGGGTCGAGCGGCTGCAGGGGCCGACGATCGTGATGTCGAAGAGCCCGTCGTCCATGCGCGCGTCCCCGCAGATGCGCATGCCGCCGCCGTAGGAATCGCCGTTGCCGACCGCGATCAGGGTCGCCGCCACCTGCTGCCACGGCCCGTCGTCGAGGCGGATCCGGTACGGGAGGGGGCGCAGCGCCGCCAGCTCGGCCAGCACGGCCACGTCGTAGCGCAGCCGCCCGATGGGCAGGCGCATGCGGTTGCCCCGGTCGTTGACCCGGGAGTCGAAGCCGGAGGCGAGCACGGTGCCGAACCAGGTGCCGGCGTCCATGGAGCCACTCGGGCCGGTGCCGTCGCCGCGGACCACCCTGCCGAGATCGACGGGCCGCCCGCCGTCCTCCTTGAGGGCGCCCGCGACGATCCGGGCCGCCGCCTCGGGGTCGCGGACGGGCAGGCCGCACGCGCGGGCGAAGTCATTGCCGGTGCCGACGGCCACCACCCCGAGGGGGGTCGTGGTCCCGGCGACGGCCTGGAGGGCGAGGGAGACCACGCCGTCCCCGCCGACGGCTATCAGCGCGTCCGTACCGGCCGCGACCGCCTGCCGTGCCCGTCGCAGGGCGTCGGGCGCGTCCTCGCCCAGGACCGTACGGACACCGAAGCCCGCGGCGCGGAGCACCCGGGCGGCGGGCCGGGTGGCGCGGGCGCCCCGGCCGCGGCCCGCCGTGGGGTTGACGAAGAGCGTGATGTCGCTGGTCACGCCGGGACACTACCGGCTCGTCGGCGGCCCGCCGACCGCCTGGCCGAGACCTTGCGACCGCCGGGCGCGCGAACGCCGCGGGGCGGTCGCCGTCCTTGCGACCGCCCCGCGGCGTCGGTGTCCGTCGGCCGTCCGCGCCCGGATCAGGTCACGTCGTCGTAGCCGCCCCGGCGGGTGGGCCGCTCGCCGCCCGCGTCACCGCTCGAACCGGCCCCGGCCTGCCCCGGGAGGGCCGGCATCGGCTCGGAGTCGCCGAGGGGCAGCGGGGTGAGGTCCAGCGGGGACGCCTCGTCGTCGTCGAGCAGGGCGTCGGGGTTGTTCCTGGCCCGCCGCTTGTCGTTGAGGAGGGAGAACCCGACGGCGCAGAAGTACAGAATGATGATCGGAACGGCGAGGATGCACATGCCGAACGGATCGGTGCTGGGCGTGGCGATCGCGCCGAAGACGAAGATGCCCATCACGACGCCGCGCCACCACGTGGCCATGGTCTTGCCCGTGACCATGCCCACCATGTTCATCATGACGAGTATCAGGGGCAGCTCGAAGGCCAGGCCGAAGACCAGGATCATCCGGACCGTGAAGTCGAGGATGTCGTTCAGGCTGAGGGTGTTGGCCGCGGTCTCCGGGGTGATGCTGAGCAGCACCCGCATGCTCATGGGCATGATCAGGTAGGCGAGGTAGGCGCCCGCGACGAAGAGGGGAGCGGCCGTCGCCACGAAGGCGACCGTGTACTTCTTCTCGTTCTTGTGCAGACCGGGGGCGAGGAACGCCCACAGCTGGTAGAGCCAGACCGGGGAGGAGATCGTGACGCCCGCGAGCAGGCACACCTTCACCACCGTCCCGAACGGCGCTCCCAAGGAGTTGAACGTCAGGACCGCGCAGTTGCCGCCGTGGCTCTGGGCCAGGTCGCGGTCGGGGCACTTGGGAACGGGGCTGGACAGGAAGTCCATGAGCTGCGTGTTGTAGAACGCGGCGAGGAGCGCCACCACGACAATGGCCAGCACCGCCTTCGCCAGGCGGTTCCGCAGTTCCCGCAGGTGCTCCGCGAGCGGCATCCGCCCCTCGGGGTCCTTCTCCTTCTTGCGGGCAGACTTGAGCAACCCACGTCCCTATCTCGTGCGGCAGGCGGACGCCAAGGACGGCCGGCCCGATCCCTCGGTCAGTGCTGGGTCTGTACGGCTGCTCAGTGCTGCGTGGTGCGGTCGCTCGGCTCGGTCACCGGGCGGGCACCGGCGACATCACCGGGAGCGGCCTTGATCGTACGAGGCGTGGCGGTGGCCGGCGGGTCGGCCGGGGCGGAGGCGTTGTCCTGGCCCTCGGACTTCATGGCCTTGGCCTCGCTCTTGAGGATCCGGGCGGACTTGCCGAGGGAGCGCGCCATGTCCGGAAGCTTCTTCGCACCGAACAGCAGGACGATGACGACGAGAATGAGAATGATCTCGGGGGCGCCGAGCCTTCCGAACATAAGCGATTACCTTCTCACCGAAGCGGCATGGGTGTGGGGCTGGCCGACTGATCGGACATATGTCCACCAGGCGTACGTCAGCGATCGTAACGCGCAGGGGTAAACGCTGGGCAATCCCTGTGCGTACTCCCGTACGTGACCCTGCGCCTCGCCTCAGGGCCATCCGGACCAGACTACCGCCCGGTCCGAAACCCCAGCAGGGGCCGTGCGAGCCCGCTGACCTACGGTCATCCGTCCTGACGCAGCGTGTGCGCGGTCTGCGCGGCGAGCGGGGTCGCGGCCCGTTCGAGGTCCTCGGCGGCGCGGGTGATGCGCTGCGAACTCGTCGCCACCTGCCGGGCCAGCCGGCGCACTTCGACGAACACCCGTGCGGCGAGGACACCCAGCACGGCGATGCCGCAGAAGGCGAGGGCGATGGCGAGCATGGGCCAGAGCATGGGCCAGAGCATGGGAGGAGCCTATCGGGCGGAAAAGGACCGGCGGCGAGGCGGGGGCACCGCCGGAAAGGGACGCGAAACGGGCGGGAAAGAGCCGGGAGCCGGCTGGAAGTCGCGGGTCACACCGTCGAGTGCAGCCGCAGCGTCCGCACGCCGCCACCGGTCAGCAGCTCCACGATCCGCTCCCCGGCCGGCTTGCGGACCGCGGAGCCGCAGTCCGGACAGGTGAAGGAGTAGAAGGTGGTCCGGTGGCTGGCCCCGATCGCCAGCCGCAGCGCACCCGCGGCCAGCTCGAAGCATCCCCGACAGTCGGGGCAGGCCGCCTTGAAGACGGCGGCGGCCGTGGTCCTCACGTTCATCACGTCCCCTGTCGCTTTCACCTGGACCCGCCCTCCTACTCTCCGTACGCCGCGAGCGCCTCGCGGGCCGCGTCCCGCGCGCTGTCGGCCAGCGCGAGCGGGGAGACGATCCGCCCGTCCCGGCCGAGCCGCAGCGCCAGCCGGCGCAGCGAGGCCGGGTCGGGGGTGCGCAGCGTGATCCGCAGTCCGCCGTCGGGCAGCTCCTCGGCGCTGTCGTGGGGGTAGTACTCGGCGACCCAGCGCCCGCCGGGGCCGACCTCGACGACCACCTCGGGGTCCTCGGCCGCGGGCTGCACCAGGCTCTCGGACAGATCGCGCAGCTCGACCGGCGGCGGGTCGGAGGGCTCGTCGAGCAGCCTGATCTCGGCGACCCGGTCGAGCCGGAAGGTGCGGCGGGCCTCCGAGAGCCGGCACCACGCCTCCATGTAGGTGTGGCCCACGGCGAACAGCCGGATCGGGTCGACCTCGCGCTCGGTGAGCTCGTCCCGCGCGGGCGAGTAGTAGCGCAGCCACAGCCGGCGGCGCTCGGCGATGGCCCGGTCGACGTCCGCGAAGACCCCGCCCTCGGACTCGAAGGTGACCGAGAGGCGGGAGCTGGCGCCCGCGGCCTCCCCGGCCGCGGCCTCCAGCTTGGCGGTGGCGCGCAGCAGGGCCTGCCGGTCGCCCTCGCGCAGCCCGGGGAGGGTGGCGACGGCGCGCGCGGCCACCAGCAGCGCGGTGGCCTCGTCGGCCGCCAGCCGCAGCGGCTCGCCCGTGCTGGTGCCCGAGGCGTCGGGGTTGTGCCACCAGATGCGGTCGCCGTCGGTGTCGATGTCCAGCAGGTCGCCGCCGCGGAAGCTCGTCCCGCACATCGGCAGCACGTCGAGGTCACCGATCAGCTCGTCCTCGGTGATGCCGAAGGCGCGGGCCACATCGGTGACACGGGCGCCGGGGCGCTCGCGCAGATAGGTCACCAGCGAAAGCATCCGCCGGGTCTGGTCAATGGCGTTGCCGGCCATAAGAAGTCGGTCCGTGCCCTTCCACTCTGGTCAACTCTGGTCCGAACTGGTCCCGCTCGGGTGCGCCGGTGTCAGCCCTTGGCCACGGCGCGCAGCCGGTCGAGGACATCGGCCCGCAGCTCGGCCGGTTCGAGCACCTTCACATCGGGACCGAACTCCACCAGCCACGCGTCCAGCCCGTGCCCGTACGGAATCTCCAGCTCGTCCCAGCCGTCGCCCAGATCCCGGGTGACGGTGGCACGGGCCCGCAGCGGATAGCCGTGGCCGGCCCGCACGGTGATCCGGGCGGTACGGGTGGCCGTCTCGCCCGACCAGCTCTCGACCGTCTCGCGGACGGTGACGTGGTCCGGCACCGGGACGGTGAACGGCACGGCCCGCGAACGGACCTTCCCCGTGATCCGGGAGAGCCTGAAGACCCGCTCGGCACCCCGGTCCCGGTCCCAGCCGGCCAGGTACCAGTGGCCGCGCCAGCACTCCAGGGTCCACGGCTCGACGTGCCGCTGCTCGGGACGGGCGGCGTTGGCCTTGTGGTAGTCGAAGACGACGGTCCGGCGGTCACGGGCGGCGAGCATCAGCGGCTCGAAGGCCGCCTCGTGCACGGGGATGCGCGGCTCGAGGGCGCTCTGGCTCTCGTACGTGTCCTCCGCGAGCGGCATCCCGGCCGCCCGCAGCTTCTGCAGCGCGCCACTGGCGGCACCCGCGAGCCGGGCCTGCTGCCAGACCTTCGCGGCCAGGCCCAGGGCGGCGGCCTCCTCCACGTCGAGAGTGATCGGAGGCAGCCGGTTGCTGTCACGGCGGGCGAGATAGCCGATCTCCCCGTCGATGCCCTCGACGGTCTCGATGATCAGGCCCAGCTCGCGCAGATCGTCCTTGTCGCGCTCGAACATCCGGTTGAAGGCATCCTCGGAGCTGCCCGCCCCGGAGCGCTTGCCCGGTGCGGAGCCGGCGACGGCCTCCGGCCCGGACTCCCCCGGCTGACCGGCAGGCGCGGCGCTCCCCGGCCCGAAGGCCGCGGCGTTTCCCGGCCCGAAGGCTTCGAGGTAAGCCTCGATCGAGCCCCGCAACTCCCGCTTGCTGAGCGGCCGGCGGGTGCCCAACAGGCACAGCGCCAGGTTCATCAGCCGCTCGGCCTTGGCAATCGCCATCGACGCCCTCTCTACTTGTGCTCTCAACCGTTGACCGTACCGCTCGCGCGTCGTACGGCAAAAGCCGAGGGCCCATGCCAGGAGGCATGGGCCCTCGGCCTTCACTTACGACCGTCTCAGACCGCGATCAGGTCACAGACGAAGATCAGCGTCTCGCCCGGGGCGATCAGACCGGCGCCCGCGCCACGGTCGCCGTAGGCGAGGTGCGCGGGAATGGTCAGCCGGCGGCGGCCGCCGACCTTCATGCCCTGGACGCCCTGGTCCCAGCCCGGGATGACCTGGCCGGCACCCAGCTTGAACTCCAGCGGGTTGCCACGGTTCCAGCTCGCGTCGAACTCCTCGCCGGTGGAGAACGCCACGCCCACGTAGTGGACCTTGACGAAGTCGCCGGCCTTGGCGACAGCGCCGTCGCCCTCCCAGATGTCCTTGATCACAAGGTCGGCCGGCGGCTCGCCCTCGGGGAAGTCGATCTCGGGCTTGTCGATGCTCACGGAGTGCTCCTACGAAAGAATCTTGCAGACAACCGTGCAATTCTGGCAGATCTCCGACCCGGGTCGGTCAGACCTTGCCCACGATGTCCACGACGAAGACCAGCGTGTTCTTGTCGAGACCGCTCTGCGGCTGGCCCTCGTAGCCCAGCTTCGGCGGGATGACCAGCTCGACCCGGTCCCCCACGCGCTTGCCGACCAGGCCCTTGTCCCAGCCCTGGACGACCGAGCCGGTGCCGATCTGGAAGGCCGTAGCGCCGTTGTGGTCCCAGGAGGAGTCGAACTTCTCGCCGTTCTCCCACTTCACACCGGTGTACTGCGCGATCAGGCCGTCGCCCGCCTTGACCTCCGGGCCGCTGCCCTTGATCAGCACCTGCTCCTTGAGGTCGGTCGGCGCCTTCTCCCCCTTGGGGATGGTGATGCTCGCGGCCTTCTGGGAGGTGTACTTCACCTCGGGCATGCCCGCGGCCGGGGCGGCCTGGTCGCCCTTGACCTCACTCTTGGGGTCGATCTTCTTCGTCGCCACGACGTCGATCACCCACACCAGGCCGTCCTCCGGCTTGACGCCCGCCTGCGGGTTGAGCTGATCACCGATCAGCGCCTTCGCCGTGCCCTCGACCTCGAAGCGGGTGCCCGCCTTCTTGCCGATCACCTCGTCCAGCACCTTGGCGGGCATCTCCTGGCTGGGCTGGCCGACCTGGGCCACCATCTGGCGCCGGGGGCCCTTGGCGCCCGGCTGGGTCGTCCAGGTGCCGCCGAGGGACTTGTTGTCCTTCATGGTCTGCCCGGCGAAGTCGAGCCGCACGAAGCCGCCCTTCTCCACCTTCTCGCCCGAGCCCTCGGTGATCGTCTTGACGACGAGCTTGTCGGCGGGCTTCGCGTCCTTGGGGGTGGAGATCTCGGGCTTCTCGCCGAACTTCCCCTCCACCTTCACCTGCGCGTCGGAGGAGCCACCGTCCTCCGACCCGCACGCCGTGGCGGCGAAGAGCAGGGCGGGCACGGCCAACGCGACGGCGAAGCGACGCGGGTTCTTCGAGTACGAGCGAGAGAGCGGGGGTCGGCCCCCGAGGAATTGCAGCATCAGTCCAACTCGGGCTAGGGGGGTGGCTTGGCAGTGTCCGCCACTTTACGGCTTGTGCTCTGTCGATCAACCCTGCCCGACACGGTCGGATGCCGGACCCCGGGGCCCGGCACCGACCGCGCTCGTACCACTCTCATACAACCTTCATGCGGAGCCCGGGCTCACATGCCGGCGATCAGCTTCTCCACCCGGTCGTCCACCGACCGGAAGGGGTCCTTGCACAACACCGTGCGCTGCGCCTGGTCGTTGAGCTTGAGATGCACCCAGTCGACCGTGAAGTCCCGGCGCTGCTCCTGCGCACGGCGGATGAAGTCGCCGCGCAGCCGGGCCCGGGTGGTCTGCGGAGGCACGGACTTGCCCTCGAAGATCTTGAGGTCGTTGCAGACCCGGGCGGCCTGGCCGCGCCGCTCCAGGAGGTAGTACAACCCCCGGCGGCGGTGGATGTCGTGGTAGGCCAGATCTATCTGGGCGACCCGCGGATGCGACATGGTGATGTTGTTCTTCGCGCGGTACTTCTCGATCAGCTGGTACTTCATCACCCAGTCGATCTCGGTGGCGATCCGGTCCAGGTCCTCGTCCCGGATGGCCTCCAGCGTGCGGCCCCACAGCTCCAGGACGCGCTCGACCGTGCCGGTGCGGATGCCCCGGCGCTCGCAGAAGTCCACGGCCTTCTCGTAGTACTCCTGTTGGACCTCCAGGGCGGAGGCCTCCCGGCCGCTGGCCAGGCGCACCTTGCGGGTGCCGGTGGTGTCGTGGCTGACCTCGCGGATGGCCCGGATGGGATTCTCCAGGGTCAGGTCCCGCATCACGGTGCCCGCCTCGATCATGCGCAGGACGAGATCGGTGGCACCGACCTTCAGCAGCATGGTCGTCTCGGACATGTTCGAATCGCCGACGATGACGTGCAGCCGGCGGTAGCGCTCGGCGTCCGCGTGCGGCTCGTCCCGGGTGTTGATGATCGGGCGCGAACGGGTGGTGGCGGAACTGACGCCTTCCCAGATGTGCTCGGCGCGCTGGCTGACGCAGTACACCGCGCCGCGCGGGGTCTGGAGCACCTTCCCCGCCCCGCACAGCAACTGCCGGGTGACGAGGAAGGGGATGAGGATGTCCGCCAGCCGGGAGAACTCCCCGTGCCGGGCCACGAGGTAGTTCTCATGGCATCCGTAGGAGTTTCCGGCGGAGTCCGTGTTGTTCTTGAACAGATAGACGTCGCCCGCGATCCCCTCCTCGTGCAGGCGGCGCTCGGCGTCGACGAGCAGACCTTCGAGAATGCGCTCGCCCGCTTTGTCGTGCGTGACCAGCTCGATCACGTTGTCGCACTCGGGTGTTGCGTATTCCGGGTGCGATCCCACGTCCAGATAGAGGCGGGCGCCGTTCCGCAGGAAGACATTGCTGCTGCGGCCCCAGGAAACGACACGGCGGAAGAGGTAGCGCGCCACTTCGTCAGGTGACAGTCGGCGCTGTCCCCTGAACGTGCACGTGACGCCGTACTCGTTCTCCAGCCCGAAAATGCGGCGATCCATGTCTGAACATTACGCCTGATGCCCTGCGCTGAAACCGGGTTCGACAGCACCGATTCGATCATTTTCCGGCAACGCACCGGCTTCGGCCACGGCGACGGGCGGTCCGAAGGAGCGCTGCGCCGCCAGGAGCACCAGCAGGGCGACCGCGCCGCCGCCGACGGCGACCGCGAAACCGGCCTTCGAGCCGCCGTACTCCACGGCCGGGCCGACGACGGCGATGCCGATCGAGGCGCCCACACCGAAGGCGGTCACCAGCCAGGAGAAGGCCTCGGTGACGGTGCCGCGCGGCGCGTGGCGGTCCACGACGACGAACGCGCACGCGAGCGACGGCGCGAGGAAGACTCCGGCCACACCGGCGAGCACGGTCATGGCGACGACGCCCGGGACGAGCAGGAGCGGCAGATAGCAGACCGCGAGGCCCGCGACGAGCATCCGCAGCCGGCGCTCGGGCTCGCCCGCCCACTGCCGGCCGCCGTAGACGACACCGCCGATGAGCGCACCGACACCGAGGGCGGACAGCAGATAGCTGGAGACCATCCCGCCGCCGTGCTCGTCGGCGTACGCCACCGACGCCACGGATATCGAGCCGAGGGCCGAGCCGACGAAGAAGAACGCGCCGAGCAGCACGAGCAGCCCGCGCGAGCGCAGCGCCCCGAGCCAGTGCGCCTCACGGGGCGCGCTGCGCCACTTGCGGGAGGGCGGGGAGGTGACCACGGCCAGGGCGCCGAGGACGCCTATCGCGTTGATGACGAGCAGCGCGGCGGCCTCGGACCAGGCGGCGACGATCAGGGTGACGGCCAGCGGGCCGACCGCGTACATGACCTCCTGGGCGATGGCGTCGAGCGCGTACGCGGCGTGGATGCGGTCCTCGCGCTTGAGGACGTCCGGCCACAGGGCGCGCAGACCGCCCTCCAGGGGCGGGGTGAAGAATCCGGCGACGACCATGGCCGCGTAGGCCAGCGGCAGCGGTTCCAGGCCGATCAGGCAGAACAGCACCATGCCGAGCGCGGAGAGCACGGCGGAGGGCAGCATCACCCGGGGCTGGCCGAAGAGGTCCACGGCCCGGCCCAGCAGCGGCTGGCCGATGGCGTTGCCCACGCCGTAGACGGCCGACAGCGCGCCCGCGAGGGCGTAGCTGCCGCCCTCCGCACGGGCGAAGAGCACGATCGCCAGAGCGGCGGTGGCGCTCGGCAGCCGCCCCACCAGCGTGCCCGCGAGCAAGCGCGCCGCGTGCCGCGTCCTGAGCATTTCGCCGTAGCCGGCCGCCATCATCTGTCCACCTTCGCTGACCGAGACACCCTCGGGTTTTACGTATAACCTTCGGCGTTATACGTACCATGTCGGCAACCCGCGGGTCCACTCGCGGGGAGGCGGGAATCAGGCGGGGAACGGGAAAAGGGGCGCGGACCGGTGGCGGAGACAGAGCAGGGGTCGTGGCGCGGGCGGGCGGCGGCGCGCGGTGACGAGCGGTGGCCGAACGTCCGGGAGCTGGGCCAGCCGCGCGCACGGGTCACCAGCCGGGACGTGGCGCGCGCCGCGGGGGTGTCACAGGCCACCGTCTCGCTGGTCATGGGCGACAAGTGGCGCGGCCGGGTCTCCGAGCGGACCGCCGAGGCCGTGCGCACCGCCGCGCGGGAGCTGGGCTACCGGCCGAATCTCGCGGCGCGCAATCTGCGGCTGGGCCGCACCCGCACGGCGCTGCTGGTGGTCCCCGCGCTCACCAATGAATTCTTCGCCCGCGTCTACACCGGTGCCGCCCGGGCCGCGGCCGAGCACGGCGTCGGTGTGGTCCTCTACCCCTCCCCGGAGGGCATCGGGCCCGCCCGTGACCCCTTCGCCTCCGCCCGCGCGACTCTCGACGGCGTCATCGCCTCCTCCATGGCGGTGGATGCCCTGGCCGACATCCGCGACGGCGATCTGCCGCTGGTCATGCTCGACAGCGACCCCGGGCGGACGGAGGCGTCGGCGACCGTCAACCTCGACATCGCCGACGGCATGCGCCAGGTCACCGAGTATCTGCTGGGGCTCGGCCACCGCCGGTTCGCCCACCTCGCGGCCGACGTCGACTCCTGGACCTTCCACGAACGGGCCCGGGCGCTGGCCGGCACCCTGAGCGGGGTCGCGGACGCGGGTCTGACGACGGAGCCCGCGGCCCTCGATGTGCGGGCGGGCCGGGCGGCCGCCGAGCGGGCCCTGACCGGCCCCGGGCCGCGGCCCACCGCGCTGATCTGCGACAGCGACATCCTGGCGGCGGGCGCCTGCAAGGCGGCCCGGCGGCTGGGGCTGCGCGTGCCCGACGACGTCTCGGTGACCGGTTTCGACGATCTTCCGCTGGCGACGGCCGTCGAGCCGGAACTGACGACGGTGCGGCTGCCGGCCGAGGCCGTGGGCGAGGCGGGCATGCGGGCCCTGATGACCGTCCTGGACGGCCGGCCCGCCGCCCCCACGACGCTGCCGGTGGAGCTCATCGCCCGGGGCTCGTCCTCCCACGATGGCGCTCGCACTGGCGAGGGAGTAACGGCGGGCTAGGCGGCGTCCGGCGTGTCTGCGACTGCGGGCACGTCTTTGCCGCCTGCGGCGGCGGGCGCCCTGAGGGCACGTCCTCGAACGCCGGACGGGCTGGTTTTGGCTGAACTCAGCCAACCAGCCCGTCCGGCGTTCGAGGGCACCGCCGTCCTAGGACGCGCCCGGCGCCTCGTCCGCCCCCGGCCCGGGAGCCGCCTCCTCCGATTCGTCGACGCTCACATCCGTGGCGTGCCCCTCGAGCAGACGCGAGAGCTGACGGCCCAGCAGCCGCTTGAACTTCCGCTGCTGCGGTCGCGTCCGGTCCAGGACCGCCACCTCGAGCTGCTCGGCGGTCAGCGTGCGCTCACCGCCGTTGTTGTCACGGGTGAGCGACTCGACGGCGAGCTTGAGCGCCTCGGCGAGGGTCATCCCGTCCCGGTGCCGCTGGTCGAGATAGCTGCTGATCTGGTCGGCGTTGCCACCGACCGCGACCGATCCGTGCTCGTCGACGATCGAGCCGTCGTGCGGCAGCCGGTAGATCTGGTCGTCCTCGGGGCCCGGCCCGACCTCGGCGACGATCAGCTCGACCTCGTAGGGCTTCTCCGCGGCGCTGGAGAAGATCGTGCCCAGCGTCTGGGCGTAGACGTTCGCGAGACCGCGGGCCGTCACATCGTCGCGGTCGTAGGTGTAGCCGCGCAGATCGGCGTAGCGCACCCCGCCGATCCGCAGGTTCTCGAACTCGTTGTACTTCCCCACCGCGGCGAAGGCGATGCGGTCGTAGATCTCGCTGACCTTGTGCAAGGCGCGGGACGGGTTCTCGGCGACGAAGAGAACGCCGTCGGTGTACTGGAGTACGACGACGCTACGGCCGCGGGCGATGCCCTTGCGGGCGTACTCGGCGCGGTCGGCCATGGCCTGCTGGGGTGAGACATAGAACGGCGTCGACACCGGCTGTCCGTCCCTTTCTGTCAGTGGCGGGTAAAGGTTCCGTAGGGCGTCAGAGCAGTGCGGCCCGCGGACCGTCCGGCTCCTGCAGGCGCCGCTCGTGGATCGCGCGGACGACCTCGGCGCACTGGGCGTCGGTCAGCTTCCGGAACCCCTCGTCGGTGATGACGGTGACGATCGGATAGATACGGCGGGCGAGGTCGGGCCCACCGGTCGCCGAGTCGTCGTCGGCCGCGTCGTACAGCGCCTGGACGACGAGCGTGGTGGTCTGATCCTCCGTCAAGTTCTCCCGGAAGAGCTTCTTCAGCGCACCGCGCGCGAAGACCGAGCCGGAGCCGGTCGCCGCGAAGCCGTGCTCCTCGGAGCGCCCGCCGGTCACGTCGTAGGAGAAGATGCGACCCTTGTTGCGATCGACGTCCCAGCCGGCGAAGAGCGGCACCACGGCGAGGCCCTGCATGGCCATGCCGAGATTGCTGCGGATCATGGTGGACAGCCGGTTCGCCTTGCCCTCCAGGGAGAGTTGGACGCCCTCGACCTTCTCGAAGTGCTCGAGCTCGAGCTGGAAGAGCTTGACCATCTCGACGGCCAGCCCGGCCGTGCCGGCGATGCCGACGGCCGAGTACTCGTCGGCCGGGAAGACCTTCTCGATGTCCCGCTGCGCGATGACATTGCCCATCGTCGCCCGCCGGTCGCCGGCGAGCACCACACCGCCGGGGAAGGACGCGGCGACGATCGTCGTGCCGTGCGGCGCCTCGACGGCGCCCTTCAGCGGAGGCAGCTGCCGATTGCCCGGCAGCAGGTCCGGCTGGTGCGTACCGAGGAAGTCCATGAAGGACGACGAGCCGGGCGTCAGGAAGGCAGCCGGCAGACGCCCGATGCTACGAGTGTTGGCTTCCACGCGTTTCCTTCCAGATAAGCGATCGCCCGACGCATCGCGCCACGATCATCTCTCAACTTGCCGAGTGCCGAATTACAGTTGAAGCACAGTACGCCCCGGACTTTACCCGTCTCGTGATCATGATCCACATGCTCGGCCGGGGCAACGAGACAGATCACGCACACACCGCCCTGCCGCTTCACCAAGTCACGCAACTGGTCCTGACTCAAGCCGTACTTGCGGCGGAAGCAGCTATCCCGGTTACGCCCCGCCCGACACTCGCGGCAGTAGCTCGACCAGCCGTCCGAAGATGTCTTGTTTCGCTCCCACTCACTGTGCGGCTTCACCTTCTCGCACTGTGGACACCGCTTGTGCCCCCGCGGAACGGGCACCTTAACCCGCACCACGCGCCCCTTGGCTTCCTGACGCCGCTTGTAGTAGTCGGCAGAGCACACTCGGCAGTACGACTGAAGGCCGTCACTGATCGATTGGTTGGAGGCGAAGGCATCACGAGGCAACGTCCGCTTGCATCGGGAGCATTTCTTTCCTGGATGCAATTCGGACATTACCTACTACTCTCCACCCTTCTGGACAAATGACCTCACGAAGTCCTCGGCGTTCTCCTCGAGGACATCGTCGATCTCGTCCAGCACGGAGTCCACGTCGTCCGACAGCTTCTCCTGGCGTTCCTTGAGGTCTTCCGAAGCCTGCGCGTCCTGTGCCTGCTCCTCGACCTCCTCCGTGGAACGCGTGGCCTTCTGCTGCCCGCCGCCGGTGTCCTTGGTCGCCATATCCCTCACCCCGCTCGGTTCGACGTACAAGATCGGATGTACCTGTTCAGACCCTACAAGCAGGGTCCGCGATCGGCCCCGCACTTGCTACAACATCCCGGGACCACCGTGATGATTCCCAGAACGCAGTCTCCTCAGACCCCCCTCAGCCCCCGGACAGGACGCGGACCAGTTCCTCGGCCGTGCGACAGCGGTCCAGGAGCTCCTTGACGTGATTGCGGGTCCCCCGCAGTGGCTCCAGCGTGGGCACCCGTTGCAGAGAGTCACGACCGGGCAGATCGAAGATCACCGAGTCCCAGGAGGCGGCGGCCACGTCGTCCGCGTACTGCTCCAGGCAGCGGCCGCGGAAATAGGCCCGGGTGTCCTCCGGCGGGGCCGTGATGGCCCGCTGGACCTCGTCCTCCTCCAGGAGCCGCTTCATCCGTCCGCGGGCCGCCAGCCGGTTGTACAGGCCCTTGTCGGGGCGTACGTCCGCGTACTGGAGGTCCACCAGGTGCAGCCGGGCGGCGTCCCAGTCCAGGGTGTCCCGGCGGCGGTAGCCCTCCAGCAGCTCGCGCTTGGCCACCCAGTCCAGCTCGCCGGCGAGGCTCATCGGATCGCGCTCCAGCCGGTTCAGCACGTCCTCCCAGCGGCCGAGGACGTCCTTGGTCTGCTCGTCCGCGTCCGCGCCGAAGCGGTCCTCGACGTACTTGCGGGCCAGCTCGAAGTACTCCATCTGGAGCTGTACGGCCGTGAGCGTACGGCCGCTACGGAGCGTGATGAGCCGGCGCAGCGTGGGGTCGTGGCTCACCTGGTGGAGGGTGCGGACCGGCTGGTCGATCGCCAGGTCGGCGGCGATGAAGCCGTCCTCGATCATCGACAGCACCAGGGCGGTGGTGCCGAGCTTGAGGTAGGTGGAGATCTCGGAGAGGTTGGCGTCACCGATGATGACGTGCAGCCTGCGGTACTTCTCGGCGTCGGCGTGCGGCTCGTCGCGGGTGTTGATGATGGGCCGCTTGAGGGTGGTCTCCAGGCCGACCTCGACCTCGAAGTAGTCCGCGCGCTGGCTGAGCTGGAAGCCGTGCTCACGGCCGTCCTGGCCGATGCCGACGCGGCCGGCGCCGGTGACGACCTGCCGGCAGACGAAGAACGGCGTCAGATGGCGCACGATGTCCGAGAAGGGGGTCTCCCGCTTCATCAGGTAGTTCTCATGGGTGCCGTAGGAGGCGCCCTTGTTGTCGGTGTTGTTCTTGTAGAGGTGGATCGGCTGCGCGCCGGGCAGCTGGGCGGCGCGCTCGGCGGCCTCGGCCATGATGCGCTCGCCCGCCTTGTCCCACAGCACGGCGTCACGCGGATTGGTGATCTCCGGCGAGCTGTACTCGGGGTGGGCGTGGTCCACGTACAGCCGCGCGCCGTTGGTGAGGATGACATTGGCCAGGCCGATGTCCTCGTCGGTGAGCTGGCTGGAGTCTGCGGCCTCGCGGGCGAGGTCGAAGCCGCGGGCGTCCCGCAGCGGGTTCTCCTCCTCGAAGTCCCAGCGGGCTCGTCGCGCCCGGTGCATCGCAGCCGCGTAGGCATTGACGATCTGGGACGAGGTGAGCATGGCATTGGCGTTCGGGTGACCGGGGACGGAGATCCCGTACTCCGTCTCGATGCCCATTACTCGCCGTACGGTCATGCGGCCCTCCTAGCCCGGCGGCGCCCCGTGGTGGGGTCGCCGCTCAAGTACCGCTGCTCTTCCGGTCCGTGCGCTTCCCCCACGTGCTTCGTGGCCCGGTACCGAAGAGCCTAGAACGGCTTTGCGGCGGTGGGGAGATCATTACAGTCATTGCTCCGGTTCGTGCCGCGCCCGGCCCGGCCGGGCCGCCTCGTGCCCGCCGGGGCCTCCCGGGTGATTTCCGGACGCGCCGGGGCCCGACCGGCGCAAAAGCGTCCGGCTGCGGACGCCCCCGGAGCACCCCGCCCCGGCACCGGGGCGCCAAGGGCGGGACGAGGACATCCGCAGCCGGACGACGGTGTTACAGATACTGGCCGGTATTGGCCACGGTGTCGATCGAGCGACCGGTGTCCGCGCCCTGCTTTCCGGTGACGAGGGTGCGGATGAAGACAATCCGCTCGCCCTTCTTGCCGGAGATCCGGGCCCAGTCGTCCGGGTTGGTGGTGTTGGGAAGGTCCTCGTTCTCCTTGAACTCGTCCACACAGGCGGCGAGCAGATGGGAGACGCGAATGCCCTTCTGGTTCTGGTCGAGGAATGCCTTGATGGCCATTTTCTTCGCCCGGTCCACAATGTTCTGGATCATCGCGCCCGAGTTGAAGTCCTTGAAATACAGGACTTCCTTGTCGCCATTGGCGTACGTGACCTCGAGGAAGCGGTTTTCCTCGGACTCCGCGTACATCTGCTCGACGACCGACTGGATCATGCCGGCGACGGCGGCCCTGGCCGACCCGCCGTGCTCGGCCAGGTCGTCCCCGTGGACCGGCAGGGTCTCGGTGAGGTACTTGGAGAAGATGTCCTTGGCCGCCTCGGCGTCCGGACGCTCGATCTTGATCTTGACGTCGAGCCGGCCGGGCCGCAGGATCGCGGGGTCGATCATGTCCTCGCGGTTCGAGGCGCCGATGACGATGACGTTCTCCAGGCCCTCCACGCCGTCGATCTCGGAGAGCAGCTGCGGGACGATGGTGTTCTCCACGTCCGAGCTGACTCCGGAGCCGCGGGTGCGGAAGAGGGAGTCCATCTCGTCGAAGAAGACGATGACGGGCGTGCCCTCGCTCGCCTTCTCCCTGGCGCGCTGGAAGATGAGCCGGATGTGCCGCTCGGTCTCCCCCACGTACTTGTTGAGCAGTTCGGGGCCCTTGATATTGAGGAAGAAGCTCTTCCCCGCGGGCTTGCCGGTGACCTCGGCGACCTTCTTGGCAAGGGAGTTGGCCACCGCCTTGGCGATGAGCGTCTTGCCGCAGCCGGGCGGGCCGTAGAGCAGCACGCCCTTGGGCGGGCGCAGTTCGTGCTCCTTGAAGAGGTCGGGGTAGAGGTACGGCAGCTCGACCGCGTCGCGGATCAGCTCGATCTGGTTTCCCAGTCCGCCGATCTTCGTGTAGTCGATGTCCGGGACCTCTTCGAGGACGAGCTCCTCGACCTCGCTCTTCGGGATGACCTCATAGACGTAGCCGGACCGGGATTCGAGCAGCAGGGCGTCGCCGGGGCGGATGGTGACGTCCAGCAGCGGCTCGGCGAGCCGCACCACCCGCTCCTCGTCGGTGTGCCCGATGACCAGGGCCCGCTCGCCGTCCTCGAGGATCTCCTTGAGGGTGACGATGTCCCCGGCCCGCTCGAAGGCCATGGCCTCGACCACATTGAGCGCCTCGTTGAGCATGACCTCCTGGCCACGCCTGAGGTCCTCGGCCTCGACGCTCGGGCTGACATTGACCCGGAGTTTCCGGCCTCCGGTGAAGATGTCCGCCGTGCCGTCCTCATTGGTCTGCAGGAAGACGCCGAAGCCGGCCGGCGGCTGTGCGAGCCGGTCCACTTCCTCCTTGAGGGCCACGATCTGGTCGCGGGCCTCGCGGAGGGTGTTGGCGAGCCGCTCGTTCTGAGCGGACACCCCGGCCAGGTTGGTCTGGAGCTCGACGATCCGCTCTTCGAGAATCCTCGTGTGACGCGGAGAGTCGGCGAGCTTGCGCCGCAGGACGGCGATCTCCTGCTCGAGATAGGCAACCTGGCCCGCGGGGTCGTCAGACCCTCGCCCGGGCCGGATGCCGCGGTTCATGTCGTCGTCGTGGGCTGCCACGGTCCTCACCTCCTCCAAGGGGAGCTGGACGCTTCCAGACCCTACCTGGGCTGGTGCAGGTTGAAACCCCTAGATCACAAACCCGGTCGGAGTGTGTCCGATCTTCACCCTTGCGCACGTCCTCACGTCAGGGGAATACCCACCCATCAACATCGGAAAGCGGGCGGTTGTATCGTCGAGTCGGTCAACACCCGTCAGTGCTGGCTCCAATTGGTTCACGTAGGTAGGAAACGGCAGGCGAGATGACCGTGCGGAACGAAGGCCTCGACGAGCTGGAAGTCTGGATCGACCAGGACCTGTGCACGGGCGACGGCATTTGCGTGCAGTACGCCCCCGAGGTCTTCGAGCTGGACATCGACGGGCTGGCGTATGTGAAGAGCGCGGACGACGAGCTGCTGCAGGACAAGGGTGCCACCACGCCCGTGCCGCTGCCGCTGCTGAGCGATGTCAGGGACTCGGCGAAGGAGTGCCCGGGGGACTGCATCCACGTCCGCCGCGTCGCCGACAAGGTCGAGGTCTACGGCCCCGACGCCGAGTGACGTCTCACACACTCCCCGCGACGGGGAGTGCCGTGAGGGCGAACTTGCCGCCCTTCCACCGCCATTCGACGGCCCGGCGCAGATCCGGGCAGCAACGCGGCACCTTCCCGTCGGAGTAGCCGAGCAGCGTGGCCGAAACCGTACCGGTGCCGCTCACCGCGAAGCCGGTGACGCTCATCCGCTGCCCGGGGTCGACCAGGGTCGCCGTGACACGCGGCGCGGCGCCCCGCGCGGGCGGCGGCGCGAGGACGTAGATCCCACTGGGCCGGGTGCCCGTCTCCGAGTGGCAGCGCACCACCGCGACCGTCTCCGGCCGTCCGTCGCCGTCGAGGTCGGCCGCGGCCTGTCGCACGACGTCCACCGGTGTTCCGCCGCAGTCGACCGGATAGCGCGCCGCCCGGGGATCGGGGGCCGCCGCGGGCGGGGCGCCCGCACCGGGCACGGAGCCGGGCGCCGAACCGGGCGCGGAAGCGGTGACGGTGGTGGTCGCCGTCGCGTCGCCGGGGCCGAGGAGCGCGGCGCCGAGGAGCACGGCGGCCAGTGCCGCGGCGGTCGCGATCCAGTGCACGGGGCGGCTGCGGTTGTGCGCGGGTCTTTCGGGGGCCGGCGGGGCGGAAGGCGGCGGGAAGGACGCAGGGCGGGGCGGCGGGAAGGACGCAGAGTGGGGCGGCGGGAAGGATTCGGGGCCGGCCGGAGGCTGCACGCGGGCTGAACTCCTGTGAGAGCTGTGGCTGCGGGGGGTGCCCAGCATCGTGCCATACGGTCCGGTGCCGGGGAACAGCGGGCGCGGGGTGCCGCCCGATGGGGTTTCCTCGGCCGGGCGCCGTGGAGGTGCCGCCGCGGATGTGCCTTCGGCGCGCCTCAACGCAGAAGTGCCGCCGCCGAGTTCCGCGCGCGGGAGGCGTGCGGAACCCGGTGGCGGCACCGGGGTCGATGAGGGGTCAGCGCTCGGCGGATCCGCTGGCGCTGCCGGGGCCGGTGTAGTCGTCGCCGTAGGCGCCCTTGGCGGGACGGCGGCGGCGCAGCGGCGGCTCCACGCCGTCCGCGAGGCGGCGGGCGGTGAGCAGGAAGCCGGTGTGGCCGATCATCCGGTGGTCGGGGCGTACGGCCAGGCCCTCGACGTGCCAGGTGCGGACCATGGACTCCCACGCCGACGGCTCGGCGAAGCAGCCGATCTCACGGATGGACTCGACGGTCCGGGCGAGCTGCGTGGTGGTCGCCACGTAGCAGCACAGGATGCCGCCGGGCACGAGTGCCTTGCGGACGACCTCCAGGCACTCCCAGGGGGCGAGCATGTCGAGGATGACCCGGTCGACGTCGGTGTCGGACAGATTGTCCTGGAGGTCGCCGACGGTGAGCTGCCACGCGGGGTGGGGGCCGCCGAAGTAGCGCTCCACGTTCTGTGTGGCGATCTCGGCGAAGTCGGCGCGGCGCTCGTAGGAGTGCAGCATGCCCTGGTCGCCGATGGCGCGCAGCAGGAAGCTGCTGAGGGAGCCGGAGCCGACACCCGCTTCCACGACGCGGGCGCCGGGGAAGATGTCGGCCATCGCCAGGATCTGCCCCGCGTCCTTGGGGTAGACCACGGCGGCTCCGCGCGGCATGGACAGGACATAGTCGGGGAGCAGGGGGCGCAGCGCGAGGTAGGCGACGTTTCCCGTGGTACGGACAACACTGCCCTCGGGAGCACCGATCAGCTCGTCGTGTGGGAAGGCACCCTTGTGGGTGTGGAACTGCTTCCCGGCTTCGAGCGTGAAGGTGTAGTGGCGTCCCTTGGGGTCGGTGAGCTGGACCTGGTCCCCGACCTGGAAGGGCCCGCGTCGGCGGGCGGCACCGGTCGGTTCGGACATGTGACCAGACTACCGGGCGTGCGCGGCGCCTGTTGACCACGGCGGGGGTGGCCGGCCCGCATGAGCCGCCGCCGAGCCGCCGCCGAGCCGCCGCGGGGGCGTCGCGGGGCCGCCGCGGGGCCGTCGGCGGGTGTCAGGAGGAGGGCCGCGCCATGGCGGAGACGAAGGCCCGCTCGACGTCGGTGGTGGCGAGGACGCCGTAGACCTCGCCGGTCTCCTCGACCACGAGGTATTCGGTGGCGGGGGTGGCTCGGAGGGTGTCGAGGAGCTCTTCGCCGGAGAGTTCCGCGGAGACCCGCATGCCGTCCTTGAGGTCGGTGGCCAGGCCGCTGACGGCGACCCAGGGGCGGCGGTGCTCGGGGACACCGACGATGGCGGCTTCGCGGACGAGGGCGGCGGGCCGGCCCTGTCCGTCGACGACGACCAGGGCCCGGGCCCCCGCCTCGTTGGCCCGCCGCAGGGCCTCGGAGAGCGGGGTGGCGGCCTCCACGGGCACGGCTCGCCTGGTGAGGGTGCGGGCGCTGAGGTGGGGCAGCCGCTCGCGCAGCCGGGCCATGCGCAGGGCGTTGCCCGCCCCGGTCCAGATGATCGCGGCGAGGATGGCGGCGAGCAGGGCGTCGGTGAGCGAGTCGAGGCCGCCGAGGCTCTCGGAGTCGCCGTCGCCGAGGCCGCCGCGGGCGTGGGTGAGGAGCGGGAGGCCGATGAGCACGGCGACGGCGAGCGCGCGGCCGACCCAGGCGGCGGCGACGGTGCCGGTCATGGGCTTGCCGCTGATCTTCCAGACGACGGCGCGGAGCATCCGGCCGCCGTCCAGCGGCAGGCCGGGCAGCAGGTTGAAGGCCGCGACGAGCAGGTTGGAGATCATCAGGCCGGCGAGCAGGACGCCGGGGACGGTGCCGGGCTCGACGCCCTGCATGCCGAGGTAGAAGACGCCCGCGAGGACGAGGGAGAGCAGCGGGCCGACGAAGGCGAGGACGAATTCGCGGCCGGGGGTCTCGGTCTCCTTCTCGATCTCGGAGACGCCGCCGAAGAACTGGAGCTGGATGCGGCGCACCGGGAGCTTGAAGCGGAGGGCGGCGACCGTGTGCGCGAGTTCGTGGACGAGCACCGAGGCGTAGAAGGCCACGGCGAAGAAGAGGGCGACGAGATAGCGGGCGCGGCCGAGCTCGGGCAGCACCCGGTCGAGCTGGCCGCCGAAGACCCAGGTGATGAGGGCGGCGACGAGGAACCAGCTGGGGGCGACGTAGACGGGGACGCCGAAGGGGCGGCCCATGAGGATGCCGCCGCCCGTCCGCGGCCGTCCCGGTTTGCCGTCGCCGGGCCCGGCCCCGTGACCGGCGCCCCCGCCGGACTGGCCCTTCCCGCTGTTGTCCACGGTGTCCCCTCGTCGGCTGCGGCCCCCGCACCGCTGGTGCCGTTCACTGATCATGCAGTGCGAGGGGGTCTGTCGTCGATGGTATTCGCCCGGCTGTCAGTGACGGGCCGTAGGGTTCTCTGTCATGGGTATCGCCACCGACAATTCCACCGGGCCGGGCTCCGAGCGCGCGGCCGACCGGTCCGCCGGGCCTGCCGCCAGGCCTGCCGGGGCGGCGCGGCCGGCCGCGCTGTCGCCGTCGCGCGCGGCCGATTTCATGCGGTGTCCGCTGCTCTACCGCTTCCGGGTGATCGACAAGCTGCCGGAGAAGCCGAGCGCGGCGGCGACGCGGGGCACGGTGGTGCACGCGGTGCTGGAGCGGCTCTTCGACGCCCCGGCGGCCGAGCGCACGGCCGGGCGGGCCAAGGGCCTGGTGCCGGGCGAGTGGGAGAAGCTGCTGGCGGCCCGGCCGGAGCTGGCGGAGCTGTTCCAGGGGGAGGACGGGGAGCAGGACGGCGAGCGGCTGGCCCGCTGGCTGGCGGACGCGGAGCGGCTGGTCGAGCGGTGGTTCACGCTGGAGGACCCGACGCGCCTGGAGCCCGCCGACCGTGAGCTGTATGTGGAGACGGTGCTCGAGGGCGGCGGGGGCGAGGGGGCCGCCGGGGAGGCGGGGCTGACGCTGCGCGGCTTCATCGACCGGGTGGACGTGGCGCCGTCGGGCGAGGTGCGGATCGTCGATTACAAGACGGGCAAGGCCCCCGCTCCGCAGTACCGGTCGGAGGCCCTGTTCCAGATGACGTTCTACGCCCTGGTGATGTGGCGGCTGCGCGGGCGGGTCCCGCGTCGGCTCCAGCTGGTCTACCTGGGCAGTGGCGATGTGCTGACGTACGACCCGACGGAGGCGGAGCTGCTGGCCGTGGAGCGCAGGCTGCGCGCGCTGTGGGAGGCCATTTCGCTGGCGACGGAGACCGGTGACTGGCGGCCGCGGCCCACCAAGCTGTGCGGCTGGTGCGACCACCAGGCCGTCTGTCCTGAGTTCGGGGGCACTCCCCCGCCGTACCCGCTGCCCCTGCCCGCACAGCGCGCCCCCGAGGCCGCTGGGGAGACCGGTGCCGAGGCCGCTGGGGAGACCGGGGCGGACGCCGACGGCCGGGTGGTGGCCGACGGGGAGGCTCAGGGCAGAATGGACCCGGTCTAGCGAAGGAGTTCCTGTGGCGATCCGCGTCCTACTGGTCGACGACCAGCCGCTGCTGCGCACCGGCTTCCGCATGATCCTCGAGGCCGAGCAGGACCTCGCGGTCGTCGGCGAGGCCGGGGACGGTCTCCAGGCACTGGACCAGGTCCGGGCGCTGCAGCCCGATGTGGTGCTGATGGACATCCGGATGCCGCGGATGGACGGCGTCGAGGCGACCCGGCAGATCACCGGCCCCGAGCGGAACGGCCCGGCCAAGGTCCTGGTGCTGACCACCTTCGACCTCGACGAGTACGTGGTGGAGGCGCTGCGGGCGGGGGCCAGCGGCTTTCTGCTCAAGGACGCGCCGGCCCATGAGCTGGTGCAGGCGATCCGGGTGGTGGCGGGCGGCGAGGCGATGCTGGCGCCGAGCATCACCCGGCGGCTGCTGGACAAGTACGCCGGGCATCTGCCGTCGGGCGAGGAGCCGCTGCCGGACACGCTGCACACGCTGACCGACCGCGAGGTCGAGGTCCTGAAGCTGGTGGCCCGCGGCTTGTCGAACGCGGAGATCGCGGCGGATCTGTTCGTCAGCGAGACGACGGTCAAGACGCACGTGGGGCATGTGCTGACGAAGCTGGGGCTGCGGGACCGGGTCCAGGCCGCGGTCTACGCCTACGAGAGCGGCCTGGTGCGCCCCGGCGCGCAGTAGCCGCCCGGCGGGCAGTGGTCCGGACGCGTTCCGGACCGCGGGGAGCTCGTAGCGGAGCGGGAAAACCGAGAGGGGCCGGATACGCCGTCGACGGCGTATCCGGCCCCTCTCAGTCGTGCTCGGTCAGTCCTTGGCGGACTTGCTGATCTCCCAGAACCGGAAGACGGTCGAGGAGTCCAGGGTCCACTGCAGACCGGTGATCCGCTTGTTGGCCACCGCGTACTGCTTGCCCTGCCACAGCGGCAGGATCGGCAGGTCCTGGGCGACGGTGGTCTGCAGACGGGCGAAGTCCGGGACGGTCGCCGGGCGGCTGCCCTGGGCGGCGGTCGTCGGCAGGATCTTCCCCGTGATCTCCTTCGACTCGTAGTTGTTGGAGAGCACGTTGTCCTTGCCGAAGAAGGGCGCCGTGAAGTTGTCCGGGTCCGGGTAGTCGGGGACCCAGCCCTTCACGTAGACGCCGTACTTGCCCTCGGTGATGCCCTTGTCGTACTCGTCGAACGGGACGCTCTGGACGTCCGCGTCGAAGAGGCCGCTCGCGTTGAGCTGCTTGGCGATCTCCTTGAACGCGGGCACGGTGCCCGGGCCGTAACGGATGGGCGTGGCCCACAGGGTGAGCTTGACCTTGCCGGAGACGTTCGCGGACCGCAGGGCCGCGGCGGCCTTCTCGGGCTGCGGGCGGTCGCCGTAGGCCTCGAAGAACGGCGTCTTGTGGCCGGTGATACCGCTCGGGACGATCGAGTACAGCGGCTCGGCGGTCCGCTTGTAGACGTCACGGACGAGGGTGCTGCGGTCGATCAGGTACGCGATGGCCTTGCGCACGCCGACCTTGCCGACCACCGGGTCCTTGGTATTGAACACCAGGTGCTGGACCTCGGCGCTGCTGCCTTCGACGACCTCGAGGTTCTTCTTGTCGCCGGCTTCGGCGGCCTCGAGGTCGGCGATGTCCTTCATGGCCAGACCACGGTAGGCGATGTCGACGTCGCCCTTCTGGACCGCGTTCTTCAGCTCCTCCTGCTGGCCGTGGAAGAACTTCATCGTGACGCCGCGGTTCTGGACCTTCGCGGCACCCTGGTAGGTGCTGCTGACCGAGAACTTGGCCTGCTGCTTGTCGAACGACTCGAGCTTGTAGACACCCGAGCCGACGGCCTTGCCGTCGGTGCGCAGCTTGTCCATCGGGTACTCGTGGTGGTCCACGATGGAGCCGGCGCCGGAGGCGATCTTCTGCGGGAAGGTCGCGTCGGGCCGCTTGAGCTGGAAGACGACCGTCGCCTTGTCCGGGGTCTTGATCTCCTTGATCGAGGAGAGCAGGGAGGACGCCGGACCCTTCTTGTCGTTGATCTTCAGGGTGCGGCGGAAGGAGTGGGCGACGTCCTCGGAGGTGAGGTCGTGGCCGTTGCTGAACTTCAGGCCGTCCCGGAGCTTGCACTGGTAGACCGTGCTGCCCCCGTCCTTGAAGCTGCACTCCTTGGCGGCTTCCGGCTGGGGCGTCGTGCTGCCCTTGGGGAAGCTCAGAAGCGACTGGAAGACGTTGTTGAAGAGCAGCCAGGAGCCCGGGTCGTAGCCGGAGGCCGGGTCGGTGGACACGACCTCGTCGGACATCCCCATGACCACCGACTCACCGGTGCCGGCCGCCTCGCCGTCGTCCGAACCGCACCCGGTGAGCAGGGCGGCGGCGAGCCCCGCGCCGAGCGGGGCGGCAAGCCACTGGTCACGTTTCCTCACGTGCACGTTCCTCACAGTTTCTTGATCGTCTGAAGAGATCGGAAGGATGGGACTGAACAGCTGTGCCTCACTTGCCGCGGCCGAGCTCCCACGGCTGCATCTCGGAGGCGGAGTTGAGCGCCCACTCGGCACCGGTGACCCGGTCCCGGGCGGCCACGTACTGCTTGCCCTGCCACAGCGGCAGCACCGGGACTTCCTCGGCCACGATGTCCTGGGCCTGCTGGAAGTACTTGGCTGCCGCGTCCCGCTGGGTCACCTGACGGGACTGCGGGATCAGTTCGTTGCTGATCTTCGCGTTCCGGTACGGGGACTGCAGGAAGTTGTCCTTGCCGATGAACGGCGCGACGAAGTTGTCCGGGTCCGGGAAGTCGGGGAACCAGCCCATGCCGTAGACGGCGTACTTGCCGGCCGAGGCGTTGGGGCGGAACTCCGACCACTTCACGCCCTGGAGCTTCGCCTTGAAGAGCCCGCTGGAGTTCAGCTGCTTCTGCAGGTTCTTGAAGGCCTTGCCGGTGGCCTCGCCGTAGTGGTCCGTGGTGTACGAGAGGGTCAGCGGCACCGGGGCGTCGATGTGCGCGGCGCGCAGGATGGCGCGGGCCTTGTCGACGCTGGGCGCCTCGTACCGGTTGGAGAAGGAGTTCTGATGACCGGTGATGCCGCTGGGCACGATCGAGTACAGCGGGTCGTTCGTGCGGTCGGAGTCCTCCTTGGCCAGCGACTGCCGGTCGACCAGCTGGGCGATGGCCTGGCGCACGGCCTTCGGCTTGACCGCCGCGTCCTCGGTGTTGAACGCGAGGATGCTGATCTCCTGGCCCGGGGCCTCGATGAAGCGGACGCCCTTGGTCGTGGTGGACCGCAGCCGGCTGATCTGCTGCGGGGACAGCGTCCGGTTGATGATGTCGATGTCGCCGGACTTGAGCGCCTTCTCCATCGACTGCGAGTCGTCGTAGAAGCGCATTTCGACCTTGTCGTTCTGCAGCTTCAGCGGGCCCTGGTAGTCCTTGTTCCTGCTGAAGACGGCCTTGACGACCCGGCCGTCCTTCTGCTCGGTCTCCAGGGTGTACGGGCCGGAGCCGGTCACCTTGAAGCCGTTGTCGAGCTTGTTCTTGGAGTAGCTCTCGCTGTCGACGATGGCCGCGGCCGGAGTGGCGATCTTCTGCGGGAACGTCGCGTCGGGCGACTTGAGGTGGAAGACGACCTCGAGTTCGCTCGGCGTCTCCACCGAGTCGATGTTGTTGAGCAGCGAGACCGGGCCGTTCTCGAAGTTGATGGCGCGGGCGCGGTCGATGGAGAACTTGACGTCCTCGGCGGTGAGCGCGTGGCCGTTGGAGAATTTCAGCCCGCTGCGCAGCGTGCAGCGGAACTGCTCGTTGCGGCGGTCCCCGAAGGAGCACTTGGAGGCGGCGTCGGCGATCGGGGCGGTGCCCGAGCGGGGCAGCCGCAGCAGTGTCTGGAAGGTGCTGTGCAGGACGTTCCAGGCGCCGATGTCGTACGCGACGGCGGGGTCGAAGGGCGCCGGGGCGTCCGTCGTCTCCTCGAACCGGTCGGTGGTGCCGATGACGATGGCGCTCTTGCCCGCTCCGGCTCCGTCGGTCCCGCCACATGCGACGAGGACGGGGGCCAGCAGGCCTGCCACGGTCGGCAGCACCAACGTCTTGCGGTTCATTGTCTGGGGTTCTCCCTGCGATGCGATCGGTCCCGGGACCATACCGATGTCGGTTGTGCTGGTCACCCGGGCAGCCGTGAAGTTCTCGCGAAAAGATTAGTGCGCGAGGCCACTGCCCCCGGAACACGGCGAAGTTGAAGGAATATCACGCGGTGATAACAGCCGACGGATCACCGATATCCGGACGCCGGAACGATTCACGCAGGAGATCATTAATCGGGACACAAGGGTGCGCTCCGGCCCCCACGGGAGCACTTCCGGGGGGCCGGAGGCATGCCGGACACCCCCGAATCCGGTGACGAACGTCACTCATTCGGCTTCAGGGCCGGCTACGGGAATTCAGCCAGCGCATTCGTCACGGAAAACAATCACTCCGGCGCCGAGAGTTCCTTGGTCATTACGCGGGGCACGCTCAGTGCATGGTTCAGTGCATTCCCGTAATCAGTCCGCGCAGGAAAGTGAGATCGACTTCCTCCAGCGAACCGACCACCGTGCGCCCCGCGGCGGGCGGGATCGGGGCCACCGACGGCACCGCCAGCACCCGGCAGCCGGCCGCCTCGGCGGCCGTGACACCGGTCATGGTGTCCTCGATCACGGCACACCGCGCCGGGTCCACACCGAGCCTGGCGGCGGCCTCCAGATACGGGTCCGGGTGCGGCTTCGTCCGCGCGATCTCGTCGCCCGCGACGGTCAGGGCGAAGTTCTCCGCACCGAGGGTGAGCAGCACCCGGTCGATGATGTGCCGGTGCGAGGCGGAGACCAGGGCGGTCGGGACGCCGTGCGCGGCGAGCTCCGCGAGCAGCCGTCTGGCACCCGGCATCAGCGGCACGCCCTGGCCGATCATCTCGGAGAAGCGCATGTTGAGCAGGACGGTCAGCTCGGTGACGGCGATCTTGGCGCCGGTGGCCTGAATCAGGAACGAGGCGCTGCGGGTCATGGGGCCGCCGACGACGACCTGGCGGTACTCCTCGAGGAGCTGGTGCCCGAGCTCGGCGAAGACCGCGACCTCCACGTCCCACCAGAAACCCTCCGTGTCGACGAGGGTGCCGTCCATGTCGAGAAGGACGGCCTGAAGGGCCGAGCCGGCTGCCGGGCGGGCGTCGACAGCGGGAATGCTGCTGGTCATACGGGCACACCTCCAGGGGGGACGAGAAGGCCGGTCCGCCACGTGGGGCGAACCGGCCTTCACCGGACCGACAAGTGTACGGCGGTCATTACCGTGCGTCACTTCGATATTCAGGACTCGTCGGGCCGGGCGGGCTCCAGGGCAGCCGCTACCGCGCGTTGCCGTGCCCACCCGGGGATGACCCCGGACCCCAGCCGCTTCCCCGCGCTACCGCGCGTTGCCGTGCCCACCCGGGGATGACCCCGGACCCCAGCCGCTTCCCCGCGCTACCGCGCGTTGCCGTGCCCACCCGGGGATAACCCCGGGCCCCAGCCGCTTCCCCGCGCTACCGCGCGTTGAAGTACTTCGCCTCCGGGTGGTGGATGACGATGGCGTCCGTGGACTGCTCCGGGTGGAGCTGGAACTCCTCCGAGAGCTGGACGCCGATCCGCTCGGGCTCCAGCAGGTCGGCGATCTTCGCGCGGTCCTCCAGGTTGGGGCAGGCGCCGTAGCCGAGGGAGAAGCGGGCGCCGCGGTACTTGAGCGCGAACATGTCCTCCACGTCCGCCGGGTCCTCGCCCGCGAAGCCGAGCTCCGAGCGGACCCGCGCGTGCCAGTACTCGGCGAGGGCCTCGGCCAGCTGCACCGACAGCCCGTGCAGCTCGAGGTAGTCGCGGTAGGCGTCGGCGGCGAACAGCTCGGCCGTGGCCCCGCCGATCCGCGAGCCGACCGTGACGACCTGCAGGCCCACGACGTCCGTCTCGCCGGACTCCTCCGGGCGGAAGTAGTCCGCGAGGCACAGCCGGCGCCCGCGGCGCTGCCGGGGGAAGGTGAAGCGGGTGCGCTCGGTGCCGTCCTCGTGGAGCAGGATCAGGTCGTCGCCCTTGGAGACGCACGGGAAGTAGCCGTAGACGACGGCCGCCTCCAGCAGGTTCTCCGTGTGGAGCTTGTCCAGCCAGCCGCGCAGCCGGGGCCGGCCCTCGGTCTCCACCAGCTCCTCGTACGTGGGGCCGCCGGCGCGGGCCTGCTTGAGGCCCCACTGGCCCTTGAAGAGCGCGCCCTCGTCCAGCCAGGACGCGTAGTCCTTCAGGGGGATGCCCTTGATGACCCGGGTGCCCCAGAACGGCGGCTCGGGGACGCGGTTGTCGACGGCGACGTCGGAGCGCACGGAGCCCTCCGGCTCCTCCTCCTCGACGACCGCGGTCTCGCGCTTGGGCACCCGGCGCTGCTTCAGCTCGGGGAGCGCCGCGCCGGGCACGCCGCGCTTGACGGCGATCAGGGCGTCCATCAGCCGCAGGCCCTCGAACGCGTCACGGGCGTAGCGGACCTCGCCCTCGTAGATCTCGTGCAGGTCCTGCTCGACGTAGGCGCGGGTCAGTGCGGCCCCGCCGAGGATCACCGGGTAGTCGGCCGCCAGCTTGCGCTGGTTCAGCTCCTCCAGGTTCTCCTTCATGATCACGGTGGACTTCACCAGCAGCCCGGACATGCCGATCACATCCGCCCGGTGTTCCTCGGCGGCCTCCAGGATCGCGGAGACGGGCTGCTTGATGCCGAGGTTGACGACGTTGTAGCCGTTGTTGGAAAGGATGATGTCGACGAGGTTCTTGCCGATGTCGTGGACGTCGCCGCGGACCGTGGCCAGCACGATGGTGCCCTTGCCCTCCGCGTCGCTCTTCTCCATGTGCGGCTCGAGATAGGCGACGGCGGTCTTCATGACCTCGGCGGACTGGAGGACGAACGGCAGCTGCATCTGGCCGGAGCCGAACAGCTCGCCGACGACCTTCATGCCCTCCAGCAGCGTGTCGTTGACGATGTCCAGGGCGGGGCGGGTGGTGAGCGCCTCGTCGAGGTCGGTCTCCAGGCCGTTCTTCTCGCCGTCGATGATGCGGCGCTGGAGCCGCTCGTCCAGCGGGAGGGCGAGGAGTTCCTCGGCCCGGCCGGCCTTCATCGACTTGGTGTTGACGCCCTCGAACAGCTCCATGAGCCGCTGCAGCGGGTCGTAGCCCTCGGCGCGGCGGTCGTAGATCAGGTCCAGCGCGACCTTGACCTGCTCCTCCTCCAGGCGGGCGATCGGCAGGATCTTCGAGGCGTGCACGATCGCCGAGTCGAGCCCGGCCTTGACGCACTCGTCCAGGAAGACGGAGTTGAGCACGATCCGGGCGGCCGGGTTGAGGCCGAAGGAGATGTTGGACAGGCCGAGCGTGGTCTGCACCTCGGGGTGGCGGCGCTTGAGCTCGCGGATCGCCTCGATGGTGGCGATGCCGTCGCCCCTGGACTCCTCCTGGCCGGTGCAGATGGTGAAGGTGAGGCAGTCGATGAGGATGTCCGACTCCAGCACCCCCCAGTTGGTGGTGAGGTCGTCGATGAGCCGCTCGGCGATGGCGACCTTGTGCTCGACGGTGCGGGCCTGGCCCTCCTCGTCGATGGTCAGCGCGATGAGTGCCGCGCCGTGCTCGACGGCGAGCTCGGTGACCTTGGCGAAGCGGGACTCGGGCCCGTCGCCGTCCTCGTAGTTGACGGAGTTGATGACGGCGCGGCCGCCCAGCTTCTCCAGGCCCGCCCGGATGACCTCCAGCTCGGTGGAGTCCAGCACGATCGGCAGCGTGGAGGCGGTGGCGAACCGGCCCGCGATCTCCGCCATGTCCGCGACGCCGTCCCGGCCGACGTAGTCGACGCAGAGGTCGAGCAGGTGGGCACCCTCGCGGATCTGCTCGCGGGCCATCTCGACGCAGTCGTCCCAGCGGCCTTCCAGCATGGCCTCGCGGAACTTCTTCGAGCCGTTGGCGTTCGTCCGCTCGCCGATGGCCAGGTAGGAGGTGTCCTGGCGGAAGGGGACCGTCTGGTAGAGCGAAGCGGCGCCCGGCTCGGGCCGCGGCTGCCGCTCGGTGGGCCGCATGTCCCGGACCCGCTCGACGACCTGTCGCAGATGCTCGGGGGTCGTGCCGCAGCAGCCGCCGACGAGCGAGAGCCCGTACTCCCGGACGAACGTCTCGTGCGCGTCCGCCAGCTCCGCGGGCGTCAGGGGGTAGTGCGCCCCGTTCTTCCCCAGGACCGGCAGGCCGGCGTTGGGCATCGCGGAGACCCGGGTGCGGGCGTGGCGGGAGAGGTAGCGCAGGTGCTCGCTCATCTCCGCCGGGCCGGTCGCGCAGTTGAGGCCGATCATGTCGATGCCCAGCGGCTCCAGGGCGGTGAGCGCCGCGCCGATCTCCGAGCCGAGCAGCATGGTGCCGGTCGTCTCGACGGTCACCTGGACCAGCAGCGGCAGATCCGCGCCGGCCGCCTTCAGGGCGCGGCGCGCTCCGATGACGGACGCCTTGGTCTGGAGCAGGTCCTGAGTGGTCTCCACCAGGATCGCGTCGGCGCCGCCGGCGATCAGGCCCTCGATGTTCTGCTGGTAGGCGTCGCGCAGCTTGACGTAGGGGGCGTGGCCGAGGGTCGGCAGCTTCGTGCCGGGGCCGACGGAGCCGAGCACCCAGCGGGTGCGGCCGTCGCGCGCGGCGAACTCGTCCGCGACCTCGCGGGCGATCCGCGCGCCCGACTCCGACAGTTCGAAGATGCGCTCGGGGATGTCGTACTCGCCGAGGGCGGCGAGGTTGGCGCCGAAGGTGTTGGTCTCCACGCAGTCCACGCCGACGGCGAAGTACTCCTCGTGCACCGAGCGCACGATGTCGGGCCGTGTGACGTTCAGGATCTCGTTGCAGCCCTCCAGCTGCTGGAAGTCCTCGAGGCTGGGGTCCTGCGCCTGGAGCATCGTGCCCATCGCCCCGTCGGCCACCACGACGCGGGTGGCGAGCGCCTCACGCAGGGCGGAGGCTCGGGCGGAACTGGCGGTCGATGGCGTGTACGAGGCCATGGAAGTGCTCCCGGGGTTGCGACGGCTGTCGGCTTTACGCCTTCCGGCAGAAGGCGCACGTCGTCAGCGTAGCTGGCACCACCACGGATGGGAGAGGGCATCTCACCTGACGGGCGGACTGGTGCGGCGCAAAACAGCCGGTCGATACTGGCTGGTCGGAGCCCTGGTGCGAGCCGCCCCGCGCTCTCAGCGATCATGGAAGGGTCCGCGGTCAGCTACCCCTTGGTCGGCATCGGCCGATAGTGTTCAGCATTGCCGAACGGCATGTGAGGAGGTTGCTCGATGGCTCGGACCATCCAGTCGCTCGAACGGGCGGCGGCGATGCTGCGGCTGCTCGCAGGGGGTGAGCGACGGCTCGGTCTGTCCGATGTGGCCTCGGCTCTGGGGCTCGCGAAGGGCACCGCGCACGGCATCCTGCGGACGTTGCAGCAGGAGGGCTTCGTCGAGCAGGACCCGGCCTCCGGGCGCTACCAGCTGGGCGCGGAACTGCTGCGCCTGGGCAACAGCTATCTGGACGTGCACGAACTGCGCGCGCGGGCCCTCGTCTGGGCCGACGACCTGGCGCGTTCCAGCGGTGAGAGCGTCTATCTGGGCGTGCTCCACCAGCAGGGCGTGCTGATCATCCACCATGTCTTCCGGCCCGACGACAGCCGTCAGGTGCTGGAGGTCGGCGCGATGCAGCCGCTGCACAGCACCGCCCTGGGCAAGGTGCTGTGCGCCTACGATCCGGTGGCGCACAGCGAGGTGGCGGAGGCCGAGCGCGAGGCGTTCACGCCGCACACGGTGACGGGCCTCGGCGACTTCGAGGAGATCCTGGATCTGACCCGGGCCCGTGGCTGGGCCGCGGACGTCGAGGAGACCTGGGAGGGCGTGGCCTCGGTCGCCGCCCCCATCCACGACCGGCGGCGGATGCCGGTGGGCGCGGTGGGCATCACCGGCGCGGTGGAGCGCGTGCGCGAGGGCGGGGAGCTGAGCGCGCAGCTGGTGGCGGCGGTGCGGGACTGCGCGCGGGCCGTCTCCCGCGACCTGGGCGCCGGGCGTTTCTGAACGCCGGGGCCGCCGCCGGGCCCCGACACGGTCCCGCGCTGGCCGAGAACCGATCGGCCGCCGACCGGAAACAGTCTGAGCCAGGGGCGGGCGCGGAGCGAGAATCGACCGGCGGGCCACGGCGCGACCGCTCCGGGAAATCGGTTCAAGATCGACATCTCACCAAGATCGGCACCGTCGGATACCGGCCAGTAGCAGTGCGTACCAGCCAGTAGCCGAACGATGGTTTTCAGCCATGTCAACCACGAGTTTTCGGTCACAGGACCCTTGACGCGCCCTTAACAGTGCAGAAAACTGCCGTTCATCGGTCGGCATTGTCGAACACCTAACGACAATATTCGCTATGGTGGACACTGCCGCGGGACCGATCACCGCCCTCTCGGAGGGTGCGGACCACCGGAGGGACCCGGGGTTCGCCTTCCCCTGGACGAAGGACAAAGGAGTCGCGGGTGTCCAGCTCCGACATCTTCACCGGTGAGCTCATCGGTACAGCAGTATTGATTCTGCTCGGCGGCGGCGTGTGCGCCGCCGTCACTCTGAAGCGCTCGAAGGCGCTCAACGCGGGCTGGCTCGCCATCACGTTCGGCTGGGGGTTCGCCGTACTGGCCGGTGCGTACATCGGCGCCAAGTCCGGTGCGCACCTCAACCCCGCCGTGACGTTCGGCCTCGCCCTCGACGGTGCGGTCGAGTGGAGCGATGTGCCGCTCTACATCGGCTCCCAGCTGCTCGGCGCGATGATAGGCGCGACGCTGGTCTGGCTCGCCTACTACGGTCAGTTCAGGGCTCACCTGACCGACCCGGAGCTGGTCGCGAGCCTGAACCCCAAGGAGGGCATGGTCGACCAGACCGCGACCCCCCAGGCCGGCCCGGTGCTGGGCATCTTCTCCACCGGCCCCGAGATCCGTCACGCGGTGCAGAACCTCGTCACGGAGATCATCGGAACCGCCGCGCTGGTGCTCTTCATCCTCACGATGGGCCTGACCAAGGGTCTGGCCGTCAGCGGCACCGGCACCCTGATGGTCGCCCTCGTCGTCGTCGGCATCGGCCTCTCGCTCGGTGGCCCGACCGGATACGCCATCAACCCCGCCCGCGACCTCGGCCCGCGCATCGTGCACGCGCTGCTGCCGCTGCCCAACAAGGGCGGTTCGGACTGGGGCTACGCCTGGGTACCGGTGGTCGGACCGCTCGTCGGTGCCGCGCTCGCCGCAGGCATCCACAAGATCGCGTTCTGAGCACCCGCCGCCGAGAACTTCAGACTTTCCCAGGAGCACACACACCATGACCGACGCGAACACCACGACCGGCTCCCACGGCACGGGCCCGTTCATCGCCGCGATCGACCAGGGCACCACCTCGTCCCGCTGCATCGTCTTCGACCGGGACGGCCGCATCGTCTCCGTCGACCAGAAGGAACACGAGCAGATCTTCCCGAAGCCGGGCTGGGTCGAGCACGACGCCACCGAGATCTGGGCCAACGTCCAGCAGGTCGTCGCCGGCGCGATCGAGAAGGCGGGCATCACCGCCGCCGACGTCAAGGCGATCGGCATCACCAACCAGCGTGAGACCACGCTGCTGTGGGACAAGAACACCGGCGAGCCGGTCCACAACGCGATCGTCTGGCAGGACACCCGCACCGACGGTCTCTGCAAGGAGCTCGGCCGCAACGTCGGCCAGGACCGCTTCCGCCGCGAGACCGGCCTGCCGCTGGCGAGCTACTTCTCCGGCCCGAAGGTCCGCTGGCTGCTGGACAACGTCGAGGGCCTGCGCGAGCGCGCCGAGGCCGGCGACATCCTCTTCGGCACCATGGACTCCTGGGTCATCTGGAACCTCACCGGTGGCACCGACGGCGGCGTGCACGTCACCGACGTCACCAACGCCTCCCGCACGATGCTGATGAACCTGCGCAGCCTCGCCTGGGACGAGCGCATCGCGGAGTCGATGGAGATCCCCGTCGCCGTGCTGCCGGAGATCCGCTCCTCCGCCGAGGTCTACGGCACCGCCAAGGGCGGCGCGCTGGACGGCGTGCCCGTCGCCTCCGCGCTCGGCGACCAGCAGGCGGCCCTGTTCGGCCAGACCTGCTTCTCCGAGGGCGAGGCCAAGTCGACGTACGGCACCGGCACGTTCATGCTGATGAACACCGGCGACGAGCCCGTCAACTCCTACAACGGCCTGCTGACGACCGTCGGTTACCGCATCGGCGACGAGAAGCCGGTCTACGCCCTCGAGGGCTCCATCGCCGTCACCGGCTCCCTCGTGCAGTGGATGCGCGACCAGATGGGCCTGATCAAGAGCGCGGCCGAGATCGAGACGCTCGCCAGCTCCGTCGAGGACAACGGCGGCGCGTACTTCGTGCCGGCCTTCTCCGGCCTGTTCGCCCCCTACTGGCGCTCCGACGCGCGCGGTGTCATCGCGGGTCTGACCCGCTACGTCACCAAGGCGCACATCGCCCGCGCCGTGCTCGAGGCCACCGCCTGGCAGACCCGCGAGATCACCGACGCCATGACGAAGGACTCCGGCGTCGAGCTGACCGCGCTCAAGGTCGACGGCGGCATGACCTCCAACAACTTGCTGATGCAGACGCTCTCGGACTTCCTGGACGCCCCCGTGGTGCGCCCGATGGTCGCCGAGACCACCTGCCTCGGCGCCGCCTACGCCGCCGGCCTCGCCGTCGGCTTCTGGCCGGACACCGACGCCCTGCGCGCCAACTGGCGCCGGGCCGCCGAGTGGACACCCCGGATGGACGCGGACACGCGTGACCGCGAGTACAAGAGCTGGCTCAAGGCCGTCGAGCGGACCATGGGCTGGATCGAGGACGAGGAGTAATCATGAGCACCCTGCAGAGCGTCCCGACCCTCGGGACGCACCCGGCTGCCGGTTCCAACCCGAGCCGCGCCGAGACCCGGGACCGACTGTCCAACGCGACGTACGACCTCCTGGTGATCGGCGGCGGCATCCTGGGCACCTCGGTGGCCTGGCACGCCGCGCAGTCCGGACTGCGGGTCGCGATGGTGGACGCCGGCGACTTCGCCGGCGCCACCTCCTCCGCCTCCTCCAAGCTCGTCCACGGCGGTCTGCGCTACCTGCAGACCGGCGCGGTCAAGCTGGTGGCGGAGAACCACCACGAGCGTCGGGTGCTGGCCAAGGACGTGGCCCCGCACCTGGTCAACCCGCTCACCTTCTACCTGCCGGTCTACAAGGGCGGCCCGGTCGGCGCCGCCAAGCTGGGCGCCGGTGTCTTCGCCTACTCCGCGCTGTCCGCCTTCGGCGACGGCGTCGGCAAGGTCATCTCCCCGGCGAAGGCCCAGGCCGCCAACCCGGGTCTGCGCACGGACAACCTCAAGGCCGTCGCGGTCTACTACGACCACCAGATGAACGACTCGCGCGTGGCCGTCATGACGGTCCGCGCGGCCGTCGAGTCCGGCGCCGTGGTCCTCAACCACGCCGAGGTGACCGGTCTGCGCTTCACGCACGGCAAGGTGACCGGCGCGGAGCTCAAGGACCGCACCGACGGCACCGAGTTCGGCGTCAACGCCCGCGTCGTGCTCAACGCCACCGGCCCGTGGGTCGACCACCTGCGCACCATGGAGGACAAGGGCGCCGCCCCCTCCATCCGCCTCTCCAAGGGCGCGCACATCGTGATGAAGCGCAAGTCGCCGTGGAAGGCCGCCATGGCCACCCCGATCGACAAGTACCGCATCACCTTCGCCCTCCCGTGGGAGGACCAGCTCCTCCTCGGCACCACCGACACCGCGTACGAGGGCGACCCGGCCGATGTCCGCGCCACCGAGGAGGACATCCAGCAGATCCTCGACGAGGCGGCGTTCTCCATCCAGGACGCGGACCTCGACCGCGACCTGATGACGTACGCCTTCGCGGGCCTGCGCGTGCTGCCGGGCGGCCCCGGCGACGTGGCCCAGGCCAAGCGCGAGACGGTCGTCTCCGAGGGCAAGGGTGGCATGCTGTCCGTCGCCGGCGGCAAGTGGACGACCTACCGCCACATCGGCCGTACGGTCATGAGCAAGCTCGCCAAGCTCCCCGGCAGCCCGCTGACCGAGGACATGGAGCCCATCTCCAACCTGGTCCGCCGCACCCCGCTGCCCGGCATCTCCAACCCCAACGCGGTCGCCCACCGACTGCTGGTGGACCGTGAGCCCGGCAGCCGCATGGACCCGCTGACCGCCCGTCACCTCGCCTCGCACTACGGCTCGCTGTCCTTCGACATCGCGCGCCTGGCGAACGAGAACCCGGAGCTGGCCGAGCGCATCCACCCCGACGGCCCCGAGATCTGGGCCCAGGTCGTCTACGCCCGTGACCACGAGTGGGCCGAGACGGTCGACGACGTGCTGCGCCGCCGCACGACCCTGACGATCCGCGGCCTGGACTCCGAGGACGTCCGCGCCAAGGTCAAGGACATGCTGGGCGACAAGGGCTGACGCCCGGCCGCACCGCGGCACCGCATCACCCGTCGAGGGGAGAGACGCAGCGTCTCTCCCCTCGACGCGTGTCCCGCCGGCGCCCCCGCCGGCCCGGGGACCGGCCGCGGGGGCGACTCCCGTCGTACGGGGGCCGCGACCGCGGGACGCGGAAGCCGTAGGCTTGAGGTCGCACGCGGGAAGCGGGCCGCCGACGGGCGACCGACGGGCCCGCGGAACACGCGACAGAACTGCACGGAACTGCAACCGGCGGTGGCACGGACACCCGTTCCGCCCCGGTCGGAAGGAGGCGCTGGGTGATCGAGCTTGAGGGGGTTCCCGAGCTGATCGACCCGGTCATGATCTGTGCCTTCGAGGGGTGGAACGACGCCGGGGACGCCGCCTCCAGCGCGGTCGCGCACCTCGACCGCGAGTGGAAGGGCGAGGTCTTCGGGGCGCTCGACGCCGAGGACTACTACGACTTCCAGGTCAACCGGCCCACGGTGTGGCTGGACGGCGGGGTCCGCAAGGTCACCTGGCCGACCACCCGGCTCTCCGTGGTGCGCACGGGCGGGGCGACACCGCGCGATCTGGTCCTGGTCCGGGGCATCGAGCCGAGCATGCGCTGGCGCTCGTTCTGCAACGAGATCCTCGGCTTCGCCCACGAGTTGGGGGTGGAGATGGTCGTGATCCTGGGCTCGCTGCTCGGTGACACCCCGCACACCCGGCCGGTACCGGTCAGCGGCGTCACCTCCGACCCGGACCTGGCGCGCACCATGGATCTGGAGGAGTCCCGCTACGAGGGCCCGACCGGCATCGTCGGCATTCTCCAGGAGGCGTGCACGCACGCGGGCATCCCGACGGTGAGCCTGTGGGCGGCGGTGCCGCACTACGTCTCGCAGCCGCCGAACCCGAAGGCGACCCTGGCGCTCCTCAACCGCCTGGAGGACCTGGTCAATCTGCGGATTCCGCTCGGCGACCTGCCGGAGGACGCGCGGGCCTGGCAGCTCGGCGTGGACCAGCTGGCGGCGGAGGACAGCGAGGTCGCGGAGTACGTCCAGTCGCTGGAGGAGGCGCGGGACACCGCCGAGCTGCCGGAGGCCTCCGGTGAGGCCATCGCCCGGGAGTTCGAGCGCTATCTGCGGCGCCGCGACGGCCAGCCCGGACCGGGGCAGCCCGGCCTCGGGACCGACCCCGGCGTCGCCGACGGCCGGGATTCCTCGTACCTCCGTGACACCTCCAGCGGCCGCACACGGCCGCCGAAGCCACAGCCCAAGGACGAGTCGCAGTCGTCGGCGTCCGAGGATGACCCCGGCACCGGACCGGCCCCCGAGGGGCCGAACGACAAGGGGCCGGACGGCAAGGACTGACCACCCCCTGAAGGCACCTCCCCAAGGCGCCTCCTGGAGGCTCCTGGAGACCGGTGACGCGACGGTGCCCGGGACGACCGCGACCGACGCGGGCGTCCCGGGCACCGTCGTCTTCGTGGCGCGGTCCGGCAACCGCCGTGCACGCGAAGGAGGGTGCTCCCCGGCCGTTCGAGCCGGGGAGCACCCTCCTTGGGAAATGCGCGGGGTCAGCCCGTCACAGGGCCACGCCGAGCAGTGCGTCGACGGCCCGCGAGACGACGCCGGGCGCGCCCTCGTCGCTGCCGCCGTCGGCGGCCTGGGCGGCGGCCCAGCGGTCGACCGCGGCGAGCGCGGCCGGGGCGTCGAGGTCGTCCGCGAGGGCGTCGCGGATCTCCTCGACCAGGGCGTCGGCGGACGGTCCGTCCGGGCGCGAGACGGCCGCGCGCCAGCGGCCGAGGCGGTCGACGGCCTCGGTCAGGACGGCGTCGGTCCACTCCCAGTCGGCCCGGTAGTGGTGGGCGAGCAGGGCGAGGCGGATGGCGGCGGGGTCGACGCCGTCACGGCGCAGCCGGGAGACGAAGACCAGGTTGCCCTTGGACTTGGACATCTTCTGGCCGTCCAGGGCGACCATGCCCGCGTGCACGTACGTCTTGGCGAACGGGTGCTCGCCGGTGAGCGCCTGGGCGTGCGAGGCGCCCATCTCGTGGTGCGGGAAGACGAGGTCGCTGCCGCCGCCCTGCACGTCGAAGCCCATGCCGAGGTGCTCGAGGGCGATCGCGACGCACTCGATGTGCCAGCCCGGGCGGCCGGGGCCGAGGGAGGCGCCGTCCCAGCTGGGCTCGCCCGGGCGGGCGGCCATCCACAGCATGGGGTCGAGGGGGTTCTTCTTGCCGGGGCGGTCCGGGTCGCCGCCGCGCTCGGCGGACAGCAGTCGCATCGCCTCCGCGTCGAGGCCGGAGACCGCGCCGAAGTGGCTGTCGGACGCGACGGAGAAGTAGACGTCGCCCTCGAGCTCGTAGGCGGCACCGGCGTCACGCAGCCGCTCCACCAGCGGAACGATCTTGGGTATCGACTCCACGGCGCCCACGTAGTGCCGCGGCGGCAGCATCCGCAGCGCGGTCATGTCCTCGCGGAAGAGGGCGGTCTCGCGCTCGGCGAGCGCGGTCCAGTCGTCGCCGTTGGCGAGGGCCCGCTCGAGCAGCGGGTCGTCGACGTCGGTGACGTTCTGGACGTAGTGGACCTGCCGCTTGGTGTCGAGCCACACGCGCTGCACGAGGTCGAACGCGTTGTAGGTCGCCGCGTGCCCCATGTGGGTGGCGTCGTACGGCGTGATGCCGCAGACATAGATACGGGCGACGGGACCGGGGGCGAGGGTCACTCGCTCGCCGGTCGCGGTGTCGTGGATCCGGAGGTCGCGGCCACTGCCAGGCAGGGCGGGTACCTCAGAAGCGGGCCAGGCATGCATGTCCTGAAGCCTAACCGGACGCATGTTCCGGATACGAACCGGACTCGGCTCTTGGCCGAAGTCAAGCTCTTGCGCGATCTCGGCCAATCCGTACCGGCGGACCGTCTCAGACCGGCGGCCAGGGGATGGCGGGCCACTGGCCACTGGGCTCGCGGTGCCGCCCGGTCCGCAGGAGGTCCGCGACGCGGGCGCGCAGCGCCTCGATCTCGGCGGGGGTGATCAACTCGGCCAGACGTGCGGCCAGGGGCCGCCCCTCGGCCAGATCGGCCGAAAGTCGCCGTAGGGCCTCCAGGGCCTCCTCGGGCAGCGGCTCGCCGGCCCAGCCCCACAGCAGGGTGCGCAGCTTGTCGTCGGCGTTGAAGGTCACGCCGTGGTCGATCGCGTACAGCCGCCCGTCGGCCGCGGGCAGCAGATGGCCGCCCTTGCGGTCACCGTTGTTGATCACCGCGTCGAGCACGGCCAGCCGCCGCAGCCGCACGTCGTCGGCGTGCACCAGCAGCGCGGTGCGGTCCTCCCCGACCTCCGCGAAGCCGACGGCCTTCCAGCCCGGGCCCGGCTCCTCGCCCTCGACCAGCGCCAGCAGCTCCGCGCCGGCGGCCGCCTCCTCGTCCGGGCCCTCGATCCACAGCTGGCACATGCCCTCGCCGTACGGGCCGTCGCGCAGCACCGTCGGCGGGATCAGTCCCCAGCCCATGGCCTCGGAGAGTTCGTACGCCGCCACCTCGCGCTGCGCCAGCGTCCCGTCGGGGAAGTCCCACAGCGGGCGCTCCCCGGCGACCGGCTTGTAGACACAGGAGGCGGTGACGCCCTCGTAGGTGACCGTGCAGTACAGGACCGCGTTGGACGCCTCACGGACCCGGCCGCGCACCGTCAGCTCGCCCAGTGCCAGCAGCTCGTGCGGGGTCACGCTCCGCGGCGGTATCCGTTCTGGCGCGGACATACGTGTCCCTCCGGGTCGAGCGGCAGGCTGCACAGCGGGCACGGCGGGCGGCCGGCGTTGACGACTTCGAGGGCACGCTTGGCGAACGCGCGGGCCATGGTGCCGGTCAGCCGCACGCGCAGCATCGGCGGACCGTTCGCCTCGTCCTTGAGCAACCGCTCCTCGGCCTCGGCGAGGTCTTCCTCGGTGTCCGCCGCCAGCTCGACGAGGGCCTGCGCCTCCACCACCATCCGCTCGTGCTCGCCGTCCCAGGCCAGTGCCATGGTGCCGACCCGGAACTCCTCCTCGACGGGGGTGTCCAGGGGGGCGGTGTCGGCGAGTTCGGCGGGGGCCACGGCCGGCACCGGGGCATTGCCCCCGGTGCGCCGGACCACCTCGTCCAGCAGCTCGTCGATGCGCTCGGCGAGCGCCTCCACCTGGGTCTTCTCCAGCATGACGCTGGTGGTCCGGCCGGCCGCCGAGGCCTGGAGGAAGAAAATGCGGCGGCCCGGCAGCCCGACCGTACCGGCGACGAATCGGTCCGGCGGGTCATAGAGGAACACCTGACGGGACAACGTCCTGCTCCATTTGGTTCGGGTGGTCGGAGTGGCTGTGCGGCTCGGGGCGGGTCATGTGCGGTGCGGTACGGCCCGTTCCGGCGAGGCGATCACCGGCAGCGAGGCGGGCACCCCCGCCTCACCACCCTACTGCGCACGACGATCACGGTGCTCCCGCACCACCCCCGACGGCCGCGTCCCCCTCGCGCTCCGTCGGCGGCTGCCCGCTCGGGGCGAGATCGGCCAGGTCACCGGTGTCGCCGAGCCGCGCCAGATAGGGCCGCAGCCGGGTGTAGCGGATGGCCGTGACCGAGCAGGGGTCGACGGCGATCCGCTGGAAGAGATCGAGGTGGAGGCCGAGGGCGTCGGCGGCGAGCGCCTTGATGATGTCGCCGTGCGTGCACATGAGATAGACGGCGTCCGGTCCGTGGTCCCGCTCGATCCGCTCGTTCCAGTCGCGGACCGCGTCCAGTGCCCTCGCCTGCATGGCGCGGACGGACTCCCCGCCGGGGAAGGCGGCGGCGGAGGGGTGCTGCTGCACGACGGCCATCAGCGGCTCGTCGTGCAGTTCGGCGAGCTTGCGGCCCGACCAGTCGCCGTAGTGGCACTCCCCGATCCGCTCGTCGGTGTGCGACGGCAGCTCCGGCCGCGCGGCGAGCAGCGGTGCCAGGGTCTCCTGACAGCGCTGGAGCGGGCTGGCGACGGCGGCGGCGAGCGGCACGTCGCGGAGCCGGGCGGGGAGGGCGGCCGCCTGGGCGGCGCCGCGCTCGTCGAGGGCGACCCCGGGGGTCCACCCCGCGAGCACTCCCCCGGTGTTGGCGGTGGACCGGCCGTGCCGGAGCAGGATCAGCGTGGGCATGACGACCAGCCTACGTCCGTAACCGGGCGTCCCAGGCGCCCCTCCGGTGCGCCGGGGGCGGATTGGCGGAAGAATGCCTGTCGTGATCGTCGACGTCGGCATTTACCGGGACGGGCGCCGCGCGGAGGGCCCCGCCGACCTCTCGGACGCGCTGCGGGAGGCGCGCGCCAAGGGGCACTCCTTCGTGTGGGTCGGGCTGTACGAGCCCACGGAGGACGAGTTCGACCTGGTGACGAACGAGTTCGAGCTGCACCCGCTGGCCGTCGAGGACGCGCTCAACGCGCACCAGCGGCCGAAGCTGGAGGTGTACGACGACTCGCTGTTCATGGTGCTCAAGCCCACCACCTACGACGACGCGGCGGGCACGGTCACCACCGGTGAGCTGATGCTGTTCGTCGGCGACTGCTTCGTCGTCTCGGTCCGGCACGGCGAGGGCAGCCCGCTCGCGCGGGTGCGGCAGCGGCTGGAGCACGAGCCGGAGGTGCTCAAGCACGGTCCGACGTCGGTGATGTACGCGGTGAGCGACGCGGTGGTGGACCACTACATCGATGTGGCGGCGGCGCTCCAGGTGGACCTGGAGGAGCTGGAGGCCGAGGTGTTCGCGCCGGTCGGCGGGGACAACAGGAACACCGCCTCGCGGATCTACGCCTTCAAGCGGCAGGTCGTGGAGTTCCGGCGGGCGACGGTCCCGCTGGCCGAGCCGATGACCCGGCTCGCGGAGGCGCGGCTGCCGTTCGTGGACAGCGGTTCCCAGCCGTTCTTCCGTGATGTGAGTGATCATCTGACCCGGGCGAACGAGTCCGCGGAGGGCCTGGACCGGCTGCTTTCGGACATCCTGTCGGCCCATCTCGCGCAGACCGGCGTCCAGCAGAACGACGACATGCGCAAGATCTCGGCGTGGGCGGCTATGGCGGCCCTTCCGACGATGATCGCCGGGGTGTACGGGATGAACTTCGACCACATGCCGGAGTTGCGCCAGCCCTGGGGGTATCCCGCGGTGCTGGGGCTGTTGGCCGTGCTGGAGTTCGGACTGCACCGGCTCTTCAAGCGGCGCGGCTGGCTCTGAGGGCGCGGTGCCCGGCGGCCGGGTCGCGGGGCGCGGTCAGGCGAACTCGGGGGCGGGCTCGGCGGGACCGCGCAGCGCGTCGAGGCGGTCGGGCAGCCGCAGACCGACCGTCCGCCGCCAGCCGCCGAGCCGCTCGTACCCGTACAGGGCACGGATGCCCGCCGTGAGCGCCGCGGACTTGGCCTTCGGCCACCTCAGGATGCGGCCCATGTGGCCCATCACCGCGAGGCTGACGTCCCGGTAGACCACGATCTCGGCGAGCGCGCTCTGCTGGAGGGCCGACAGGATGGTCCGGCCGTATCCGGCGGCGGCGAGCCGCAGCAGCTCCTCGTGGCAGTAGGCGAGGTGGTTGGCCTCGTCGTGACAGATCATCTTGATCGCCCTGCCGACCTCGGGGTGCTCGCCGAAGTGCTTGGTGAGCATGTCCATCTGATCGGAGGCGCGTTGCTCGGTGACCCGGCTGTGCGCGAGGTAGGCGACGATGTCCCGCTCGGTGAGCGGGGTGTCGGCGCGCAGCTTGGTGTGGGGAAGCCCGATGCCCCGGCGTTCGAGGATGGCCGTGTAATCGGTCTCCGGCGGGACCGGCACGGGCTCCAGCCCCCGTTTGCGGAGCAGGGCGAGGAAGATCCGGCCGTGCTTGTCCTCGTCCGCGCCGTGTCGTGCGATCTTGGGTGCGAGGGCCTGCAGCTCGGGTGGCACCAGCGCGGCGATCCGGCCGTTCTCCCAGCCCCCCTGCGCTTCGCCGCCGGCGGCGATGGAGCAGAAGAGCCGGTACGACTCGTCGTTGTCGAGGATCTCCTGGAACACGCTTCTGGCCGAGAGCATGACTGCCACCTCCGTGCACGACGTCCCGAAGGCAAGTCAACTGCCGCGGTCGGGGCGCGGCAAACGCTCGGGCCGCGCGCTCGGCCGAATGCCGGACGGTGGGGAAACGGCGAGGGAAGGACGAAGGGCCCCGCGGTGCGTAACCACGGGGCCGTAGGGGGCGTTGTCCTCGGTGACGGCCGTGGCGGGGAAGGCACCCCGAGCCCCCACCACGGCCGCGGTTTGTCGTGCCGACTGCGGGCCGACTTTGTGCCGCCTGCGGCGGCGGGCGCCCTGCGGGCGCGTCCTCAATCGCCGGACAGGCTGCTGTGCTCTGTCCTCAATCGCCGGACGGGCTTGAATAAGCCCGTCCGGCGATTGAGGACACCGCCGCGCAGCGGAGGTGCAGCACCAGGCCTAGGCGAGCCCCGCCCGCTCCAGGGCGTCGACGCCGGCCCGCAGGCTCGCGATCCGCTCGTCGAGGGTGAACCCGGCGGGGGCCAGCGACAGTGTGGTGACCCCGGCCTCCGCGTAGGCCTGCATCCGGTCGGCGACGCGCTCCACCGGGCCGAGCAGGGTGGTGGAGTCGATCAGCTCGCGCGGCACCGCGGCCGCGGCGCCCGCCTTGTCGCCGGAGAGGTACTTCTCCTGGATCTCGGCGGCCGCCTTCTCGTACCCCATGCGCTGGGCGAGCTTGTTGTAGAAGTTCTGCTTGGCGCTGCCCATGCCGCCGACGTAGAGGGCGGTGTACGGGCGGAAGAGGTCCGCGAGGGCGTTCACGTCGTCGCCGACGGCCATGGGCACGGTCGGCACGAGGTCGAAGCCGTCGAGGTCCTTGCCCGCCTTCGCGCGTCCGGCCCGCAGGGCGCCCAGGGTGGTCTCCTCGGCGTGCTCGGGGGCGAAGAAGACGACGAGGGCGCCGTCGGCGATCTCGCCGGTCTGCTCCAGGTTCTTCGGGCCGATGGCCGCGATGTAGAGCGGGATGTGCTCGCGCACCGGGTGGACGGTGAGCTTGATGGGCTTACCCGGGCCGCCCGGCAGCGGCAGCGTCCAGTGGTCGCCGTCGTGGGCGACGCGCTCACGGGACATGGCCTTGCGGATGATCTCGACGTACTCACGGGTGCGGGCGAGCGGCTTGTCGAACTTCACGCCGTACCAGCCCTCGGAGACCTGCGGGCCGGAGACGCCGAGGCCGAGGCGGAAGCGGCCGCCGGAGAGCGAGTCGAGGGTCGCGGCCGTCATGGCCGTCATCGTGGGCGTACGGGCCGGGATCTGGAAGATCGCCGAACCGACGTCGATCCGTTCGGTCTGCGCCGCGACCCAGGAGAGCACCGTGGGCGCGTCGGAGCCGTACGCCTCGGCCGCCCAGCAGACCGCGTAGCCCAGCCGGTCGGCCTCGCGGGCGACCGCGAGGTTGTCCGCGTCCGTCCCGGCTCCCCAGTAGCCGAGGTTGATTCCGAGCCTCATCCGAGCCATGCGGGCGCCCCTTACCGATCAGTAACGTCGTTGTTCCGGGGACTGTAGCGCGCCGACCTGGGGTACGTCACCGGCGCTGTGCACAGGCGGCTGTCCACAGGCGGCCACGGGCCCGGCCCCGGCCAGTAACCTCAGCGCTCATGGAGTCAAGGCATCTCGGCCGCACGGGACTGCGGGTTTCGAGGATCGGGCTCGGCACCCTCACCTGGGCCCGGGACACCGGCGAATTCGACGCCGCCGAGCAGCTCAAGGTGTTCTGGGAGGCGGGCGGCACCCTCGTCGACACCGCCGACGTCTACGCGGACGGCGGCGCGGAGTACCTCCTCGGCCGGCTGATGGAGGACCTCGTGCCGCGCCGCGATCTGGTCGTCGCGACCAAGGCGGGCAGCGTCCCGGACCCGGGCCGGCGCTTCGACGGCTCGCGGGGGCATCTGCTCTCGGCGCTCGACGCCTCGCTGACCCGGCTGGGCACGGACTACGTCGACCTGTGGCAGATCCACGCCTACGATCCCTTCACCCCGACCGAGGAGACGCTGCAGGCGCTCGACATGGCGGTGGGCAGCGGCCGGGCCCGCTATGCCGGGGTGTCCAACTTCTGCGGCTGGCAGCTCGCCAAGGCCGCCACCTGGCAGCTCGCCGGGCCGGGCACCCGTACCCGGCTGGCCAGCACACAGATGGAGTACTCGCTGCTGCAGCGCGGCATCGAGCGCGAGGTGCTGCCCGCGGCGCTCGACCTGGGCATCGGGGTGCTGCCGTCCTCGCCGCTCGGCCGGGGCGTGCTGACGGGCAAGTACCGCCACGGGACGCCCGTCGACTCGCGGGGGGCCTCCGACCACCTCGCCCCCTTCGTCGAGCCCTATCTGGACGCCGACGCCACCCGCGTCGTCGACGCCGTCACCACGGCCGCCCACGGGCTCGCCACGACCCCTTTGCAAGTGGCTCTCGCGTGGGTGCGCGACCGCCCCGGCGTGGTCGCCCCGATCGTAGGCGCGCGGAACGCGACGCAGCTCGAAGCCGCGTTGTCAGTGGAGAGCCTTACTCTTCCAGACGAGATCTGCCAGGCGCTCGACGATGTGTCGGCGCCCGTGCACCGCTATCCCGATCAGGACTGGAGCACGCTGTGAGTACCGACCGCGACCCCCTCGCCGTCGAGGACGCGTCCGCGCCCTCCCCCGAGGAGGCCGCCCCGGCCGGGACGGGCGAGCCGGGCGACGCCGCGTCACCGGCCACCCCCGCCGACGACACCGGGGCCGGGACGGACGGCGACGGTCGTGAGGCCGAGGACGGCCCGCGGGAGGAACGGTCCCCGCAGGAGCAGCCTGCTCCGGCGGCCGAGGCCGGAGCCGGGGCAGGGGCCGGGACCCCCGCACCGGGCGGCGGCAGCCGGTCCGCCGCCGCGGAGGCGCTGGCGGCCGCGGTGCGGGCCGTGGAGAGCGGGGAGCGCCCGGCGGCGTCGTTCTTCACCGGGCCGTCCGGCGGCAGGCGTGCCGCCGGTGCGCCGGCGCCGGGCAGCGGCGCCTCCCCCCGGCCCGAGCGGGCCGCCGCACCCGCGCCGACGGCGGCCGCGGCCCCCGCTCCCCCGCGCCCGGCCCTGCACATCAGCGCCGAAGGGCTCGACGGCGTACGGCAGGTACTGACCGCGGGCGGCGCTCCCGAGACGCTGGCCGGGCAGGTGGTCGGCGTGCTCGGGGAGCAGGCCGCCGAGACCCTGCGCGACGACCCCTGGCAGTTGCTGGCCGTCCCGGGCGTGCGCCCGGAGCAGGCGGACGGCTTCGCGCGGGCGCTGCTGGGCGCGGAGTGCGGTCCGGGTGACGAGCGCCGGGGCCAGGCCCTGGTCGGCTGGCTGCTGGAGCGCGCCGCGCTGGCCGGGCACACCGTCCTGGAGGCGTCGGTGCTGCGCACCGCGCTCGGCAAGCAGTCCGTGCCGGAGCCGGACGAGGCGCTGCAGAGCGCGCTCGCGGAGGGCTCGGTGCTGGTGTTCCAGGAGGCCCTGGAGACCCCGGGTGCCGCCCGTCCCGAGCCGGACGGCTCGGAGACGGAGGTCCCGGTCCGGCTGCTGCTGGGACTGGACCGCTACGCGATGGCGGAGGAAAGCCTGGCCGACGGCCTCGCCCGGCTGATCAGCACCCTGGGCGCGGAGCCGGCGCCCGCCGCCGCGGAGGCCGAGGCGGTCGCGGACAGCGGTGAGGACGGGCAGGAGGCCGGAGCGGACGGTGCCGGCTCCGGTGCCGGCTCCCCCACCGACAGCGGCCCGGCGTCACCCGCGGCGGACCCCGGCACGGGCTCCGGTGCGGCCGCCCCCGACTGGGAGGCCGCCGCTGCCGCCGCGCCCTCCCCCTCCGCCGGTGAGCTGATCCGGGCCGTCGCGTCCTCCGGGCTCGTGACGCACAGCGGTGGCGAGGCGGCCCGCGCGGAGCCCCTCGCCCTCGTCCTCGCGGCCCGCGCCCTGGGCCTGCGGGCCTGTGCCGCCGCGCACACCGAGGACGGCAAGCGGCGTCTCGTCGCGCTCGGCGACCCCGACGCGGTCACCGTCACCGGGCTGCTGTCCGGCCAGGAGGGCCCCGGGCGGGACGCCGAGGGCGCCCTCGCGCTCGATGTGCTCGCCGTACTGGACGCACCGCAGCTGGACGTGGAGACGGCGGCGATGCTGGTGGAGTCGCTGACGGACGGCACCCGGCTGGTGCTGAGCGGTGACCCCGGCGTGCTGTGGTCGGCCGGGCCGGGCCGGGTCTTCGCGGATGTGGTGGCCGCGCGGGCCTGCCCAGCGGTCGTCTCGCGCACCCCGGACGAGGGCCCGATCGGCGAGCTGGTGTCGGGGATCGGGGTCGGTGAGCTGACCACGGTGGACGCCCCCGGCAAGGAGGTCGTGATCGTCCCGGTCCGGGACGCGGGCGAAGCCGTCCACCGCACCGTGCAGCTCGTCGCGGACTCGGTGCCGCGCGCCATCGGCGTGCCCGCCGATCACACCCAGGTGATCACGCCGGGCCACGGCGGTGCCGTCGGCACCCGGGCGCTCAACGCGGCGCTGAAGGAGCGGCTCAACCCCGGGCCGGGCCGGTTCGGCGGCTTCGACCCGGGCGACCGCATCGCCTACGTACCGGCGCCGGGCCGTATGGTCCCCGGCACGGTCGTCTCGGCGGACGCGGCGGGGCTCCGGCTGGACTGCGCGGGCTCGCCCGTCGTCGTGCCGCCCGAGCGGGTGGGCGGCACGGTACGGCACGGCTGGGCCGTCACCGCGCACCAGGCGGCCGGTACGCGCTGGCCGGCGGCCGTGGTGGTGCTGCCCGGCGACGCCGCCCAGGAGCTGACGAGGGCGTGGATCTACACCGCGTTCAGCCGGGGCGAGCGGCATCTGTCGGTCGTGCACGGCGTGGACCAGGCGCTGCCCCGCGCGGTGGCCGAGATCCCGGCGAAGGAGCGGACCACCCGGCTGCGGTCCTTGCTGCGGGCCCCACAGTCCGAGGCGTGAGCTGACGGATGACCCCGGGGCGGGCCGCCGCCCGCGCCCCGGGGTCACCGCCCTCGGTGAGAGACGTCCCTCAGTGCCCGGGGCCCGGGGACCTCGCGGCCCCGTCCTGCTGCTCGGCACCGTCCGGGGCAGCCTCGTCGCCGTCCTCGTCGTCACCGTCCTCGTCGAGGTCGAGTTCCTCGTCGAAGACCGCGCTGACGTCGAAGCGGCAGATGACCCGCTGCGGATCGGCCTGGTCGAAGGGGGCGGACAGCCATTCACCGGGCTCGGCGGGGTCGTCGGCCGCCGCCACCCACAGGGTGGAATCGCCTTCCTCCAGGCCGAATTCCTTGTGCCGGGATGCGATCTCGTCCGGTTCGTACTCTCCGAAGAGCACCCCGAGGGCGGCGTGGACACTGCTGCCGACGAGGTCCGCCGCGTTCCCCGGCGAGCCCGGGGGCGCGTCGATGTCGGGATCGAGGTCGGCGACGCGCTGGGCCTGGGCGAGGAGCCGGTGTGGTTCGACCACCGCGTAGTCCCTGCGGATCAGCACACTGAGCGCGCTGGGCTCCTCGGGCCCGGCGTAGGCGGGCAGCGTGTCGTCACCGGGGATCTCGAAGGGTGTGACCTCGTCATAGGCGTCGTACAACAGCTCGTCGTACGCCTCGGCTGTCGCGGCCAGCTCGTTGAACGCGGCGTAGACAGCCGGATCGGTCGCCCCCGATCGGTGTTCGACGGCATCGAGGTGGCGGTCCAGCGCGGCTTTGACCGCCTCGGCGGCGGCGCGTACCTCGGCAGCGGTTGGCTGCGCAGCATCAGACATAGTGCAGACGCTATCCGCACCGAGCCCGTTCCCGCACAATAGATGCGATGCCGGAATACGAATTCTGTGATGTGTATGTGCCTCGAGGGGTCTCTCGAGGAGCAGCCACTCGCTTGCTGACCGACCATGCCGAGTACGGACACTGGGAGTTGGACCGACTGCGTCTTTATCCCGACGGCAGCCGCCGGGTGCGGCTGCGGCGTCGGATCATCCGCCAGGTGCGTGCCACGTGGTGAAAGCGTACGGAGCGGGCCCCGCCACTGCGGGGCCCGCTCCGTGCTGTCGGCCTGGCTGCCGGTCCCGGACTAGTGCCGTCCGGGATCAAGCGGTGTGATTCAGCCCTGCGCGGCACGCGCGCGGCGGTAGAGCACCGCGCCGCCGAGCAGGAGGCCCACGGCCGGGACCGCGATGCCGAGCTGGCCCGCACCGGTGTGCGCGAGCTCACTGGCCTTGGCCACCGGGAAGGAGGAGGCCTCCTCCTGGTGGGCGGCCTTCACCTCGGTGGGCGGCTTGGCGTGACCGGCCGGCTTGTGGCCGGGCTTCTCGGCCGTCGGGGTGTGCTTCGCCGGGGGCTTGTGACCGGGCTTCTCGGCGGGCGGGTTGTGCTTCGCCGGGGGCTCGTGCGGGGTCGGGTGGCCGGGCCGCTCGTGCGGCGGCTTGTGACCGGGACCCTGCGGGCCGTGACCGTGGGAGTGGCCGTTGTTGACGCACTCGTTGCCGGTGGCGGGGTTGCCGATGCCGACGACGTCGACGCTGTTCCCGCACGCGTTGACCGGCACCTGCACCGGCGCCTGGACGGTGTTGCCGGACGCGACGCCCGGCGAGCCGACGCTCTTGCCGTCGGCGCCGTGACCGCCGCCGTGGTGGCCGCCCTGGCCGTGACCGTGGTGACCCTGGCCGTTGCCGTGGTTGCCGTGGCCCTTGTCACCGTGCTTGCCGTGGCCGCCGGACACGTTGGCGCACTTGTTGCCCGAGGCGGGGTTGAGCAGCCCGACCACGTTCACCGTGTTGCCACAGGCGTTGACCGGCACGTGCACCGGGACCTGGACGGTGTTGCCGGACGCGACGCCCGGGGAGTGCGCGGCGGTACCCATGGCACCCGAGTCCGCGTGTGCGGCGTAGCCGCTGGTCACGGCGAATACGCCGCTTGCCGCCGCTGCTGTGAGCAAGCCCTTCTTGGCGACCTGTCGCATAGCTATTCCTTCTGCCTTCTACCAAGCGGAATGCGCACGGCCGAGTCGGCCGTGCGCCGAATACCCAGCAGCCCCGGAGCGCATGGCGCGCACTCCGGGGCCGCCTTGATTCACACCCTTACGGGCTGAGGAACAACGTCAGTGGTTGACGCAGGTGTTACCGAAGGTGGGGTTCAGCAGCCCGACGATGTTGAGCGTGTTGCCACAGGCGTTGACCGGCACCGAGACCGGCACCTGGACGACATTGCCGGACGCGATGCCGGGCGAGTTGACTGCAGCTCCCTGGGCGCCCGAGTGCGCAGCGGCCACGCCCGCGCCGGCGAGCACGAGACCACTGGTGGCAGCCGCAGCAGCGACGACCTTCTTGAGCATGGGTTCCTCCTTGTTGGCAATGCGGTCCCAGCCGCGGACCGCATAGATGTAACGACGAGGAGGTGGGCGAGCTACGTGATGCTTTGGCCATTCACCCTTTCCGGTTAAGTGCGCGGCAGAAGCGCACACGTTGGCGAAATACTCAGGCCTCGTCCAGGAACCGGTCGAGCACCCGCGCGCCGAACTTCAGTCCGTCGAGCGGCACTCGCTCGTCCACACCGTGGAACATCCCGGCGAAGTCCAGCTCCGGCGGCAGCTTGAGCGGCGCGAACCCGAAGCCGCGGATGCCCAGGTCGTCGAAGGACTTGGCGTCGGTGCCGCCCGAGAGCATGTACGGCACGGCACGCGCGATCGGGTCCTCGGCCCTGAGCGCCGTCTGCATGGCGTCGACCAGGTCGCCGTCGAAGGAGGTCTCCAGTGCCTTGTCGGCATGAACGTCCTCGCGCTTGACCTTTGGCCCGAGGATCCGGTCGAGGTCGGCAAGGAACTCCTCCTCGTACCCCGGCAGGAAGCGGCCGTCGACGTGGGCCGTCGCCTGCCCCGGGATCACATTGACCTTGTACCCCGCGCCGAGCATCGTCGGGGCGGCGGTGTTGCGCAGGGTCGCCCCGATGAGCTTCGCGATGCCGCCGAGCTTGGCGAGGGTGGCTTCCATGTCCTCGGGGTCGAGCGGGGTGCCGAGCGCGTCGGACAGCTCGTCGAGGAAGGACCGCACGGTCTTGGTCACCCGGACCGGGAACCGGTGCCGGCCGAGCCGGCCGACCGCCTCGCACAGCTCCGTGATCGCGTTGTCGGTGTTGGTCATGGAACCGTGCCCGGCGGTGCCCTCCACCGTGAGCCGCATCCAGTGCATGCCCTTCTGGGCGGTCTCCACCAGATACAGCCGCAGATTCTCGTTGACGGTGAAGGAGAAGCCGCCGACCTCGCTGATCGCCTCGGTCACCCCGTCGAAGAGCCCGGGGTGCTTGTCCACCAGGAAGCGGGCGCCGTAGGTGCCACCGGCCTCCTCGTCGGCGAGGAAGGCGAGGACGACGTCGCGCGGCGGCTTACGGCCGGAGCGCATCCGGTCGCGGACGACGGCGAGCGTCATCGCATCCATGTCCTTCATGTCGACCGCGCCGCGCCCCCACAGGCAGCCGTCCGCGATCTCGCCCGCGAAGGGGTGGTGGGTCCAGTCGTCGGCGTCGGCGGGCACGACGTCGGTGTGGCCGTGGATCAGCAGCGCGGGCCGGGAGGGGTCCTCGCCCTCGATCCGCGCCACCGTCGAGGCCCGCCCCTTGTGGGACTCGAAGATCTGGGGTTCGAGCCCCACCTCGGCGAGCTTCTCGGCGACGTACTCGGCGGCGGCGCGCTCGCCGGGGCCGGAGTGGTCGCCGTAGTTGCTGGTGTCGATCCGGATCAGATCACGACAGAGGTCGACGACCTCGTCCTCGGCGCTCGGGCCCGTTCCGCTACGGCCGGGCTTCGACTCGCTCACGCTGCCTCCTCGTGGTTCGCCGCCGGGAGCCGCCACAGCCCGGCGGCCCCGGCGTGGGTCCACGGCCATCCTCTCTCTCCCACCCGCACAGCCCAAGGCCGCAATGCTGCCGACACACGCCCGTCACGAGTCCCCCGGGAGCGCCCGGCCGGGTGATCGAGCACCCCTGGATGTTTGCTATTGTTTTCCTTGTCGGAAGGGCAGCGGCCCCGAAGACAGACACCTTGTCCGGGTGGCGGAATGGCAGACGCGCTAGCTTGAGGTGCTAGTGCCCTTTATCGGGCGTGGGGGTTCAAGTCCCCCCTCGGACACCAGTGAAAAACCCCAGCTCAGCTGGGGTTTTTTGGTTTTTGCGGCCAGGTGGGACCCGCGCCGTGCGCGGAAGGTCAGCCGGCGCAGGTGGTCGGGGTGGCGTGGGCGGGGTCGAGGGCGTTGGTGATCTCGTGGAAGGCCAGGCGGTCGACGACGCCGATCGCCACGTGCCCGGAGAGGTCGAGCGAGCAGCGGTCCTGGATGAGGATGTTGGTGACGTCGGGGCCGGAGAGATATCCGGACCGGTAGGGCGTGACGATCTCGTCGTACTTCGTCGCGATCACCGTGTAGCGGACGCCGGGCACGGTGTCGCCGCCCTCGTTCAGGCGCCGCAGGAAGTCGGAGCCCGTCGCCTGGTCGGTCAGTCCGGGGGTGAGGCCGTGTATCGCGTCCCGGGCGCCGGGGACGATGTCGAGGAGCTTGGTCAGGCCGAGCAGGGTCGTGCCGTGGTTGTCGGGGGCGATGCCGACGAGGGCGTTCACCTTGGCCGCGCCGCCGAGGAATTTGAGGTAGTGGCGGGGCATCAGGGCGCCCTGGGAGTGGCCGACCAGGTCGGCCTTGCGCGCGCCGGTGGCCGCCAGGACCTTGTCGACGAACGCGGAGAGCTGTTCGGCCGACTTCGCGACCGGGCCGAGGCCGTGGAAGAAGGGCACGCCCGGCAGTTGTCCGTAGTCGAGGGAGAAGACGCAGTAGCCGCGGTCCACCAAGTGGGGGGCGAGGGTGACCCAGTTGTCGACGGAGTTGGCGAGCGTGCCGTGGACGAGGACGACGGGCCGGGGGTGGGCGGCGGTGGGCTTGCAGGAGTAGTCGTTCCACCCGCTGGTCACGGCCGGGGCGCGGGTGGGGGCGGCGGCCGCGGCGCTCGGGGCCGCCACGGCGGCGAACGCCAGGGCGAGAGCGGGCAGCAGGGTGCGGAGGGGTCTCCAGGTCAGCGTCATCCGAACACCTCGTGAGGGAGTGATGAGCACACTGATGTCCACCCGGTGATCCGGGTGGCGGCAGGCCGGAAAGCGGGCTGAGAGCCCGTCACGTTACTTCCGAGTAGGATGCGGGCTTGTCAGGCACCCGTCAATACATGCGACCCGAACGACTCATCGGCCCCTGCGCTCACTCACGCCACGTCCAGCGTCGCCGCGGGCCCCACCGCGGCCACCCCGAAGCGCGCCCGCGCCCGGTCGACGGCCGCCTCGACGCGGTACGCCTTGTCGTCCGCGAGGTCGAACGTCAGCTGGCGCGAGGCGAGCGCGGCGTCGCCGAGCCCCTCCGCGCGCAGCGCCACGGACCGCACCCGGGCACGCTGCAGTCCGAGTGCGCCGTGCAGCGCGTATGCCGTGGCGGTCAGCGCCGGGGTGTGCGCGGTGGGCTCGGCGAAGGTCCTGGAGCGGGTGGTCGAGGAGCCGTCGGCGTAGCGGACGGTGAGCGTCAGTCCGCGGGCCACCTGCCGGCCCTCCCGCAGCCGGGCCCCCAGGCCGTCGGCGAGCGTGAGCAGCGCGCGGCGCCGGTACTCCGCGTCCAGTTCGTCGTGGGTGAAGCGGTGTTCGGCACCCATCGAGCGGGCCCGTTCGTCGGGGGTGACGGGGGTCGGGTCGAGGCCGTGCGCCCGTTCGTGGATCCGGCGCCCGGCGGTCGCGCCGAGGATGCGCTGCAGCGCGGACAGCGGTGCCGCGGCGATCCGGCCGATGCTGTCGAGGCCGTACGAGCAGAGGGTGCGGGCGGTGGCGGGCCCCACACCGTAGAGCGCGGCGGCGGGCTTGCGCGCGAGGAACGCCGCCACCGCCTCCGGGTCACCGGGGAGTTCGCGGACCGCTCCGGGCGCCCCGTCCTGCGCGGCCATCCGCGCGAGCATCGGGTTGTCCGCGATCCCGACCGTGCAGTCCACGCTGTAGTGGGCGAGCGTGCGTACGCGCAACAGCTCGGCGAGCTCGGCCGCGTCGTGCCCGAAGTAGCGCACGGCGCCGCGGACGTCCATCAGCGCGGCGTCGGGGGGCAGCGCCTGAACGACGGGCGTCACCTCGGCGAGGAGGGCGAGCAGGCCGTCGTAGGTCTCCTCGTCCAGGGCAGTGCCCGTGCCGCCGGCGGCATGGAAGTGCACGTACAGGACGGTGGCTCCGCCCCCGGTTTCGGGAAGGGGCGGGACCGGGGAAAGCCTTCGCGTGTTCATCCCGCACTCCCCTGGCTCGCGTGCCACAGCTTGCGCCCCGTGGCCGCCCCTTCACCCGCGGGCCGCAGATCCGCCCACGGGTGCATGGCGTAGCCGGTGGGCAGGTGGATCCGGCGGTCCGGTCCGGCGGGGGCCGGCTCGGCCGCGGATCCGGCCAGCACCGCGGCCACCGCGCCCAGGCCGCCCTCCGCGCGCAGCGCGGTGAGCTCCGCCAGGTCCCACGCCGCCGCGCCCACCACGCTGAGGCTGCGCGGTCCGCGGCGCTGCACCACCCCGCGGACCAGCAGCAGCCAGGAGTGGAAGACCGTGTGCGCGCACGCGGCGTGGGAGTCGTCGAAGAAGGCGCAGTCGACCAGGCCGGTGCCGTCGTCGAGGGTGGCGAAGACGACCCGCTTGCCCGAGCGGATCGGCGGGGTCTGGACGGCGGCCTTGGCGCCCGCGACCAGGACGGTCTCGCCGTGCCGCGCGTCGCGCAGCCGCTTCGCCGGCAGTGCGCCCAGCTCCGCCAGGAACTCCCGGTGGTCGGACATCAGATGGCGGGAGGTGTCCATGCCGAGCACGCTCAGCTCCGCACCGAGGCGCTCGGCGTCGTCGAGGTCGGGCAGCCCGGCCGGTTCGGCCCGCGCGCTGTCGACCAGCGGCAGCTGGGCCGTGGCGCCGCGCTGCCGCCGGTGGAGTTCGGCGATGTGCAGGAGCAGGTCCCGGCGGTTGGTGCCGAAGGCGTCCAGCGCCCCGACCCGCGCGAGCCGTTCGGCGACGGGCCGGGAGGGGTGGGCGCGCAGCCACAGGTCCTGGAGGGAGGTGTACGGGCGGCCGGCCGTGATCCGGCCCGTCTCGGCCTCGGTGATGCCGTGCACCTCGGAGAGCGCGAGCCGGATGCCGTACCCCTCCTTCTCGGACACCAGTTCGATCCGATAGGCCGCCGCCGACCGGTTCACGTCCAGCGGCAGGATCGGTACCCCGCGTCGCCGCGCGTCCGCCAGCAGCAGTCGTTTCGGGTACATCCCCGGGTCGTGGGTGAGCAGCCCGGCGTAGAAGGCCGCCGGGTGGTGCGCCTTCAGCCAGGCCGACTGGTAGGTGGGCACGGCGAAGGCGACGGCGTGCGCCTTGCAGAAGCCGTACGAACCGAAGGCCTCGACGATCTCCCAGGTGCGGCGGGCGACGTCGGGCGGGTAGCCGCGCCCCGCCGCCTCGGCCGCGAACCAGGCCCGCACCCGGCCCAGCAGCTCGGGGTCGGACAGCGCGCGGCGCGTCTCGTCCGCGAAGTCCCGGTCGCAGCCGGTCATGATCCGCAGGATCTCGATGATCTGCTCGTGGAAGACGACCACGCCGTAGGTCTCGCCCAGCGCCTCCGCCAGGTCCGGGTGCGGGAGGCGGACGGGTGCCCGTCCGTGCCGGGCGTCGATGAAGGGCCGCACCATGTCGGCCGAGACCGGGCCCGGCCGGAAGAGCGAGATGTCGACCACGAGGTCGTGGAAGGTCGAGGGCTGGAGCCGCCCGATCAGGTCCCGCTGGCCGGGTGATTCGATCTGGAAGCAGCCGAGCGTCTCGGTGGACCGGATCAGCTCGTAGGTCGCCCGGTCGCCCGGCTTCACCTGGGCGGGGTCGTCCAGGTCCAGCCGGTGCCCGGTGGCCCGTTCGATCTCCCCCACCGCGTGCGCCATCGCGGACTGCATCCGCACCCCCAGGACATCGAGCTTGAGCAGCCCGAGGTCCTCCACGTCGTCCTTGTCGAACTGGGACATCGCGAACCCCTCGCCGCTGGTCGGCACGACGGGGGTACGGCCGCGCAGGGTCGCGTCCGACAGCAGCACCCCGCACGGGTGCATGGCGATCCCGCGCGGCAGCGCGTCCAGCGCCTCGACGAGGCCCCACAGCCTGGTGTCGGCGGGCCCGTACCGTCCGGCGGCGACACCGCGCAGCTCGGGCAGCTCCGCCAGGGCGGCCCGGGCGTCGCGCGCCCGGATGTGCGGGAAGGCCTTGGCGAGCCGGTCCACCTCGGCGGGTTCCATGCCGAGGGCCGCGCCCACGTCCCGCACGGCGTGCCGCACCCGGTAGGTCTCGGGCATGGCGACGGTCGCGACCCGCTCGGCGCCGAACCGGTCGAAGATCGCGCGGTAGACGTCCAGGCGGCGCGCGGACTCGACGTCGATGTCGATGTCGGGCAGCGCGGCCCGGTGCCTCGACAGGAAGCGCTCCATCAGCAGGCCGTGCTCGACGGGGTCGGCGTGGGTGATGCCCAGCAGATGGTTGACGAGGGAGCCCGCGCCGGAGCCCCGGGCGGCGACCCGGATGCCGAGCGCCCGGGTGTCGTCGACGACCTGGGCGACGGTGAGGAAGTACGAGGCGAAGCCGCGCTGCTCGATGGTGCGCAGTTCGAGATCCAGCCGGTCCCAGTAGCGGCGGTCGCGGTCGTGGCGGCGCAGCACCAGGCCCGCCGCGCAGCGGGAGCGCAGCACCCGGTCGGCGGTGCGCGGCCCGGCTCCGACCAGGTGGGGCTCGGGGAAGTGGACGGACCCCAGACCCAGGTGGTCCTCGGGGTCGACGAGACACGCGGCGGCGGTCTCCTCGGTCATGGTGAGCAGCCGGTGCGCGGTGTCGCGCCGGAAGCCGGCGGCCTCCGCGATCCGGCCGGCGAGGGCGGCCATGTCGCCGGGCCCCTTGAGCCAGCGCTCACCGCTGTCGAGCCCTTCGGGCCTGCGGAGGTCGATCGGCACCAGCCGCCGGGCCGCGTCGAGGACGTCGGCGACGGGGCCCTGCCCGGGGTCGGCGTAGCGCACGGCGTTGGTCAGGACGGCCCGTACGCCCTGTTCGACGGCGAAGCCGGTGGTACGGGCGGCGAGCCGCAGGGAACCGGGACCGGTGCCGGTGCGGCCGTGGCAGACGACCTCCAGCCGCAGGGCGGCACCGAACACTTCACGCCAGGGGGCGAGCAGCCGCGCGGCCCGGTCGGGGCGGCCGGCGGCGAGCGCGCGACCGACCTCGGAGTCCGCGCCGAGCAGCACGGTGACCGGGGAGTCCCCGGTCGTGGCGGCCGCCGCGCCGGAGAGACCGGAAAGACCGGAGAGACCCGAAAGATCCGAGAGGCCGGAGAGAGCCGAGAGGTCTTCCCAGGTCAGTTCGGGCCGGTCGGTGCCGCCCGCGTGGGCGGCGGAGACCAGCCCGCACAGCGCCGCCCAGCCGGCCGCGCCGTCCCGGGCGAGGAAGACCGCGCGGGGCGCGGACTCGTCGACGAACGCCCCGCCGCGCACGGGGGTGCGCCGCCGGACGGTCGGGCTGGCCTCGGGCTCGGGTTCCCGGACGGCCAGGTCCACGCCGAACAGCGGCCGGACCCCGGCCTTCGCGCTCGCCTTGGCGAACCGGACCGTACCGGCGAGGCTGTCGCGGTCGGTGAGGGCGATCGCGTCCATGCCGCGCTCGGCGGCCCGCTCGGCCAGCCGTTCCGGGTGCGAGGCCCCGTACCGCATCGAGAACCCCGACGCGGTGTGCAGGTGCGTGAACCCTGCCATCGCACCTCCTGCGCTTGTGCACCCCCTGACCGATCCGGAGCCCCTCCGGTATCCACCATAAACCAACTCTCGAACGTTCGTACGAATGAATTCGGCCGCCCAGGCCTGCCGGCCATCCCTCGGTCGCGACGGCGACCGAGGGATGGCCGGGGCCGTCGGTTCCGGCAGCCGGTCTCAGAGCGATCTCAGAGCGATCTCAGAGCATGATGAGCAGACGCGTCTTCGGCTTGAGCTTCCTGTTCACCGAACGGCTCTGCACATAGACCTCCAGCTTCGGGTTGTTCCCCGCCTTCACCGAGACGGTCCCCTGGATGCCCGCACCGAACAGAAGGCTGCGCGCCGCGTCGCCCGTGTAGGCGCGGTCGGTGTCCTTCTCCACCACGATGACTTCTTTGTTCGGCTGGACCTGGGCCCGGGCGCCCAGCTGGTAGTAACAGGCACCGCGCTCGTACGTCACGCCGGGATGCGATTCGACGAAGGGGCGGATCTCGGCCTCCTTGTCGACCTTCAGGAGCCGGTACATATTCGCGGGAATCGGTTCGAGATTCGCCCGCACCTCGTCGATCGATATGTCCTGGCCGACGGCGAACAGATTCTTTGTGCCGCGCACCCCCTGCTCGCGGGCGCGCAGGAAACTGGTGGCGGCGGCGCGCACGGTGCCGATGGCCTCCTCGACGCCCTCCTGGGAATCCGCATCCCAGATGGCGATGTTTCCGGCCGGGAAACCGTAGTTCTGGGCGGTCCGCTTGGCCAGGGAGTTCGGCACGAGAATCGCGGAAGTCCAATGGCCCGGGAGCCCGCCCATCTTCGCCGCGATCCTGTCGAGCCACGGGCCGAGGATGGCCATGTCGCCGTCGTGCCGCCGGTCGCCACCGGAGGCGTTTTCCTCACCATCCGTCACCACGATCTGGAGGAAGCTGTGCTCACCGTATTCCTCCCAGATATGCCCCAGGTCGTCCAGGGACTTCAGAGAAGCCTCGATGAGGGCGGTAGCGCCATTGTTGACCCGGTACAGCCCGCGCATGGACGGCAGATGCTTCACGTCCATGTCCCACACCAGATTCTCCACCTTGTGGTCGAAGGAGTAGAGGCTGATCCGGGTCTCATGGCCGAGGCTGTCCGATTCGGCTTTCAGCCCCGCCACGAACTCATCCACCACACGCACCAGTTGATTCTGGTGCGGACGCATGGAACCAGAACAGTCCACGACCAGCGCGACGTGATTCACCTTGTGCTGAATCCTGTTGGCGGACATGTTGGTGCTCCTTCTCCGAAGTTCGCCGAGTGATTTCACTGTATGGGGAGGCACTGACAACGGCGTCTGACGCTCCAGCACCTGCCGCCCGCTCCGGCGGGGCGCTGCGCACCCGCACCCCGGCCCGCCCGAACGGCCCACGCCACCTGCGGCGATCCCTCGTGGCCCGCACCATGAGGACAAAGGATCACACCGGAGTACGAACCGGCGCGGCGAGGAGCGACGCATGGCCAGCTATACGACCGGCGGCACCCACCCCTCCTTCCTCCAGGAGGTGCGGAACGCGGTGACCGGCCGTGCCGCGCTGCTGGTGACCGGGGTCCTGGTGCTTCAGCTCGCGTTCATCACCTCCTATATCGGTGCCTTCCACAGCCCCAAGCCCACCGACATCCCGCTCGGCGTCGTCGCCCCCCAGCAGATCAGCGGGCAGCTGACGGAGAAGTTCGGCGCACTGCCGGGCGACCCCCTCGACCCGCGCGCCGTCGGCGACCGGGCGCAGGCCGAGCGGCAGATCCGCGACCGGGAGACCGACGCGGCGCTGATCGTCGACCCGCGCGGCAGCACCGACACCCTGCTCGTCGCCAGTGGCGCGGGCGCCTCGCTCTCCCAGGCCGTCGAGACGGTCGTCACCCGCGCCGAGCGGGCCGAGCAGCGCAAGGTGAAGGTCGTCGACATCGCCCCCGCCGCCCGGGGCGACGCCCGGGGGCTGTCCTCGTTCTACCTGGTGGTGGGCTGGTGCGTGGGCGGGTACCTGTGCGCCGCGATCCTCGCCATCAGCGCCGGCGCGCGCCCCGCCAACCCCCGGCGGGCCTTCATCCGGCTGGCCGCGCTCGCCCTCTACTCGATCGCCTCGGGCCTGGGCGGCGCCCTCATCGCGGGCCCGGTCCTCGACGCGCTGCCCGGCAGCATCCCCGGCCTGTGGGGGGTGGGCGCGCTGGTGGTCTTCGCGGTCGGCGCCACCACGCTGGCGCTCCAGGGGCTGGCGGGCGTCCTCGGCATCGGCCTCGCCATCGCGGTGGTCGTGGTGATGGGCAATCCGAGCGCGGGCGGCGCCTACCCCTATCCGCTGCTGCCGGGCTTCTGGCGGGCCGTCGGCCCCGCCCTCCCGCCGGGCGCCGGCACCTGGTCCGCCCGCTCCATCGCCTACTTCGGGGGCAACGCGCTGACCGGCCCGCTGCTGGTGCTGTCCGCGTGGGCGGCGGCGGGCACCGTGATTACTTTCGTCTGCGCCGTGTTCCGGCGGAAGACGCACGGCATGACGCCCTCTTGAGGCTCCGGGCCCGGCGCTTGGAAGCACGCGCGCGCCGACAGATGCTCTGGTGAGCGGTGGTGCCGGCCGGGCCGCGAGGCCACCCTGGTGAGGTGGGCTCGGACTGCGGAGGCGCGCCGACGCCTCCGGCGGAAGGGGGAGGCGGCTGTGGCGTTCGGAACGGGCGATGACCGGGGCGGAGTCCGGCGGCCACGCCGCTGGGACCGCGCCGTGGTGATCGGCGGCGGCTACGCGGGACTGCTCGCCGCCCGGGTGCTCTCGGAGACCTTCGCCCGTGTCACCATCCTCGAGCGCGACCGGCTGCGCCCCGGCGGCGGCCCGCGCGACGGGGTGCCGCAGGCCCATCATCCGCACGGCATGCTCGCCCACGGCGGCCAGCTGCTGGAGGCCCTCTTCCCCGGTCTGCGCGGCGAGCTCGCCGCCCTCAAGGCCCCCGTCTTCGACTTCGGCACGTCCTACCGCACCCTGCTGCCCACCGGCTGGGCGCCGCGCACCCCCCTGGGCATACCGCTGCAGTCGTTCAGCCGGCCCACGCTGGAGGACCGGCTGCGCAGGCGCGTGAGCGCGCTGCCCGGGGTGCACACCCTCGACGGCTTCCACGCCGACGGCCTGGTCATCGACCGCGGCACCAACCAGGCGCGCGCGGTCACCGGCCGCCGGCTCTCCCAGCGGCCCAGCGCCGACAGCCTCACCATCGAGGCCGATCTGATCGTGGACGCCACCGGGCACGCCTCCCGGCTGCCCCGCTGGCTGGAGAAGGCCGACTTCCCCCGTCCCGAGCAGCTCGTCGTCGACGCCCGGCTCACCTACACCTCACGGCTGTACCGGATTCCCGAGACCGGGCAGCGGCACGACTGGCTCGCCTCCGTCGAAGCCCCGTACGCCCCCGGCGTGCCGCGCGGCGGCGGCATCCTCACCGTCGACGGCGGGCGCTGGATCGTCTGCCTCATCGCGGCGGCCGGCGACCTGCCCCCCACGGACGAGGCGGGGTTCAAGGAGTTCGCGGCGACGCTGCGCAATCCCGATGTCGCCGCGTGCGTGGCGGAGGGCACACCGCTCTCCCGTGCCCACCGCTACAGCCACCCCGGCAACCGCTGGACGCTCTTCCACAAGGTGACCCCCTGGCCGGACGGGCTGATCGCGCTCGGCGACTCGGTGTGCACCTTCAACCCCGTCTACGGCCAGGGGATGACCGTCGCCGCCGCCGAGGCCACGCTGCTGCGCAGCATGGTCCGGCAGTGCGCCACGGCCGGGGATCCGGCCGGGCTCGCCCAGCGGTTCCAGCGGCGCTGCGCCCGGATCGTCCGCGTGCCGTGGACGCTGGCCACCGGAGTCGACCCGGCCGGCCGTGCCTGCCGGCCGTCGATGGTCCACCGGATCGCCCGCTGGTACGTGCTCAACCTCCTCGCCGTCCTCCCCGACGACCCCGCGGTCTACCGCAGGTTCGCCCGCGTCCAGCACATGCTCGGCAGCCCGGCGGGCCTGGTCCACCCGGCGGTGCTGCTGCGTCTGCTCCGTGCCGCCCCGCGCAGGGACACGCTGCGGCCGCTGCCCGGGCCGGTGCTCGGCCCCCTGGCGGGTCCCCTGTCGGGGCCGCTGTCCGGGCCGCTGCCCGGCGAGTGAGGCCACGGGCGGCGGCGCGGAGCACCGTCCCGCGCCACCGCCCGTCCCCTCCACGAGCGGCGGCGCGGAGTTTTCACCCCGGAGGTCACATCGTCGCGGCGAGCAGCTCCCGCGTACAGACGGCCTTCTGACCGCGGGTCACGATGACGGGGTGAGCGCGAGGGGCAGCGGCGGTGTCGGAAAATCGAGCGGCACATCGCATACGAACGTGGAGGCGGAGCCGGGCGGGCGTGAGGGGTGACATCCGGCAGAACGACGGTGAGCGCGGCCGTGCCGGTCCGGTCCCGTCGGACGGCGCGAACGGCAGTGACGCAAGGGCCGCGTGAGACGGGGCCAGAGGGTCCGCCTGAGTGCTCTTCGGCCATTGCTGTGGCACTCCTGAATCGCTGCGGACGCCGCACTGTCACCGGGCGGGCCTCTTTTCGGCCGGACCGCCCAGGACTCTTGAGCCGCGCCAGGCGACCTCTGATCCCATGGTCGGCCGGGCCAAAAATCAATCCCTCGAAGACATCCCTGCGATTTTGGCAATGATTTCAAGGGATCCTCGCTGGTCAACACTCCCGAAACATTAATTCCCACCATTCCCACCCAATCCTGGCCCCCGTCGACGCCCGTCACTCCCCCGAGGGCACTCACGAGACCCGCCTCACACGAAATCACGCCACTACACAGGGTTTTCAACCAGCGACTGAAAGTGTTCGATCGGTGTGCGTTCATGCTCGCGTTACGCAAGACTCCGTCCGTTATCTGAAGCAACCACCAAAGGAGTGTTCGTAATGCGGTACATCACTGGGGGGATCGCGCTGGGCGCCGCCGTGGCGCTGGGCGGCCTGCTGAGCGCCGGAACGGCGGCGACCGCCGCACCCTCGGCGCAGACGCAGAGTCTGTTCGCGCCCTCTGCACTGGTGCTGACCGTCGGTGAGGGCGAAAGCGCGGCGGACTCGGGCGTACAGCGCGCCGTGACGCTCACCTGCACGCCGAAGGCCTCGGGTACCCACCCGGCCGCGCGCGCCGCCTGTGACCAGCTGCGTGCCGTCAACGGGGACTTCAAGGCCCTCGTCACCACGAAGTCCGACCGGATCTGCACCAAGGAGTACCGCCCGATCGTCATCACCGCGGACGGCGTCTGGGAGGGTCACCGCGTCTCGTACGAGCACAAGTTCGCCAACCCGTGCATGGCGTCGGACAAGGGCGTCGTCTTCGACTTCTGAGGCTCCCTCGTACGACAGCCCCCGAACGACAGCCCGGCATGACCCGCACGTGCACGACCCGAACGACCCGCACAAGGGGGCGGCCCCCGGACACCGTGGAGGTGTGTCCGGGGGCCGCTGTCCGTGGGTGCGGACCGTGTTCGCCCGAGGTCCGGCCACGGGTCCGCCGGGGGCGCTACGCGAGGGTCGCGCCGTAGGCCGCCAGGGCCTTCCCCACCGGCTGATAGTAAGTCGTACCGCCCAGGGCGCAGTTGCCGGTGCCGCCCGAGGTGAGCCCCAGCGCCCGGTCACCGGCGAAGAGAGCGCCGCCGCTGTCGCCCGGCTCGGCGCAGATGTCGGTCTGGATCAGCCCGGTGACCGTGCCCTCCTGGTAGTTCACCGTGGCGTCGAGGCCGGTGACCTTGCCGCGGTGCAGCCCGGTCGTGGAACCGCTGCGGGCGACGCGTTCCCGCAGGACCGCGTCGCGGAAGCCGGTGACGGTCTGCGACCGGCCGCCGCCGAGGCTGACGGAGCCGCGGTGCGCCACTGTCGGGTCGGTGTACTCTGCGAGGGCGTGGTCGTTGCCCGGGAAGCCGGCCCCGACGGTGCGGGCGATCACCGCCCCGCCCCGGCTCGCGGACCAGTCGGTGACGGCTTTGCCGCAGTGACCTGCGGTCAGGAAGCCGGGCTTGCCGCCCTTGTAGACGTTGAACCCGAGCGAGCAGCGCGCGGACGGCCCGTGGATCGCGTCACCGCCCCGGACGTAGCGCATGAGCCTGGCGGACGACTTCCGCACCACCACCGTCTCGCCGAGGGAACCGACGACCTCGTTCAGGCGCGCCAGCTTCTCGCCCGTGACCGTGGGATCGGCGGTGACGACGACGCGGTTGACTCTCGGGTCCGCCACCCAGGCGGTGCCGGGGATCGCGGCCCGGGAGGCCAGCGCCGACTGCGCGGAGGCGAGCCGGGCCTGCGAGAAGCGGACCACCCTGGGCTCGGCGCCGGCCTCGCGGACCTCGCCCGCGGCCTTCCGGTCGGTGATGTTGACGACGAGCTTCCTGGCGGCCGCGTCGTAGTACGCACCGGCCCCCACGTGCTTCAGCCGAGCGGGAAGCGTTCTCGCGAGCTGCCCGGCCGCGGCCGCGGACAGCGCGCGCGGCTCCGGGGCGATCGACGCGCCGGCGGGCTGCGGACCGAGGGTCACTGCCGCGAGCGCGGCCGCCGCCGCGGCGGCCAGGGCGGTGCGCGCGCGCATCAGGCTGAGCTTCAACTCGGCACCTCCGGTGGGGTTGGGCCCGGCGGCAGGGGCGGCCTGGGCCCGGAGGACAGGCGACACAGGCCCGCCTCCCCTGTACGAAAGGCGCGTCCATGCCAAGTTGCCCGTCGAGTATCCCGACCGGCGGAGGGAGTGCACAAGTATGAATTCCGGTTGCGCGCATGGCTATGCGCGCGCCGAGGGCGCGCGTCATGCTCTTCGGCGCGCGCGTCAGCCGCTGGGCGAGGCAGGCGTTACGGAAAGGGCGGTGGAGGCATAACTCCCGGGCCGTACAAGCCCGTTCAGACCGGTCCGGGCGGCATTTCGCCGGTGCCGCGCTCCGGTGGTTCACCGGCGCCCGGCGCCTCGTCGTCAGCCCGGACGGACTGGGGGAACCCGGGCGGCAGCATGGCGTCCGAGGGGGTCGGCGACGGATCCAGCGGCACCGACTCGGGGGCGGGCGCCACCGGATCCGGAGGGGGCGGGGCCGGCTGCGGAGCCGGGGGCGCGGCGGCCGCGGGCGGGCCCTGCTGGGCCGACCGCTCCAGGAAGCGCAGCAGCTCCACGGGGAAGGGCAGCACCAGCGTGGAGTTCTTCTCGGCGGCGACCGCCACGATGGTCTGCAGGAGCCGCAACTGGAGGGCCGACGGCTGCTCGGACATGGTCGCGGCCGCCTCGGCGAGCTTCTTCGACGCCAGCAGCTCGGCGTCGGCGTTGATCACACGGGCCCGGCGCTCGCGCTCGGCCTCCGCCTGCCGGGACATCGAGCGCTTCATCGTCTCCGGCAGCGAGACGTCCTTGATCTCGACGCGGTCGATGTGCACGCCCCAGCCGATGGCGGGGCTGTCGAGCATCAGCTCCAGGCCCTGGTTGAGCTTCTCCCGGTTGGAGAGCAGATCGTCGAGGTCGCTCTTGCCGATGATCGAACGCAACGAGGTCTGGGCCATCTGCGAGACCGCGAAGCGGTAGTCCTCGACCTGGATGACGGCCTCCGCCGGGTCCACGACCTTGAAATAGACGACCGCGTCGACCCGCACGGTCACATTGTCCCGGGTGATGCCCTCCTGCGCGGGGACGGGCATGGTGACGATCTGCATGTTCACCTTGCGGAGCCGGTCGACGCCCGGCACGATCATCGTGAAACCCGGTGGACGGATCTCGTCCCGCAGCCGGCCGAGCCGCAGCACCACGCCACGCTCGTACTGCTTGACCACCCGGGCCGCCGACGCCACGTACAGCGCACCGGCCGAGCCCGCGGCCACCGCCGCCACCACCAGCTCTTCGAGCATCACGACCCCCAGCCATCCGCATCGGGTGTCGTCTTCCACCGTATGCCCCCGGCGGGCAGGGGTCGAGCCCCCGATCCGGGCACGGATCGGGGGCTCTGGCACCCGCCGGCCGCAGGCGAGGGGGAAGAAGGTGCGTGCTCGCGGCCGGCGGGAGGTCGGACGGGTTCAGGTGTGGTGCGCGGTGCGATCGGGCGACGACCGGTGTCAGGGGATGGTCACCTTGTAGGCGTTCAGTGCCTCGACGACCGGCTGGAAGAAGGTCGTGCCACCGGTGCGGCAGTTACCACTGCCGCCGGAGGTGAGGCCGAGGGCGGTGGAGCCGGCGAACAGGGCGCCGCCGCTGTCGCCGGGTTCGGCGCAGACGGTGGTGCGGATGAGGCCGGAGACCACGTCGCCGTTGCCGTAGTTGACCGTGGCGTTGAGGCCGGTGACCTTGCCGCTCTTGAGGCCGGTCGTGGAGCCGCTGCGCTGGACGCTCTGCCCCACGGTCGGGTTGGCGGCGGAGGTGATCTTCTGGGAGCTGCCGTTGTAGAGGTTGACCTCGCTCGGGTGCGCGAGCGAGGTGTTGGTGTACTTCACGATCCCGTAGTCGTTGCCGGGGAAGCTCGATCCGGTGGTCGGGCCGATGCTGGTGGTGTGACCGGAGTTGCTGTAGTAGGCGGGGTTGCCCTCGGTGCAGTGACCGGCGGTCAGCAGGTAGTACGTGCTGCCGCTGCGGACGTTGAACCCGAGCGAGCAGCGCCAGCTCGGGGCGTAGATGGCGTCGCCGCCGCGCAGGAACTTCGAGAAGGTGCCGGAGACCCGCTCGACGCGTATCGCGTCGGCGTTGGCACCCGCCTCCCGTTTGATCTTCGCTATCTCCGCCGCGGAGACGGTGGAGTCGGCGGAGAGCAGGAGCGTGCCGGTCTTCTTGTCGACCATCCAGGCGGTGCCCGGGACGTCGGCGGTCCGCACGGCCGCACTCGCGGCGGACAGCTGGGAGGCGGTAGCGGGCGTGGCGGCCGAACCGGCCTCGGCGTGGGCGTTGGTGACGACGAGTGCGGACGCGGCCGCGAGCGAGGACGCCACGGCGATCAGCCGGGCACGTCTCGCGGTACCGCTGCGGGGGGTGGTGCGCTTGATCCTCACGTTGTTCCTCCCGAGTGGGGTCGGGGGTCCGCCGAGCGCGCGGGCCCGTGAGGCGCAGCCAAGAGGCACACCGGATTCCGCTTTCGCCGTGCCCCTGACAAGCGCTGTTCGGGAGTATTCGGTCCGTGGACCTTGCGGCGCAAGAGCACCTTTCGGACGCCCGTCCGGGCACGACCGAGGGCCCCGACGGCCTGTGCCGCCGGGGCTGGACGCGGTTCGACCCACCGGGTCGCACCGCTTCGACGGGTCATCCCCCGATGAGGTTCCGCTCCCCCGCCGGGACGTCGACCGGCAGGGTGTTGCCGGGCGGCGGGAAGGGACAGACGAAGTGGTCGGCGAAGGCGCACGGCGGCAGCAGCGCGCGGTTGAAGTCGACGGTCACCTTGCCGTCGGCGTCGGGCGCCGGCGGCCGCAGGAAGCGGAAGCGGTAGCTGGACCCGCCGCTCGTGCCGTCGGCGAACACCGTCCACAGCGAACCGTCGGCCTCGGTCGCGACCCGCAGCGTGTGCGGCTCGCCGTCGACGGTGAACGCCAGCTCACCGGTGAGGCCGAGCCCCCGCTCCCGCCCGTCGGCGTTCTCCACCGCGACCGTGCGGGGCTGCTCGTACGGACGGAACTGCCCGGACAGCACCCAGCGTTCGTCGTGGTCGAAGACGTCGATGCCGGTGAACTCCCGGCGCCTCGCCGCGTCCGGGTCGAAGACCCGGACCGCCCACAGCCCCTCGCGGCGCAGCACCGGCAGCCGCCGGTCGCCGTGCGCGACGCGGGCGGTCTCGGGCCCGCCGTCGAGGGTGAGCCGGACCGTTCCCGTGAACGGCCGCCCGTCGACGGTCAGACCGTCCGCCGCCGTGGCGGTGAGCAGCACGTCGTCACCCTCGTCCGTCCACTGTCCCGGGACGGCCGGAATTCGCCCCTCCAGGTTATGGGCGATATCGGCGAGCCAGTAGGTGCCGATGAGCGCGAGCGGCCCGTACGGTGCCGAGACCGCCTCGGTGCGCTGCTCGCGCCACGTCTTCCACTGCTGTTGTGCGTCAGAGCTCATGACCGTCAACCTTTCGCGCTATTTTCACCGCGGGCAGCGGCAGGCCGAGGTGCTCGCGAAGAGTCGAGCCCGTGTACTCCGTACGGAACGCGCCACGCTCCTGGAGCAGGGGCACCACCCGGTCGACGAAGTCGTCGAGCCCGCCCGGGGCGAGGTGCAGGACGAGGACGAAGCCGTCGGCGGCGGACTGCTCGGCGTACCGCGTCAGCCCGTCGGCGACCTCCGAGGGGGTGCCGGCGAAGGACGGCCGTCCGGTCGTCCCGGTCACGCTCTGCCGTATCGAGAGCCCCTTGGCCCCCTCCCCGTTCTCGGCGGTGGTGTCACCGAGGACGAAGGTCACGACCGGCATGATCTTCAGGTCCTCGGGCCGTCGGCCGTGCGTGGCGAGACGGCCCTTGACGTCGGCGGAGAAGGCGCGGCCCGCCTCCGGGCTGCCGTGCCGGGTGAGGACGACGTCGGCGGTGGCGGCGGCGAGGGCGCGGCCCTCCTCGGAGTCGTCCGCCTGGATGACGACGGGGTGGCCCTGGGGGGAGCGCGCCACGTCGAACTCCCCGGCGATGTCGAAGTGCCGCCCGTGGTGGGCGAAGGGGCGGGGCGTCCCGTCGGGCGCCCAGGAGTCCCACAGCTCGCGGGCGGTGGTGACGGACTCCGCGGCGCGGGTGTGGCGTCCGGCCCGGTCGAGACGGCCGCCGTGCCGGAAGTTCTCCCCGGTGCGGGCGTCGGAGCAGGCGACCGGGTGCCAGGCCGCGCGCCCGCCGCTGAGGTGGTCGAGGGAGGCGAGCCTGCGGGCGAGTTCATAGGGCTCGCCGAAGGTGGCGTCGACCGTCGCGGCCAGGCCGAGCCGCCCGGTGACGGCCGCGAGGGCGCTGAGCACGGTGAGCGGCTCGGGCCGGCCGGCCACGTCGAGGTCGTGCGCCTGCCCCTGGTGCTCACGCGGCCGCGGCCCCTCGGCGAGGAAGCGCTCGGCAAGGAAGCTCCCGTCGAGGAAGAGGAAGTCGAACAGGCCGCGTTCGGCGGTGCGCGCGAGGTGTTCGACGGAGGCGAAGTCGAGCCGGCTGCCGGAACGGGCTGCCGACCGGGCGGTGGTGGTCCCGACGCCGGGGAAGAGCGCGGCGAGGCGGAGCTGCCGCTGCCCGGTGCGGGTAGTCATGCGGTCTCCCTGGCACGCGCGTAGCGGTTGGCGGGGCGGGGCAGACACAGGTGCTCGCGCAGCGTCGCGCCCGGGTAGAAGGAGCGCGGCAGGCCGCGGTGCTGGAGGACGGAGACGGTGCCGTCGACGAGCAGCGGGAGGTCGCGGTCGAGGTCCGCCGGCCGGAAGTGGAAGCCGTCCACCACCCCGTCCGCGTACCAGGTGCCGACGAGGTCCGCGAGGGCGACGGCGTCGGCGCTGGTGTGGAGCGCGACGGACAGGGAGGCGAGGACCACGGTGCGGGCGGGGTCGCGGCCCTCGGCGCGGACCCGGCGGCGTAAGTCGTCGGCGGCGGCGCGGACCGCCCTGAGGCCGCAGGCGTTGCGGGTCCGGATGAACGCGACGTCGGCGTGGCGGGCGGCGGCCGCGCGGGGCAGCGGATCGGTGGCGTCGACGGCGACGACCGGGCGGCCCTGCGGGGGCCGGGGCACGACGGCGGGGCCGCGGACGCTGAAGCGGGGGCTTGCGAAGTCGACGCGGTGCAGCCTGTCGCGGTCGGTGCACCGCCCGGTCGTCACGTCGCCGGTCTCCGCGCCGTCCTCCCGGCTGTCCCAGAGCCGGGTGACGACGTCGGTGACCGCCTCCGCCTCGCGCCACAGCTCCACGGCGGGCAGGGCGGGCCGGGGACCGAAGTGCCGTGCCTCGGCCCCGTCCGCCGAGACCCCGACGGACCAGCCCGCCCGGCCGCGGCTCACCCAGTCCAGGGTGGCGAGGGCGGAGGAGACGTGGAAGGGCTCGGTGTAGGTGGTGGTGACGGTGGGCACCAGCCCGATCCGCCGGGTGGCGGGCGCGACCCGGGCCAGCGTGGCGAGCGCGTCGGGGCGGCCCCGCCCCCGCCGGGGCGGGGTGAAGCCGTCGCCGAGGGTGACGAAGTCGAGCCGGCCGCGCTCGGCGAGAGCGGCCGCGCGGACGTACGGCTCGGCGTCGAAGACGCCGGGCCGGTCGATGGCGACGGCCAGGTGCAGGGGCCGGGTGGGTACGGGCATGGGGGTTCCCTGGGTAGGTGGGGTGGGTGAGGACGGCCGCGGGGAGTTCAGGGACCGGCACCGGCGCCGAGCGCGCCCCGACAGCAGAACCGACGCGGGAAGATCGAGGCGGCGGGGGCGGCGTTCTGCCGGAAGGCCGGTGCGTTGCTTCCGGGCCGGGCGACAGCGCCGCTGGCGCGGGCGTTCGGGTGCGGCGGGCAGCCCGGCGGGCCTGACGGCGCTCCCGCCGTACGAGCCGCGCGGCAGCGGATCGCGGGGGCGGCCGGGGAGTCGGCGGGGTGAGGGGCCGGGGACGAGAAGCACGCGGGCATGCGCAGGCTCCGTGGATGCAGAGAGCGAACACGGGACGGTCGCGCCTTCACCATGGCCGCGCCCCTCAGCACAGGCCAAGGCTTGAGGCTATGGCGAGGCCACGGCCCGCTGTCAAGCATGTCCGAACTCTGAGCACCGCGTCTCATGGGACGACCGGTACGGGATTGACGCGGAAACAGATGGCTGTTCCACTTACCCCATGGACTCAGGGCAACGGCTGGTCACGCGGGACCACATCGACTTCGGTCGGGTGTGGTCGGCGTCCTGTACGGGCTGACTCCGCCCGTCGGCGCCCGACGCCGCCCGCCATGTCATCGCGCGCCCACCGGCGTTGACAGGGTGGCCGAGGCACCCGCCCGTCGTCACGCCCTCTCAGCGCGTCTTCACGTTCGCGGCCGTCGGCCGCACCCTCCCCTCGCACAACCTCGGCTCTCCCTTGCCCGGTTCGCCGGGCCGGAGGCGTCGCGCCTCCGGCCCGGCACACCTGTCTACGTGACGTCAGCAGTCACAGCCACAGTCACATCCCTCGCAGCACTTACCGCAACAGTCACAGCAATCACAGCAGTTACCGCAGTCGCCGCAGTTGTCACAGCAGTCGCACTTGTGGCACCAGCCCTCGCGCTTCTCGCCGTCCCAGGGATCGTTGTACTCACCGCTGCAGCAGATCTGGCACGAACAGAAGAGCGCGGACCACACCGCGCAGCCGGCCAGCAGGCCGCGCCGCCTCCCCTGCCTCGGCGGCTCCGGCGGCGCACCGGGCGGCATCACCGGCGGCGGCCCGAAGGCGCCTTGGTGATCCTGGCGCGCCCGGTGCCCGTCGGCCCCTTGATGGGTCCGATGTCCGCAGCCGGAGGTGCCGAACGCCCGGTCGACCGCGCGCTCCAGCTCGTGCACCAGCAGCAGGTGCGCGAGCTTGCCCTGTCCCTTGCTGCCGAACTCGACCTCACGCAGCGCGAGGCGCACCCCGTGTGCCGCGTCGTCGCACAGCCGCCGCGCCTCGGCGAGGTCCGTCCCCGTCGCGGCGATCGGGTTCCACGCACCGGCCTCGGCGTCCTCGGCCAAGTCCTCGACGGCGTCCAGCAGATGCGCGAGCCGCCCGAAGAGCCGGCCCGCCTCCTCCAACGGCGCCCGGTTCTCCGGCCGTCCGGCCAGCACCGCCGTGTACCCGAAGGCGGCGGCGGTGGCCGTCTCGGTCGGCTCGGTGACCTCCAGCAGCGGTGTACCGATGCCGGCCAGCGCCTCGATCCCCGACTGCCGCTCGACCGCCTCGACCAGCACGGAGGTGTCGAACCCCAGGTCCGAGCCGGTGCGTGCGCCCGCCCGGTCCCACTTGGCGGCGACCTTGCGGGCCGCGGCCGCCACCGGCCGCCGCGCCAACATTCCGTCGCCGTCGGCGACATGGTCGCGCATCTTCGCCGAGGCCAGCACGAGCGAGACGGAGGCCGCCAGCCGCGCCCCCTCGCCCTTCGCCACGGACGCGGTGCGCATGCCCCGCAGCGGACACGGTCCGGCCGTACGCCGCCAGGAGTTCGCCCCCTCGGAACGGGGCGACTGCGCCTCGACCAGGACGGATATGATCAGCCCGTCATAATTCGTGGCTATTCGCGCGAACTGACCGTGGTCCCCCCTCAGGGTGAGACATAGTCCGCAGAGATGAGCCATCCACTCCGCCCGCATCCCTTCGGACAGCCGGTGCCTGCACGGCCTGATAATCCCGAACAAATCACGCCCCCGTGTGTGGTGCCGATCAACCCGGGCATCCTATTGACCGGAGGAACGCGCCGAGCCGGGGCCCACACCCCGATCGCCGTCGCATATGCCCAGGTCCAGCGCCTGTGGCGGACATCTCGGGGTTTCTGACGCATCGCCAACCGGTTTGCACCAGATGCGTCACGAAATCCACGTGTGGCGGCTATCCACTTGGCACATCATCCGCATCATGGACGACCATAGAGGAGCGGGCGGAACACACCGCGTGTGAGAGGAGGCGTCCATGGGATCGGTGCGCAAGGCGAGTGCCTGGCTTGGCCTCGTCGACGACAGCGATGACGAGCGCTACTACGACGACGACTACGCCGACGCCGAGGGACCGGTGCCCGGCGACTCCTGGGTGACCAACCCGAAGGTGCTGGTGACCGACGAGGCCGCACAGGAGCAGGGCACCCGCATCGCCACGGTCACCCCGGACGGCTTCCGGGACGCCCGTGGCATCGGAGAGCTGTTCCGGGAGGGTGTCCCGGTGATCGTGAACCTCACCAGCATGGAACCGAACGACGCCAAGCGCGTCGTGGACTTCGCGGCCGGCCTGACCTTCGGCCTGCGCGGCACGATCGAGCGCGTGGCCAACCGCGTCTTCCTGCTCACCCCCGCCGACTACAAGGTGGTCAGCGGCGAGCACTCCGGCCGCGCGAACGGCGGCTTCTTCAATCAGAACTAGGGGTTTCCGGCTGGGGGTCCGGGGGTCGCTCCCCGGGAGACACAGCAATCAGAACCAGGGGTTTCCGGCTGGGGGTCCGGGGGTTTCGGGGCCGAGTGAGCATGGGGGTCGAAACCGGCAGGGGGGTGGCTCACCGGAACGCGTCGAGGCCGGTGAGCGCCTTGCCCAGCACGAGCTGGTGCATCTCGACGGTGCCTTCGTAGGTGAGCACCGATTCCAGGTTCGTGGCGTGCCGCATCACGGGGTACTCCAGCGAGATCCCGTTGGCGCCGAGGATCGTACGGGCCGTACGGCAGATCTCGATCGCCTCCCGCACATTGTTGAGCTTGCCGAAGCTGACCTGCTCCGGCCGCAGTTTCCCCGCGTCCATCCGCCGCCCCAGATGGTGGGCGAGCAGGATGCCCTTGTGCAGCTCCACGGCCATGTCGGCGAGTTTGGCCTGGGTGAGCTGGAAGCCGCCGATCGGTCTGCCGAACTGCTCGCGCGTCCTCGCGTAGTCGAGCGCCGACTCGAAGCTCGCGCGTGCGGCGCCCATCGAGCCCCAGACGATGCCGTAGCGGGCGTGGCTGAGGCAGCTGAGCGGCCCGCGCAGACCGGTGACCTCCGGGAGCACCGCGTCGGCGGGCAGCCGTACCTCGTCGAGGACGAGCTCGCTGGTGACCGAGGCGCGCAGCGACCACTTGTGCCGGATCTCGGGGGCGGAGAAGCCGGGACGGTCGGTGGGGACGACGAAGCCGCGGATGCCGTCGTCGGTCCGTGCCCAGACGACCGCGACCCCGGCCACCGAGCCATTGGTGATCCACATCTTGCGGCCGGTCAGCACCCAGTCGTCGCCGTCGCGCTTGGCGTGGGTGCGCATGCCCGCGGGGTCCGAGCCGTGGTCGGGTTCGGTGAGCCCGAAGCAGCCGATGATCTCTCCGGCGGCCATGCCGGACAGCCACTGCTGCTTCTGCTCCTCGGAGCCGAAGCGGTGGATGGCGTACATCGCGAGGGAGCCCTGGACGGAGACGAGCGAGCGGATGCCGGAGTCCGCGGCCTCCAGCTCCAGGCAGGCGAGGCCGTACTGGACGGCGCTGGCGCCCGCGCAGCCGTAGCCGGTGAGCTGCATGCCGAGGGCGCCGACGGACCCCAGCTCGCGGGCGAGTTCACGGATGCCGGGCAGTTCGCCGCGCTCGTACCACTCGGCGATGTGGGGCAGGACCCGGTCGGTGGCCCACCGGCGGACGGTGTCGCGTACGGCGAGGTCCTCGTCGGTCAGCAGATCGTCGAGGCCCAGCGGGTCGCGCGGGTCGAACGACGGCAGCGTGCGTACGGACATGCTCGGCCTCCGGCTCGGCACGGACGCGCTCTCCGCCCGCGTGTGATCATCCCAGTCGCCCCGACGCTACGACCGGGTAACCCCCGCCGTCCAGACCCTCGTGAGCCGGGCCGCTGCGTGCCGGGCCCCGGCCCCGAGCCCGCCGAGGCCCGGCAGGGGGTCAGCCCGCCGTGGCCCCGCCCACCGGGGCGCGGTCGCGAGGCGCCGTCTCGCCGTCGTCCGCGCCGCACGGCGCGCCCTCGGCGGACGGCGCGCCGCACTCCATGACGCGCGGCAGGCGCAGCGCCGCGAGCGCGCCGAGGAGCAGCAGCCCGGCGCTGACGGCGAGAGTGACGTGCAGGCCGTGGACGAAGGAGTCGCGCGCGGCGGTGCGCAGGGCCTCGCCGGCCGGGCCGCCGAGGCGGTGCGCGACCTCGTACGCCTCGCCGAGGGAGTGGCTCGCGTCCGCGGCGGCCGCGCTCGGCACACCGGGGGCCGAGGTGACGCCGGGGGCGTAGGCGGCGTTCATGACGGTGCCCAGGAGGGCGATGCCGATGCCCGCGCCGAGCTGGTAGGAGGTCTCGCCGATCGCGGCGGCGCCGCCCGCGGACTCGGCGGCGGCCTCGCTGAGCATGGACTCGTACGCCCCGAAGAGCGTGGTCTCCAGGCCGAAGCCGAGGAGGACGAAGCCCGCGACGAGGACGGCGGGCCGGTCGTGCTGGCCCATCAGCGTCAGGGAGAGGACCGCCGCGGCGGTCAGCACGAAGCCGAGGCTCACCATCGCGCGCGGGCCGAAGCGGTGCAGCATGCGGGAGCCCGCGAGGCCCGAGGCCATCGCGGCGAGGGTGAGCGGCAGCAGCCGCAGACCGGTTTCGAGCGGGGTGAGGCCGAGGACGAGCTGGAGGTACTGGGCGGCTATCAGCTCGAGGCCGACCAGCGCCAGCATGGCCAGCACGATGCAGCCCACCGAGGTGCCGAAGGCGGGCCGGGCGAAGAGGGTGAGGTCGACGAGGGGGTGCTTGCGGCGGCGCTGCCGGCGGGCGAAGAGGATCAGCAGGGCGATGCCCAGGGCCGTCGGCACGACGGTGGCGAGGCTCAGCAGCTCACCGCCGCCCGCCCGCTTCACGCCGAGGACCATGCCGAACAGTCCGAAGGCGGCCATCAGCGCGCCGAGGACGTCCCACGGCCCGTCCCGGTCGCCGGTCGACTCGGGCAGCAGCCATCGACCGATCGGGAGGCTGACCACCATCAGCGGGATGTTGATGAGGAAGACCGAACCCCACCAGAAGTGTTCGAGGAGGAATCCGCCGAGCAGCGGGCCGGCGGCCGCGCCCACGGCGGCCACGGCGCTCCAGATGCCGATGGCCAGCGCCCGCTCCCGCCGGTCGGGGAAGACCTGCCGGAGGATCGAGAGCGTGGCGGGCATGATCATCGCGCCGCCGACGCCGAGCAGCGCCCGGGCCCCGATGAGCACCTCGGGCGTGGTGGCGAGCGCGGCGAGCGCGGAGGCGACGCCGAAGAGCCCGTAGCCGAGGAGGAGCACCCGGCGGCGGCCCACCCGGTCGCCGAGGGTGCCGAAGAGGATGAGGAGCGAGGCGCAGACGAGGGGGTAGACGTCGACGATCCACAGCAGCTGGATCGCGCCGGGCCGCAGGTCCTCGGTGACAGCCGGTACGGCGACGTGCAGCACGGTCGCGTCGACGGCGACCAGCAGCAGGCTGACGCACAGGACGACGAGGACGGTCCAGCGGTTCGCCCCGGCTCCCGGTCCGTGCCCGCGGCGCGGCCGCTGCCGCTGTCCGTACCGGGACCGCTGCCGGGGAACGCCCGCCGCCCGTGAGGGGCCGGCCGTGGTCGTCCCGGACATCTCTACACCTCCGTGTCATGCGCGCTCGCCGCCGACCGCGGGCCTTGGGGGACTGTGGACCCGCAGGTGACCTGGGCGAGTGAGTCGACAGCGTACGCGAGTCCCGGACCGTCATACGTGGCCTCGCTCACGTCGAACGACGGACCGCCCGGGGCACGGGTGTGCATGCTGGACAATCGATCGGTGACCGATCTCCTCTCCCCCACCGGCGCGGGCGCCCCCGCGGCCGCCGACGCCGGCCGTCTGCCCGGCGCCCGCGCGGCGCTGCGGCACGCCGCTCCCGCGCTGCTGGTGTACGCGGGGATCCGGGTCCTGGGAATCGTGGTGCTCACGGTGTGGGGGCGGGCCGCGGGCAAGGATCCGCATCAGCTGCTCTCGGCCCGCTGGGACTCGCTCTGGTACTCCCGGATCGCCGAGGAGGGCTACGGCTACACGCTGCATCTCAGTGGCGGCAAGGTCCACTCCGATCTGGCGTTCTTCCCGCTGCTGCCGTGGCTGGAGCGGGCGCTGTCCGCCGTCCTCCCGCTCTCGGCCGCCGACGCGGGGCTCGTGATCAGCGCCGTCGCCTCGCTCTTTGCCGCCTGGGCGGTCTTCGCGGTCGGCGACCGGGTCGGCGGCCGGCGCACCGGCGTCGCGCTCGCCGCGCTGTGGGCGGCGCTGCCGGTCGGCATCGTGCAGTCGATGGCCTACTCCGAGTCGCTCTTCACGGCGCTGGCCGCGTGGAGTGTGTACTGCGTGCTGACCGGCCGGTGGGTGTGGGCGGGTTCGCTCGCGGCGCTGGCCGGGCTGACCCGGCCGGTGGGGGCGGCGGTCGTCGCGGCCGTGTGGATCACGGCGGCGGTGACGCTGCTGCGCGCGCGCCGCACGGGCGGACAGGAGCCGCTCGCCCGGATGGCGCTCGGAGTGGTGCTCGCTCCGCTCGGCTGGCTCGCGTACTTCGTCTGGGTCGGTGTGCGGACCGGGAGCGTGACCGGCTATCTGGACGTGCAGGGCGGCTGGGGCAACGGCTTCGACGGGGGGCTGGCCTTCGGTGCCTTCGTCGCCGGGCACCTGACGGGCTCCGCCTGGCCCGCCGGGGTCGGCCTGCTGATCGGCGTCGCCCTGGTGATCCGGCTGTACGCGGTGGGGGTGCGGCAGCGCCAGCCGCTGCCGCTCCTCGTCTACGCCGGGGTGGTCCTGCTGCTCGCCCTGACCGCCAAGGGGTACTTCGGCTCCAAGCCGCGCCTGATGCTGCCCGCCTTCCCGCTGCTGCTGCCCCTGGCGGCGGCACTCGCCCGACTGCGGACGGCGCGGGCGGCGGGGACCCTCGCGGCGGTGGCGCTGGTCTCCGCGCTCTACGGAGCGTTCTGGCTGCACGGCTCCGGCCCGCCATGATCGTCAATTCGGGGGCCGGACCGGCCGGGCGGGAAACGGCGCGGAACGCCTCGGCCACGTACCGATAAACGGTGTCACACAAAAGAGAATTAACGCATCGCGGACCTCGCCCGACACCCGGTACCGGATTCTTTAAGCGTTTCTTATTCCGCCTGCTCGAAGTGGTGACGGCCCGGCTTGAGACGCATTCCACATCACATCGTCATCACAAAGAGGCCTGATCGGCCGAAGCTTCCCGTCACGCAATGTAACGTCCATTGAGTGCGTACCAACGACGAGCTCGCCCACGTGGAGGAGCGCCCCACCGAACCCGTGCGACCACGGATGACCCGGACCCGTCTGGGGATCTTCGTGGCGACCCTCACGGTCTACGTGGCGATCGTGGTCGGCGTGCTCACCACGTCCTGGCCCGTGCGTTTCGACTGGCAGGTCATGCTCTTCCGGCCGTACAAGCAGTGGCCGGAGATCCACACCTTCCTCGACTACTTCGTGGTCCTCGGCCAGCGCGGCCCGACCGCGGTCGCGGTGGCCGCCTGGCTGGGCTGGTGCACCTACAAGCAGAAGACCCTGCGCCCGCTGCTGGTGCTGGGCACCTCACTGCTGCTGCTCAACGCCACCGTGGGCGCCGCGAAGATCGGCATGGGCCGGCTCGGCCCGCACTACGCCACCTCCATCGGCTCCAACGAGATGTTCGCCGGCGGCGACATATTCCCCTCCGGCCACACCGCGAACGCGGTGGTGACCTGGGGTGTCCTCGCCTATCTGGCCACCACGCCGCGGAGCCGCCGGGTCGCCTCCGTCAGTGCCGCGCTCCTCGCGCTCGGGGTCGGCATGACGACCGTGTACCTCGGCACCCACTGGATCAGCGATGTGACGCTCGGCTGGAGCGCCGGGCTGCTGGTACTGCTCTCCCTGCCGTGGTTCGAGGCGCCGATGGCGGTCGCCGAGGCGTGGCTGCTGGGCATCTGGCACCGGCTGCGCGAGCGCACCGCGCTCGTACCGGCCCCGGTCGCACCGATCGCCCTGGGCGGTCCCCGCACCCCGGTCGACGACGAACTGCCCGCCCGCGAGCCCGTGGGCGCCGGCAGCCGCGCCGGTGGGCGCGTTCCCGACGGCAGACCCCATCTGTCGCCCCGGCCGCACACGGCGCGCTCCGAGCGGACGCCGGTCACCCCGACCGGCAGCCGCCGCCCGCCGCACTCCGACCGGGCGCCGCGCACCTCGCCGGTGCTCCCGGCCACCGGTCGCGGCCGCACCGTCGGCGGCTGACCGAAGGCACGGCGACGCGGGGCGGTACGCACCACTCCCCCGCGCCCGGACAAGCAGGACTTGGACGAGCAGGACTGACGGACCGGCCCCGGAAGCTCCCACCGAGCTTCCGGGGCCGGTCCGTACGCGATCGCCCTCTGGGCGCGCCGCGGCCCGGTCAGCCCTTCCAGCAGCGTCGTACGGTGTCGTCCGCGACCTCGAAGTTGAGCCGGCCCACCTGGTACTCCATGGTGATGATCGCGCCGGGCGGCAGCGCCCGGACCGTCGCCCAGCCGCGGGCCCGCGCCCGGTCGGCGGCCGCCCCGGCATCGAGTCCCACATAGGCCTCGGGGGCGTCGTCGGGGTCCGTCGGAAAGTTCGGTAGAGGTGCCATGCCCGCCACCGTAGGCGGCCCGGCGGGGGCGGTGGAAGGCGGGTCGTGCCATGACCTCATCCGCCCCACGTCCGCCACTGGTCACACTTGTGTTACAGAAGACTTGCGCCGGTTTGCCGTAACGCGGGTCACTCGTACGGGCCTTCTCATCTCCCGCATCAAGCCTTCCGATGACTCCCGGTCCGAATTCACCAGGCCTTTTCCGAACACCTCCGAAAACTCCTCCGGAAGTGGTGGAACTTTCACCGGAAAGGCATGCGGGCGTCATTACCCCGGGGTAATTCCCGGCCTTCGGAAGTGCGGGTCCACGATTACGGAAGGAACAATTCCGCCTGTCGGGCGCACGAGTCCCGGGCAGGTGTTTGACGGCCCGGCCGGGCGCGCGGCCCACGACCGGCGACCACAGCCGAACGGTGGCCGACCGACACGCCGGACGCGTGAGGCACCCTCGCGCCCCGCCCCCGCGACGAGCATCATGACGGGTGCCCGAAAGCCCGTGTGAGCTGAAGCGAAGGGGTACGCGGATGGGGACCGACACCGCACAGGCGTCCGCCGGGCAGATCCGGGAGCGACGCCGCGGGCGGATCGTGGTCGACTGGCTGACGACCACGGACCACAAGAAGATCGGGTCCCTCTATCTGATCACCTCGTTCGCCTTCTTCATCGTGGGCGGGCTGCTCGCCATGCTGATGCGCGCCGAACTGGCCCGCCCCGGCATGCAGCTGATCAACAACGAGCAGTTCAACGAGGCGTTCACGGCGCACGGCACGATCATGCTGCTGCTGTTCGCCACTCCGGCCTTCGCCGGCTTCGCCAACGCGATCATGCCGCTGCAGATCGGCTCCCCGGACGTGGCGTTCCCGCGGCTCAATATGTTCGCGTACTGGCTGTATCTCTTCGGCGGGCTGATCGTGGTGGCCGCCCTGGTGATGCCGCAGGGCGGCGCGACCTTCGGCTGGACCGCCTACGCGCCGCTGAACAGCATGGTCCGCTCGCCGGGCATCGGCACGGACATGTGGATCATGGGGCTGGCGCTCTCCGGCTTCGGCACGATCCTCGGCGCGGTGAACTTCATCACCACCATCATCGGGATGCGCGCCCCGGGGATGACGATGTTCCGGATGCCGGTCTTCACCTGGAACGTGCTGTTCACCTCGATCCTCATCATCATGGCCTTCCCGGTGCTCGCCGCGGCACTGCTCTGCCTGGAGGCGGACCGGCGGTTCGGGTCCATGATCTTCGACGCGGAGAACGGCGGATCGCTGCTGTGGCAGCACCTCTTCTGGTTCTTCGGCCACCCGGAGGTCTACATCATCGCGCTGCCGTTCTTCGGCATCATCACGGAGATCATCCCGGTCTTCTCCCGCAAGCCGATCTTCGGCTACGTGATGCTGATCGGCGCGACCATGGCGATCACCGCCCTGTCGATGGTGGTCTGGGCCCACCACATGTTCGCGACGGGCGCGGTGCTGCTGCCCTTCTTCTCCTTCATGTCCTTCCTCATCGCCGTGCCCACCGGGGTGAAGTTCTTCAACTGGATCGGCACGATGTGGCAGGGATCGCTGTCCTTCGAGGCGCCGATGCTGTGGGCGACCGGCTTCCTGGTGAGCTTCCTCTTCGGCGGTCTCACCGGGGTGATCCTGGCCTCGCCACCGCTGGACTTCCACGTCACCGACTCGTACTTCGTGGTCGCCCACTTCCACTACGTGGTGTTCGGGACGGTCGTCTTCGCGATGTTCGCGGGCTTCTACTTCTGGTGGCCCAAGTTCACGGGGAAGATGCTGGAGGAGCGGCTGGCGAAGATCCACTTCTGGACCCTGTTCGTCGGCTTCCACCTCACGTTCCTGGTCCAGCACTGGCTGGGCGCCGAGGGCATGCCCCGGCGGTACGCCGACTATCTCGCGGCCGACGGCTTCACCGCGCTCAACACGGTCTCCTCGATCGGCGCGTTCCTGCTGGGGCTGTCGACGCTGCCGTTCTTCTACAACATCTGGAAAACGGCCAAGTACGCCCCGCAGGTCGAGGTCGAGGACCCCTGGGGCTTCGGGCGTTCGCTGGAGTGGGCGACGTCCTGCCCGCCGCCCCGGCACAACTTCCTCACGCTGCCCCGGATCCGCTCCGAGTCGCCGGCCTTCGATCTGCACCATCCGGAGGTGGCTCAGCTCGAGGAGCCCTCACCTCCGGTAGAGCCCGACCGAGCCGGTCCCTGACCTCCCGTATCCGGTCGTTGAGCGCCGCCGGTTCGCGCACCTCGAAGTCGAACCCCATGAGCACGATGTGAATGACCATCACATCGAGGGTGTGCGCCCCCGTGCGCAGCAGACAGCTGTGCTCGTCGACCGCCTCCAGCACCCCGGCCACGGGCGAGACGCGCTGCGCCGCCTCCTCCAGGGGCACCCGCAGCAGCACGGTGGCCTGCTCGGCGTAGACATCGGTGGAGACGCCCCGGGAGACGTACGCGGCCAGGTCCTCGGCGGGCGGCTGCCGGGGAGCACAGCGCGGTCCGTGCGGCGGGGTAGGGGTGATGCGGTCGGCGCGGAAGGTCCGCCAGTCCGCGCGGCCGGTGTCCCACGCGACGAGGTACCAGCGGCGCTGGGCCCACACCAGCCGGTGCGGCTCCACGGTCCGCCGGGTGGCGCCGCCCTCGTGGTCGCGGTAGTCGAAGCGCAGCCGGCGGCTGTCCCGGCAGGCGTGGGCGAGTTCGGTGAGGACCTCGGCGTCGACGGTGGGCCGGCCGGGGGCGGCGGTCATCGGCACGGTGAAGGCGTTCAGGGCGCTCACCCGGCGCCGCAGCCGCTCGGGGAGGACCTGCTCCAGCTTGGCGAGCGCCCGTACGGACGTCTCCTCGATGCCCTGGACGCCACCGCTCGCCGCCGTCCGCAGCCCGACCGCGACGGCCACGGCCTCCTCGTCGTCCAGCAGCAGCGGCGGCAGCTGGGCGCCGGGGCCCAGCTGGTAGCCGCCGGCCGTGCCGGGCGCGGAGTACACCGGGTAGCCCAGCCCGCGCAGCCGGTCGACGTCCCGCCGCACCGTGCGGGGCGTCACCCCGAGCCGCTCGGCGAGGTCCGGGCCGGACCATTCGCGGTGAGCCTGCAAGAGGGACAGCAGGCGCAGCAGTCGTGCCGAGGTCTCCAACATGCGACCGAGTCTGCCAGCCGTCGAGGACAACCACTGTCCTCGACGGCTGACCGCACGGCCGAAGACCGCGGGGTCTTCCGGGTGGTCTGCCCGCACGGCTACCGGGCGGCCGGGGGCCTCTCGTCGATCCGGACCGAAAGGTCGTTGTCGGCGGTGTAATACGGGCCGGCCTGGGCAGCCGCGTAGGGGGTGTCGATCGCACGCGGCGGATAAGCGAAAATCTGCTGCTTGTCGACGACATCGTCCAGGATGCGGGCGATCCGGACCGGGTCCTTGTCGTCCGCGGCCTCCGGGCGTCGCAGCGTCAGATCCCAGACGTCCAGGCCGCCCCGCCACTCGTCGGACAGCTCCGCGTAGGGCAGGGTGAAGGTGAAGTCCGCGCCGTCGGCGGTGAGCGGGACGGTGGCCACCAGGTCGGCGTCGCGGCGGCAGCGTGCCTCCACGACCGCGTCGGCGAGCCATGCCTCGGGGTCCTCGACCCGGTAGAGGACCCCGTGGACGGTCAGGGCGTCGTCGTCGAGGAGGAGGTCCCCGGCCTCGGCGTGGGGGCCGCGCAGCCAGCTGCGCAGCGAGAGGTTGCCGTGCTTCGTCGCGTACGGGATGCGGACGGCGAGCGGCGAGGTGCTGGGACCGGGTCTGCGGTCGACCAGCGAACGCAGATCGAGCAGACCGGGCACGAGCCGCACCGGCTCCTCGTCGCCCTGGGCGACGTGGACGTCCCAGCGGCCCTCGGGCAGCGCGACGGTGCTGGGCAGCACCGCGCGCAGCCGGCCGTCGCCGTTGGGCGTCAGCGGCAGGCGGATCTCTTCGGCCTCTTCGCCCTCGTCGGCCGCGCCGGCCCGGCGGCGCAGGACGAGCGCGGCGGACCAGTGGTCCGCGGTGCCGGAGTGCTCGGGGGCGTCGAGGTCGAAGGTCAGTCCGCCCGCGGAGTCCGCGATGCAGTCGGCGGTGGGGTTGCCCATGCCGAAGGCCAGGGGAGGGGCAGACACGGTGGTGGGCTCCTCGGGAGTGTCGGTCGGGTGGGGCTGCCCGGAACGGGCCGCGTCGGACGAGTCGGCGGGCCGGTCGGAAGGCATCATCAGGCACGCACCTTTCGCAGGGCGGACCTACTGGCGTCCTTGGCCTGGAACGCGCTGCTGAGCAGGGCGCCCCGGGTGCGGTGCAGCGAGCCGCGCAGGCCGCCGCGCCCGGCCAGGTCGGAGAAGAGCTCTTCGTAGCGCCCGGCGACATGGGCCGGGTCGAAGCGGGCCGAGCTCGAGAGCGCCTCTCGGCCCATCCGCTGCCGCAGCTCGTCGTCGTTGATCAGCTTCAGCAGCCCGGCGGCGATCTTGTCGACCTTGCCCGTGGGCACCAGCAGACCGTCCACCCCGTCATTGATGATCTCGCCGGGCCCGTGCGGGCAGTCGGTGGAGACGACGGGCAGACCGCAGCGCATCGCCTCGACGATGGTCATGCCGAACGATTCGAGGCTGGAGGTCACCGCGCCGATGGAGCCCTTGACCCACTCGGGGTCCAGGGGGTTGGCGGGGCCCATGAGGAAGACGTGGTTGTACAGGCCGCGCTTGTCGATCTGCGCGCGCAGCTTCGCGCGCTCCGCTCCGGCGCCGTAGATCCGCAGCCGCCAGTCGGGACGCTCGGCGACGACCTTCTCGAAGGCGCGGATCAGCACGTCGTAGCGCTTGGCGGGGGCGAGCCGGCCCGCGGCGACCACCCACTTGGCGCTGCCGTCCGCGGGGGCGAGGGCCGGGGCGGGGATGCTGTTGGGCACCGCCTCGACGCGCACACCGGGCAGCCGCATCAGCTTGCGGTAGGTCGCGGCGTCGGCCTCGGTGACGGTGGTGACCGCGTCGAGCCTCGGGTAGTGCGTGCGCAGGGTCAGCTTGAGCTGGGGGGTGTGGGTGCTCAGCGTCAGGTGCTCCTGGCCGACGCGGACCGGACCGCGCCGCGCCTGCTGCGCGATGTGCACGTTGAGCCCGGGGCGGGTGCCCACTATGACGTCGCAGTCCAGGCTCCCCAGGTGCTCCGCGATCCGCCGGTCGGTGAGCGCGCTGTACTGCTTGTAGCGGCCCTCGGTGGCGGGGAAGACGGAAGCGGGGCGCTCCTGCTCGGGGTCGTCGCCCTCGTAGCCCGGACTGCCCTTGCGCAGATCCACCAGGTGGCGCAGCCGCACCTTCGCGCCGGGGGCGAAGACGGGCTCCTCGCGATGGCGGAAGACGGAGACGATCTCCACGTCGTGCTGCTCGGCGAGCGTGCTCGCGAGGTTGTACGTGGTGCGGATCGTGCCACCGATTCCGTACGCGTTGTGAATCAGGAATGAGATGTGCATTCGTCCCCGTATGCAGCCGTTTGCCGCGGACGTTACCAAGCAGCCCGCCTACTGAGAGGTTAGACCGTGGTGAGGGCTTCACGGTTGGCCCTGATCACCAACTCGTTCTCGAACCGATGAGGAATCGGTAGCGGAACCGGGGAACTTTTGGTGATCTTCCCCGAAAGCCGTCACGGGGCCCGGCCCGGGCGTGACCCCCGCCCGGCATCGCCCGTTGTCTCGTTACGAGCCGGGAACCGCCCGGCGCGTGACGACCCACAGTTCGAGGAGCCCCCCGTGCCGCGCATGCTCGACGTCAGCGACGACGTACGTGCCGAGATCGGTGACGAAGAAGCCGCCCGACTGCTCGGCGGTGACAGTGCCCCGGGCAGCTACGACTGCACGTCCTGCCGCACCCCCGGCCACACCGAGCGGGAGCGCACCAGCACCGTGCTCTTCGTCGGCGAGGAGACGGCCGTGCTGGCCTTCGCCCACGCCGCCTGCATCCCCTCGCAGGTCGTTCCCGTCTCCGAGGAGCAGCTCCAGGGAGCGGTGCGGTCCATCACGGCCGCGAGCGAGCAGAGTGCCCCGGCCCCGATCGCCCCCGACAGCCCCCTCCAGGCCGAGCTGGGGGTGACCAGCGGACTGCTCCTGATCGGCGGCGAGCTGCAGCCGGCGCTCGTCGTCGAGCCGCTCGGCCCCATCGCCCGCCCCGGCACCGACGGACCGGTCGACGTCTTCCTGCCGCTGCTCATCGAGCAGGGCTTCGCACCGGTCGCCGCCGTCGACCAGGTCCCGGCGCCCACCCCGGGCTGGTCGGTGCTGCTGGCCATGGGCCAGCTGCACGCGATCCTCCAGCCGGGCACCGGCGGCGGCACCCCCACCGCCTGGTGGCAGGCGCACCAGGCGATGCAGGTCGCCGCCGAGTGGCGGTCCGCCGTGAACAAGACGCAGCGGGTGCTGGTCTTCGCGGCCCCGGTCGGGACGATCGGCCAGCAGCCGCGCGAGGACCTGCTGCGCGAGGCGCTCGACCGGGCCGCGGCGCGCGGTCAGCTGGTCGCGGCCGCGATGCCCCTCGCGGGCACATGATCAGCGGAATGCACCCCGCCCGCCATGTACCGGCGGGCCATTCGCAGTCAGGCCCGCATCCGACGGGCCACGGGGTCGTTGGCACTGATGTGTACACATACGATCCCGCATCCAGGACCTCGTACAACCACATCCCCGGTATGCGGCCACCCCGCGACGCCACCCCCGACGCCCTCGCCGTCTCGGTCACGCCGATCTACGACGCGCTCTACTCCGAGTACCGCAGGTCGTTCCGGGCCCTCCCGGGCGACCGCTCGGGCGAGGAGGACCTGGGGTTCAAGGGCTTCGGCGCCCAGCACCGGGCGTACGGCGGGCAGAACTCCCCGGGCCAGTCCGGGCAGTCGTCGTACTCGGGGCAGTCCGGCTACCCCGGCTCCTGGGACTCGTACTACGGGCGGCAGCGCGGCGGGCCGGTGCCCGCCGCGCTGCCGCCCGCTCCACGTGACAACCGGATGCGCGGCTTCTAGCCGAAGCCGCGCGTCCCGGTCGCTTCGCACGGCCGCTCGCCCGCCCGTCCGGAACCGCTTCACCGTCGGTCCCGGCCGGGTCCGACCGGCCGTGTTACTTGTTACGACCGCGCTTCTCCCGCACCCGCACCGAGATGTGGATCGGGGTGCCCTCGAAGCCGAACTCCTCGCGCAGACGGCGCTCGATGAAGCGGCGGTAGCCGGCCTCCAGGAAGCCGGAGGCGAAGAGCACGAACCGCGGCGGGCGGGTGCCCGCCTGGGTGCCGAACAGGATGCGGGGCTGCTTGCCGCCACGGATCGGGTGCGGGTGCGAGGCGACGATCTCACCGAGGAAGGCGTTGAGCCGCCCGGTCGGGATGCGCGTCTCCCACCCGGCCAGGGCGGTCTCGATCGCCGGGACGAGCTTCTCCATGTGGCGGCCGGTCATCGCCGAGACATTGACCCGCGGGGCCCACTGGATCTGAGCGAGCTCGGTCTCGATCTCGCGCTCGAGGTAGTAGCGGCGCTCCTCGTCCAGCGTGTCCCACTTGTTGAACGCCACGACCATCGCCCGGCCGGCGTCGACGGCCATCGTGATGATCCGCTGGTCCTGGACGCTGATGGACTCGCTCGCGTCGATCAGGATGACCGCGACCTCGGCCTTCTCCACGGCGGCCGCGGTACGCAGCGAGGCGTAGTAGTCCGCGCCCTCCTGGAGGTGGACGCGGCGGCGGATGCCGGCGGTGTCCACGAACTTCCAGGTCACGCCGCCCAGCTCGATCAGCTCGTCGACCGGGTCGCGGGTGGTGCCGGCCAGCTCGTTGACGACGACGCGCTCCTCGCCCGCCACCTTGTTCAGCAGCGAGGACTTGCCGACGTTCGGGCGGCCGATCAGGGCGATCCGGCGCGGGCCGCCGACCGTGGCACCGAAGGTCTGGGCCGGGGCCTCGGGCAGCGCCTCGAGGACGGCGTCCAGCATGTCACCGGTACCGCGGCCGTGCAGGGCGGAGACCGGGTGCGGCTCGCCGAGGCCCAGCGACCACAGCATCGCGGCGTCGGCCTCGGCGGACGGGCCGTCGACCTTGTTGGCGCAGAGCACGACGGGCTTGCCGGCCCGGCGCAGCAGCTTCACGACGGCCTCGTCGGTGTCGGTCGCGCCGACCGTGGCGTCCACCACGAAGACGACCGCGTCGGCGGCCTCGATGGCGAACTCGGCCTGGGCGGCGACGGAGGCGTCGAGGCCCAGCACGTCCTGCTCCCAGCCGCCGGTGTCGACGACCTTGAAGCGGCGGCCGGCCCACTCGGCCTCGTACGTCACCCGGTCACGGGTGACACCGGGCTTGTCCTGGACGACGGCCTCGCGGCGGCCGATGATGCGGTTCACCAGCGTCGACTTGCCGACGTTGGGGCGGCCGACCACGGCGAGCCGGGGCAGCGGCCCGTGCCCGGCGGCGGCGAGCTCGCCCTCGATGTCCTCCGGGTCGAAGCCTTCCTGCGCCGCGAGCTCCATGAACTCCGCGTACTCGGCGTCGCCAAGCTCACCGTGCTCGTCGCCGGAGTGGATCTGGTCGTTCATGAAGTCCGTTCCTCGTTCTTCGTCATCGGCAGTACCGTGTGCGGTCCCGCTACTCAAGTCTCGTCGTTGCTGCGGCCGGTCAGCCGCTTGGCGTCCGCCAGGTGTGCGGCGAGCCGCCCCTGGATGCGGACCGTCGCCGCGTCCAGCGCCGCCCGGGTGCGCCTGCCGCTGCCGTCGCCCGCCTCGAAGGGGTCACCGAAGACCACGTCGACGCGGCTGCGCAGCGGCGGCAGCCCCGGTATCGCCCGGCCGCGCCGCTCGGCGCTGCCCAGCACCGCGACCGGCACGATCGGTGCGCCGGAGCGCACCGCGAAATAGGCGAGCCCGGCGCGCAGCGACGCGAAGTCGCCCTCGCCCCGGGTGCCCTCGGGGAAGATCCCCAGCACACCGCCGCGCTCCAGCACGCCCAGCGCGTCGATGACGGCGGCCCGGTCGGCCGTCGTCCGGTCGACCTTCAGCTGGCCGATCCCCCGCAGGAACGGGTCCAGCGGGCCGACGAACGCCTCCCGCTTGATCAGGAAGTGCACCGGCCGGGGCGCGGTGCCCATCACCATCGGGCCGTCGATGTTGTGGGAGTGGTTGACGGCCAGCACGACGGGCCCCGCGGCGGGCACCCGCCAGGCACCCAGCACACGCGGCTTCCACAGCCCGTACATGAGCCCGATACCGATCCGCCGGCCGACGGCGGCACCGGGCTCGGAGCCCGTCACCGAACCTGTCACGCGACCGCCCGCTTCTCCTCGACAAGCGTGACGACGCACTCGATGACCTGGTCGAGCGTCAGCTCGGTGGTGTCCACCTCGACGGCGTCGGCCGCCTTCGCCAGCGGCGAGGTCTTGCGACCCGAGTCGGCGGCGTCCCGCTTGATCAGGGCGGCCTGGGTGGCGGCCAGGTCGGTGGCCTCCTTGCCCTTCAGCTCGCCGCTGCGACGGGCGGCACGGGCCTCGGCGGAGGCGGTGAGGAAGATCTTGAGGTCGGCGTCCGGCAGGACGGTCGTGCCGACGTCACGGCCCTCGACCACGATGCCGTGCGGCGCCTCGGCGGCGATCGCGCGCTGCAGCTCGGTCAGCCGGGTCCGCACCTCGGGCACCGCGCTGACGGCGCTGACCGCGGCGGTGACCGCCTGGGTGCGGATGGGCGCGGCCGCGTCGGCCCCGTCGACCGTGATGGTCGGCGCCGAGGGGTCGGTGCCCGAGACGATCTCGGGCTTGCCGGCGGCGTCCGCGACGGCCTCGGCGTCGTTCACGTCGATGCCGTTGTTCAGCATCCACCAGGTGATCGCCCGGTACTGGGCGCCGGTGTCCAGGTAGCGCAGCCCGAGCTTGGCGGCCACGGCCTTGGAGGTGCTGGACTTGCCCGTGCCGGAGGGGCCGTCGATGCCGACAATCACTGCTGCCGGTGCGGTCCGGGCGGCGGTTTCCACGGTGTCAGACACCTTCCTCAAGCACAGGGCGGGAAAATTTTTGCGGTACGGGCCCGAGAGAGCCTCCGCTCAAGGTTACTGGCTCCCCGGACCGCCCGGCGCAGCCGATGGTCCCCGGCCCGCGACAGGGGCCCCCGCCGACGTCCTGCCGACAGGGGACTGCCCGCCCTACTGCCGGATCGACCAGCCCCGCTCGCGCAGCGCCGCCGTGAGGCCCGGAGCCATGCTCGGCTCGACCATCAGCTGGATCAGACCCGCCTGCTGGCCGGTGGCGTGCTCGATCCGGACGTCCTCGATGTTGACGCCCTCCCGGCCCGCGTCCGCGAAGATCCGGGCCAGCTCGCCGGGCTGGTCGCCGATGAGCACCGTCACCGTCTCGTACGCGGCCGGGGCCGCGCCGTGCTTGCCGGGGACCCGGGAGCGGCCGGCGTTGCCGCGCCGCAGGACGTCCTCGATGCCGGCAGCGCCCTCGTCGCGCTTGTCCTCCTCGGCGGACTGCAGGGCGCGCAGGGCCCGCACCGTCTCGTCGAGGTCACCGGCGACGGCCGCGAGGACGTCCGCGACCGGGCCGGGGTTGGCGGAGAGGATGTCGATCCACATCCGGGGGTCGGAGGCCGCGATCCGGGTCACATCGCGGATGCCCTGCCCGCACAGCCGCACGGCCGTCTCGTCCGCGTCCCGAAGCCGGGCCGCGACCATGCTGGAGAGCAGCTGCGGGGTGTGCGAGACGAGCGCGACGGCCCGGTCGTGGGCGTCGGCGTCCATGACGACGGGGACCGCGCGGCACAGCGCGACGAGTTCGAGGGCCAGGTTGAGGACCTCGGTGTCGGTGTCCCGGGTGGGGGTGAGCACCCAGGGGCGGCCCTCGAAGAGATCGGCGGTGGCCGCCAGCGGGCCGGAGCGCTCCCGGCCGGCCATCGGGTGCGTGCCGAGGTAGCCGGTGAGGTCGCAGCCGAGCGCCTCGAGCTCGCGGCGCGGGCCGCCCTTGACGCTGGCGACGTCGAGGTAGCCGCGGGCGAGGCCGCCCCGGATCGCCTCGGCGAGGGTGTTCGCGACGTACGCGGGCGGTACGGCCACGATGACGAGGTCGACGGCCCCCTCGGGCGCCTCGTCCGTGCCGGCGCCGAGGGCGGCGGCCGTCCGGGCCTGGGCGGGGTCGTGGTCCATGAGGTGCACCTGGACCCCGCGGCCCGCGAGAGCGAGCGCTGCGGAGGTGCCGATCAGTCCGGTGCCGATGACGAGGGCGGTTCTCACTGGGCGATGTCCTTGCGGAGGGCGGCCGCGGTGGTGTGCGTTCGCGTGGGTCGTACGTGGATCATGCGTGTCCGTCCACCCTAGCCAGCCGTACGGCGGCCCGTTCCCGGCGACCGCCCTCCGGGACGGCCGCGCCCGCGTCGGGTAGAACGTGTCCATGATCTTCCACTTGGTGCCCCTGGACGACTGGCTGGCCGTGCCCGACCGTCCGTACTCCCCCGCGTCACTGGCGACCGACGGTTTCGTGCACTGTTCCCCGGACGAGGAGACCACGCTCGCCGTGGCGTCCGCCTTCTACCGCGAGACCACCGGCCCGCTGATGGTGCTGCTGATCGACGAGCACAAGCTGGACGTCATGGTCCGCTGGGAGGCGGCGGACCCGGCGCCGCCGCCCGGCGTGCCGGCGCAGACGCTCTTCCCGCATGTCTACGGCCGGATCAGCCGCGACGCGGTCGAGGGGATGATGGAGGTCCGGCGCGACGAGGAGGGCACGGCGCTGGGCCTGGAGGTGTGGTCGTAGTCCGTGGGGTGTGGTCGTGGACCGGCGGCCTCGCGGTGCCGAAATCGCGGTGACACGTCGGGCGGGGCCGGGGAACAATCGCGGCCATGCGCCACTCCCCCGAAGCCACGGCCACCGTCGACCCCTCCGTCTCCGAAGGGCACGGGCTCGTCGCCCGGCACACGATCTACGCCTGTGTGATGGGTTCGCGCGCCTTCGGGCTGGCGACGGCGGCCAGTGACACCGACCGGCGGGGGGTGTACGCCGCGCCGGCGCCGCTCTTCTGGCGCTTCGACAAGCCGCCGACGCACGTCGACGGCCCGGCCGAGGAGCAGTTCTCCTGGGAGCTGGAGCGGTTCTGCGAGCTGGCGCTGCGCGCCAACCCCAACGTTCTGGAGTGCCTGCACTCGCCGCTCGTCGAGCACATCGACGACACCGGCCGCGAGCTGCTGTCGCTGCGGGAGGCGTTCCTCTCCCGCCGGGCCCACCAGTCCTTCACCGGCTACGCCACCGCCCAGCGCCGCAAGCTCGAAGCCGATCTGCGCACCCATGGCACACCCCGCTGGAAGCACGCCATGCATCTGCTCAGGCTGTTGACGAGCGGGCGCGATGTGCTGCGTACGGGCGTGCTGACCCTCGATGTGGGCGAGGATCGCGAGCGGCTGCTGGCCGTCAAACGGGGGGAGGTGGGGTGGCCGGAGGTCGCGGCGTGGATGGACCGGCTGCGCGCCGAGACCGACGCGGCGGCGGAGCGGACCCCGCTGCCGCCCGAGCCGGACCGCGCCCGCGTCGAGGACTTCCTCTTTCGCGTGCGCCGTGCCTCGGCCGGGGCCTGTGGTCCGGCCGACTGATCCTGCTGGCGGCTGACCCGCCGTTTCGTCCTCAATCGCCGGACGGGCTGCATGTGCAGCCCGTCCGGCGATTGAGGACACCGCACAGGGCCCGACCTAGAGGTCGACCTCGCGCATGAGCATGCCGACCTCGGTGTTGGTCAGCCGGCGCAGCCAGCCCGACTTCTGGTCGCCGAGCGGGATCGGGCCGAAGCTGGTGCGGACCAGCTTCTCGACCGGGAAGCCCGCCTCGGCGAGCATGCGGCGCACGATGTGCTTGCGGCCCTCGTGGAGGGTGACCTCGACCAGGTAGTTCTTGCCGGTCTGCTGGATCACCCGGAAGTTGTCGGCGCGGGCCCAGCCGTCCTCCAGCTGGATGCCGCTCTTGAGCTGCTTGCCGATGTCACGCGGCAGCGGGCCGGTGATGGCGGCGAGGTAGGTCTTCTGGACGCCGTACTTCGGGTGGGTGAGGCGGTGGGCCAGCTCACCGTGGTTGGTGAGCAGGATGATGCCCTCGGTCTCCGTGTCGAGACGGCCGACGTGGAAGAGCCGGGTCTCGCGGTTGGTGACGTAGTCGCCGAGGCACTGGCGGCCGTCGGGGTCCTCCATGGTGGAGACGACACCGGCCGGCTTGTTGAGCGCGAAGAAGAGGTAGGACTGGGTGGCGACCGTCAGGCCGTCGACCTTGATCTCGTCCTTCTCCGGGTCCACGCGCAGGCCCTGCTCGATCACGATCTCGCCGTTGACCTCGACGCGGGACTGCTCGATGAGCTCCTCGCAGGCGCGCCGCGAGCCCATGCCGGCACGGGCGAGCACCTTCTGCAGACGCTCACCCTCCTGCTCGGCACCGGGGAACGTCTTGGGGGTCTTGACCTGCGGCTTGTTGTGCCGCTCCCGGTTGCGCTCCTCGATCTTGGCGTCGAGCTCGCGCGGGCGGGCCGGGACGGAGTGACCGCGGGCGGGCCCGCTGGTCCGGCCGCCGGCACCGGCGGTGGAGCTCCGGCGGGGGCCGCCCTTGGCGCCGCCGCGGGCCGCCGCGCCCCGGCCGCTGCTGGTGGGACCGCTGGTGCGGCCGCTGGTGGCGCCGCCGCGGGTGCGCTCGGCGTCGGGGCCCACGTCGTAGCGGCGCTCCTCCGGGCGGGGACGGCGCGGACGCTCCTGCGGCCTGTCGTCCCGCTGGCCCCCGGAGCGGCCGCCGTCGAAACGCCCGCCCTCGGAACGCCCGCCGTCGGGGCGACCGCCGCCGTAGCCGCCGCCCGAGCGGCCACCCTCGGGGCGACCGCCGCCGGAACGACCGCCACCGCCGTAGCCGCCGCCGGAGCGACCACCCTCGGGGCGACCGCCGCCGGAGCGACCGCCCTCGGGACGCCCGCCACCGGAGCGTCCGCCCCCGGACGCCGGCCGGGGGGACCCGCCTCGTGCGCCCCGGTCGTCCCGGTTGCCGCTTCCGCTGTTCCTGCCGCTGCTTCGCATCAAAGTTCCGTCTTGTCGTCTGCGTCGGTGTCCGGTGCGTCCGGATCGAACGACGGCACACCTTCCTGAGTGTCGCCCTCGATCGCTTCCGCCTCGGGGAGGAAGGGCGCTAGCTCCGGGAGCTCGTCCAGGCCACGCAGGCCCATTCGCTCCAGAAAGTAATTCGTCGTCCTGTACAGGATCGCACCTGTTTCGGGTTCCGTCCCCGTCTCCTCCACCAGACCCCGCTGGAGGAGGGTGCGCATCACGCCGTCGCAGTTCACTCCACGAACGGCGGAGACCCTCGATCGGCTGACCGGTTGACGGTACGCGACCACGGCCAGGGTCTCCAGCGCGGCCTGCGTCAGCCGGGCCTGCTGGCCGTCGAGGACGAAGCACTCGACGGCGTCGGCGTACGCGGGACGGGTGAAGAAGCGCCAGCCTCCGGCCACCATCCGCAGATCGAAGCCGCGTCCCTGCGCGGTGTACTCCTCGGACAGCTCCCGCAGCGCCTGCGCGACCTCGCGGCGGGGCCGCTCCAGGATCCTGGCGAGGTGCTCCTCGGTGGCCGGCTCGTCGACGACCATGAGGACCGCCTCCAGGGCGGGGCCCAGGGGCAGGTCCGCGACCGTCCGCAGTCCCGCGGGCGGGTTCTCGTGTCCGTGTGCCTCGTCGCTCATGCCGTCTCCTCCTGCGGGCCGTGTCCGTGGTCCTCGCCCGGCTCGCGGTCGAACTCGTCCGTCACCACCGGCCGGGCGTCCGCCGCGCCCGTCCAGCGGACCGTCAGCGCGCCCAGCGCCTGTTCCTGGTCCAGGACGACCACCCGCTCGCGGTAGAGCTCCAGCAGCGCCAGGAAGCGCGCCACGACCGTCAGGGTGTCCGGGGCGTCCGCGGTGAGCTGTCCGAAGCTCGCCTCGCCCGCGTCCCGCAGCCGGGCCACGACGACCTCCGCCTGCTCGCGGACGCTGACCAGCGGCGCGTGGATGTGGTCGACGTACACCTCGGGCCGCGGTCTGGGCCGCATCGCGTTCGCGGCGAGCTCGGCGAGGCCGTGCGCGCCGATGCCGAGGACGACCTCGGGGAGCAGCTCGGCGTGGTGTTTCTCCAGGCCGACGGTGCGGGGGTGGCGGCGGGACTCCGCCGCCAGCCGGCCGCTGAAGATCTCCGCGATGCGCTTGTACGCCCGGTACTGCAGGAGCCGGGCGAACAGCAGGTCCCGGGCCTCCAGCAGCGCGAGGTCCGCCTCGTCCTCGACCTGGGCGACGGGCAGCAGCCGTGCGGCCTTGAGGTCCAGGAGCGTCGCCGCGACGACGAGGAACTCGGTGGTCTGGTCCAGGTCCCAGTCCGGGCCCATGGCCCGCAGGTGTGCCATGAACTCGTCGGTGACCTTCGACAGGGCGACCTCGGTGACGTCCAGCTTGTGTTTGGCGATCAGCTGGAGCAGCAGGTCGAACGGGCCCTCGAAGTTGTCGAGCCGGACGGTGAACCGGGCGTCGGCGGGGGCTGTGCCGTCCTCGCCCGCGGCGGCCGGTGGTGGCGCCTGGCCGGGTTCCTGCGGCGGCCGGGCCGCGCCGTGGCCGAGGGCTCGGCGGGCGGGCGGGTGTGTCGGCATCGATCGGGGTCCATGGTGCTGGGGAGGGCGGCCCTGACGGACCGGGTACGGGAGCCCGGCACGACGCGTGGGTACGGGAACCCCCGGAGCCGGTACGGGCCGTCCCGTGCGGGGCGGCAGGCCAGGCTATCGGGGCACGCCCGCTCAGCGCCCGCGCAGCCGCCGTACGAGAATGCTCGCGTCGCCGCGCGACTCCAGGTCGGCGAGGACGACGGCGACGGCCTCCCGCACGATCCGGCCGCGGTCGACGGCGAGTCCGTGCTCGCCGCGCAGCACCAGCCGGGCGTGTTCGAGGTCCATCAGCTCCTCGGCGGAGACATAGACCGTGATCTTCTCGTCGTGCCGCTCGCGGCCACTGGGCCGGCGGCCCGCTCCCCGGCCCCGGCGTCGGCCCTGGGCGGAGGCGGCGGGCTCGCTCTGTGCGGCCGCCGGCCGGGCGCCCGTGGGGCGGTCCCGGTCCGCGGCGGCGGAGCGCCGCCCGTCGGGCTGCTCCCGGTCGGTACCGGCTCCGCCGCGGCCGCCGCGCTCGTGTCCGTCCCCCTGGGCCTGGGCGCCCTGCTCGGGCGCGGCGTCGGATTCGGCGGCCTGGCCGGGGACCCGCGGGGGCGCCTCGCCGCTCTCCTTCCGACGGGGGGAGGAGGACTGGAGTCCCATCCCTCCGGTGGTGCGGAACAGTTCGTCGGCGCCGGGCAGACTCACTCGGCGTGACACCGGGCGAGCACCTCCCTGGCGAGCTGACGGTAGGCGGCGGCACCGACGGAGTTCGACGCGTACGTGGTGATGGGCTCGCCCGCGACCGTGGTCTCGGGGAAGCGCACCGTACGGCCGATGACGGTGTGGTAGACGTGATCGTCGAACGCCTCGACGACGCGCGCGAGGACCTCGCGGCTGTGCACGGTCCGCGAGTCGTACATCGTGGCGAGGATGCCGTCCAGCTCCAGCTCGGGGTTGAGCCGCTCCTGGACCTTCTCGATCGTCTCGGTGAGCAGTGCCACACCGCGCAGCGCGAAGAATTCGCACTCCAGGGGCACGATCACCTTGTGAGCGGCCGTCAGGGCGTTGACGGTCAGCAGGCCGAGCGAGGGCTGGCAGTCGATGACGATGTAGTCGTAGTCGGCCATCAGCGGCTTGAGCGCCCGCTGCAGGGTGGACTCGCGGGCCACCTCGCTGACGAGCTGGACCTCGGCCGCGGACAGGTCGATGTTGCTGGGCAGCAGGTCCATGTTGGGCACGGCCGTCTTCAGCAGCACCTCGTCGGCCTGCATGCCCCGCTCCATGAGCAGGTTGTAGACCGTCAGGTCCAGCTCCATCGGATTGACGCCGAGGCCGACGGAGAGGGCGCCCTGCGGGTCGAAGTCGACGAGCAGCACCCGGCGTCCGTACTCCGCGAGCGCGGCGCCCAGGTTGATGGTCGAGGTGGTCTTGCCGACCCCGCCCTTCTGGTTGCACATCGCGATGATCTTCGCGGGGCCGTGGTCGGTCAGCGGTCCCGGGATCGGGAAGTAGGGCAGCGGCCGTCCGGTGGGGCCGATCCGCTCGCGACGTTGACGGGCGGCGTCGGGCGCGAGCGTGGCCGCGTATTCGGGATCGGGCTCGTACTCCGCGTCGGGGTCGTAAAAGTGCCCCTCGGGCACGTCCTCGTAGTCGGCGAGAGGGGCGGAGTCTCTGCCGCCGCGGTCGCCGGCCATGGCGTTCACGTGATGGCCGTCCATGCTCTGGTGGGCTGTCGTCGTCGTGCTCTGGATGTGGTGGCGGGCTGCGAAGGTGTGGACAGCGACGGAGCCGACAGCTTCGAGCCCCACGGGACTCTGGCCCTGCGCAGACATTCCTGGGTGACCACCCCCGGGAGCAAATGTCGACTCATTCACAAGTCGTCCTACCTCCTTGGTGACCAGGAAACATCTAGATAGGTCAGCGTGGCACCATGCCGACGGTCTGCGACTCTATGGCGTGTCGGCGGTTCGCAGCAACACAATCCGCCGGAGACAGCGCGATGTGTCGGCAATCGAACAGCCTTCTGTCAAGGGTGTACGGCCCATAACCCGGAACTTTCACGGGCGGGCGCGCCGATGCGAAAACAGCCCGGCCGGGCCTTGCTCAGCAAGGCCCGGCCGGGTGTGCGCTCTTGGTGTGTCGCGTTGACGACGCACCGGGATTCAGCGGAGAAGTCAGCCGAGAAGCGCGCTCAGTTCGACCTGCGGCAGACCGTGCGCCTCGGCGACGGGGCCGTAAACGACCTGTCCCTCGTGGGTGTTGAGACCCTTGGCGAGAGCGGCGTCCCGGCGCAGCGCCTCCTGCCAGCCGCGGTTCGCCAGCTCCACGATGTAGGGCAGCGTGGCGTTGGTCAGCGCGTAGGTGGAGGTGTGCGGCACCGCGCCCGGCATGTTGGCGACGCAGTAGAAGACGGAGTTGTGGACCTCGAAGGTCGGCTCCGCGTGGGTGGTGGGACGGGAGTCCTCGAAGCAGCCGCCCTGGTCGATCGCAATGTCGACAAGGACACTTCCGGGCTTCATCTTGGCGACGAGCTCGTTGGTGACCAGCTTCGGGGCCTTGGCGCCCGGGATGAGGACGGCGCCGATGACGAGGTCGGCCTCGACGACGGCCTTCTCCAGCTCGAAGGCGTTGGAGACGATCGTCTGGATCTTCGTGCCGAAGATCTTGTCGGCCTCGCGGAGCTTGTTGATGTCACGGTCGAGCAGCGTGACGTGGAAGCCCATGCCGATGGCGATCTGAGCGGCGTTCCAGCCGGAGACGCCACCGCCGATGACGACGGCCTTGCCCGCCGAGGTGCCCGGGACGCCGCCCGGCAGCACGCCGCGGCCGCCGGCCGAGCGCATCAGGTGGTAGGCGCCGACCTGCGGGGCCAGCCGGCCCGCGACCTCGGACATGGGGGCGAGCAGCGGCAGCGCGCGGGTCGCGGTCTCCACGGTCTCGTACGCGATGGCGGTGGTGCCGGACTCCAGCAGCGCGTCCGTGCACTCGCGGGAGGCGGCGAGGTGCAGGTAGGTGAAGAGCGTCTGCTCCTTGCGGAGGCGGTGGTACTCCTCGGCGATGGGCTCCTTGACCTTCAGCAGCAGGTCGGCGGTCTCCCACACCTCGTCGGCCGTCTCCAGGATGTTCGCCCCGGCGGCGACGTACTCGGCGTCGGTGATGGAGGAGCCGACACCGGCGTTCTTCTCCACGTAGACCTGGTGGCCGTTACGCACCAGCTCATGCACGCCGGCGGGCGTGATGGCCACGCGGAACTCGTTGTTCTTGACCTCGCGGGGGATGCCGACCTTCACGTCGATCACGGTCCTTGAATCAGATAATGACAGGCTAATCCGGATATGCCGGGGCATACCAGAGCAGACCGCGTCGATCGCGGCCCGACCAGTCTAATGAAGGATCTCGCGCTGTCTAGCCTTGTAAAGGGTCAATCTTTTCGCGAACCACTACTGATTTCGTAGGCTGCCCTTCGGGGCCTGCTGGCCCTTGCCGTGCTGGGCCCGGTCCTGGCTCCGGTTCTGGGTCCGGTCCTGGCTCCGGTTCCGGGCCGCCTTCGAATCCGTGGTCCCGGCGAGGCCGGCGATCCCACCGCCCCCGGCTATCGGGGCCCCGGCCGCGCCGGGCGGCGGGTCACCGGCCGCTTCCGGCCCGGCGGCGCCGGAGCCGGCGGGAGCCGCCTCCAGCAGCCGCTCGGCCTCGGCACGGTGCAGATCGGCGGCCGGGCGGTCGCCCAGGCGCTCCAGGGTGTCCGCCAGGCGCAGCCGGACCGCCGCCTGCAGCCGTATGTCACCCGCCTGCCGCGCGCACTCCACCGCCTCCAGACAGGTGCGCAGCGCCTCCTGCGGCCGGCCCGCGTACTCCTGCACCCGGGCGGCCTCGCTCAGGGCCCGCGCGTGGCCGGGCAGGTCCCGCAGCCTGCGGCACGCCGCCGCCGCCGCGCGCCAGCTGCGCAGCGCGTCGCCCCACTCGCCCGCGTAGGTGTACACCGCGCCGAGCCGCCCGTAGAGCCGTGCCTCGTCGGCGAGTTCACCCCGCGTCAGCCGCAGCTCCAGTCCGCGCCGGTACCAGTCGGCGGCGCGCTGCCAGTCGCCGAGCTCCTGGTGCGCGGCGGCGATGGATTCCAGCGACCGGCTGGTGGCGTACGGGTCGCCCGACTCGCGCGCCGCCCGCAGCGCCTCCCGGTAGCGGTCCAGCGCCTCCGTCGTACGGCCGGCCCGGGCGTCGAGGTCACCGAGGTTCAGCAGCGCCGCGCCCTTCTCCAGGGGCATCTCGCAGCGCTGCGCGACGTCGAGGACCAGTTGGTGCAGTCCGTACAGCTCCGGCGCCGCCCGCTCGGCTCCCAGATGGGCCGTCAGCGCCCGGGTCAGCGCGGAGACCAGCCGCCGGGCGAGCGTGTCGAGCCGGCCGTCCTCGACCGCGAGCCGGGCCGCGGCCAGCAGCGCCGGCAGCCGCGCCAGCAGCCACTCCTCGGCGGCCTGCCGAGTGGGAAAGCGCAGCGGGCGCGGCAGTTCGGCGATCCTCTTCCGGGTGGCGAGGTCCCCCGTTTCGGTGATGGCCCGGCAGGAGTGCAGCTGGCGTACGGTCCGCTCCAGCATCCGCGCCCGCGCCAGCTCCACCTCGGCGGGGCGCTCCCGCTCGTACAGCGCGGCACGCAGCATCGGGGCGAGGCAGCCGGGCACCCGGTACTGCGGTGCCGGGGGCTCGCAGGACCGGGCGCCGGCCCCGGCCGGTGCCCCGGCGGAGCCGGCCGGTGCCTCGGCGGGTTCGGCGCGCAGGAAGCCCTGGGCGGTGAATTCCTCCAGCGCGGCCTGCGCGGCGGAGACCGAACAGCCCGCCAGTGCGGAGGTGGTGTGGGCGTCGACGAGCCCGGCGGGGGCCAGGGCGAGCAGCCGCAGGAGCCGGGCGGGGGTTTGCGGCAGCGATTCGTAGGCCAGCCGGAAGGCCCGCCCCAGGGGCCGGCCGCCGACCCCTTCGTGGCCCTCGGCGGGCGCCAGTTCCCGCAGCCGCTTGGCCACGTCGACGACCGACATCTTGGGCCGGGCCGCGAGCCAGCCGCCGACGAGGACCAGCGCCGCGGGCTGACCGCCGCACTCCTCCACGACACAGGCCGCGGCCACCGGGTCGCAGGTGATCCGGGTGGGGCCCGCGTACCCCTCCAGGAGATCGACGGCGGCGGCCACGTCGAGGCCGCCGAGGGTGCAGGGCCGCACATCGGGGACGCCCGTCAGCGGGCCCCGGGAGACAGCGACGACCAGGCACGCCGATTCGTCCGGCAGCAGCGGGTCCACCTGCTCGGCGCCCGCCGCGTCGTCGTAGAGCAGCACCACCCGGCGGCCGTCGAGCGCGCCGCGCAGCGCCTCGGTCAGCTCGTCCTCCCCGGCGCCGGCCGGTACGGGCGCGCCGAGCGCGGTGAGCAGGGCGCGGGCGGTCCGCTCGGTGGGGACGGGCTCGCCGTCGACCCCCGTGAGACGGGCGCGCACCACCCCGTCCGGGTACTCCCCGGCCAGCCGTCTCACCAGCTCCTCGGCCAGCGCCGTGCGTCCGGAGCCGGGCCGTCCGGCGATGAGCAGCACCCGGCTGCGCGGGGTCTTGCGGCCGGAGAGCGTGTCGAGCCCGGCACGGACGATGTCGGCGCGCAGCGCCTTGAGCTCACGGCCCCGGCCGACGAACCGGCCCGCCGTACCGCGGACCTGACGGTCTCTCACCCCGGTACCCATGGCGGACAGCCGCCGCTCGGGCGGAGCCGCCGCCAGTCCTCCGGTCTCCACCGCCTGCTCCGCCACGGGGCCCACTCCCGTCCACCTGCACGCACGAGCCCGTCGCGGCCGCGGCGGGAACGCGTCGAGCCTAGTTCACCGCCCAGCACACCTCGGGGGAAGCCCGATTCGCCTCACCGAAGATCACCTATTCGGTTGGCCTGATCGTCCGACCGAATCCTCTTCGAGTGGCGGGCGGGCGACCCCCGCGGTCGTCACACCTCGAACGGGCGGGCAGGCCACGGCGCCTGTGCCGGGCGGAGGTCGTCGAGGGCACCCGCGGCCCGCGCCGCGGCGAGCGAGAGGACGCCCACGACCAGGCAGTTGTTGTGCAGGTCACCCGCGAGGACGCCGCGCACCAGCTCGTCCAGCGGGACCCGGGCCAGCTCCATGTCGGCCTCCTCCTCGGAGACCTCGAACCGCTCGCCCTCCACGTCGGACAGATCGCGGGCCAGGAAGACCCGTACGGCCTCGTCGCAGCCGCCCGGCGTGGTGTAGACGTCGGTGAGGACCCGCCAGTCCTCGGCCTTGACGTGCGCCTCCTCGTACAGCTCGCGCTGGGCCGCGCGCAGCGGGTTCTCGCCGGGGATGTCGAGCAGTCCGGCCGGGATCTCCCACAGCCGCTGGCGCACCGGGTGGCGGTACTGCTTGAGGACCAGCACCCGGTCCTGCTCGTCGAGGGCGAGGACGGCGACCGATCCGGGGTGCACCTGGTAGTCGCGCGTGACGGTGGAGCCGTCCGGCATCACCACCGCGTCCGTGACCACGCTGGTCTTGTTGCCGACGAACGGCGTCTTCGTCTCGGTGACCCGCCACTCCTCGGCGTTGTCCTTGATGCCCATGTGCGTCCTTCCGAAAAACAGAAACCGGGGTGAGGGTCTCCTGGAAGATCCTCACCCCGGTAACCGTATAGGCCGACTGCCGGTCGGCCCGCGGTCAGCCCTGCTGGGCGGACTGCCGGCGGGCGACGGCCGCCTTGACCAGGCCCGCGAAGAGCGGGTGCGGGCGGGTCGGGCGGGAGCGCAGCTCCGGGTGCGCCTGGGTGGCGACCAGGTAGGGGTGCGTCTCACGCGGGTACTCGACGTACTCGACGAGCTTGTTGTCCGGGGAGGTGCCCGAGAAGACCAGACCGGCCTTCTTCTCCAGCTCGGCGCGGTAGGAGTTGTTCACCTCGTAGCGGTGACGGTGGCGCTCCTCGATGTACGGCTCGTTGTCGTAGACCTCACGGACGATGGAGCCCTCGGCGAGCTTCGCCGGGTACATGCCGAGTCGCATGGTGCCGCCCATGTCGCCCTCACCGGCGACGATGTCCATCTGCTCGGCCATGGTGGAGATGACCGGGTTGGCGGTGGCGGGGTCGAACTCGGTGGAGTTCGCGCCCTCGATGCCGGCGAGGTTGCGCGCGGCCTCGATGACGACGCACTGCAGACCCAGGCACAGGCCCAGCAGCGGGACCTTGTTCTCGCGGGCGTAGGTGATCGCGCCGACCTTGCCGTTCACACCGCGGTCGCCGAAGCCGCCCGGGATGCAGATCGCGTCGACGTCGGCGAGCTGCTTCTTGGCGCCCGCGGGCGTCTTGCAGTCGTCCGAGGCGACCCACTTGACCTTGACCTTGGCGCGGTTGGCGAAGCCGCCGGCGCGGATGGCCTCGGTGACCGAGAGGTAGGCGTCGGGCAGGTCGATGTACTTGCCGACGAGCGCGACGGTGACCTCGTGGTCGGGGTTGTGGACGCGGTCCAGCAGGTCCTCCCACTGGGTCCAGTTCACGTCGCGGAACGGCAGGTCGAGCTTGCGCACGACGTAGGCGTCCAGGCCCTCGGTGTGCAGCACCTTGGGGATGTCGTAGATCGACGGGGCGTCGATCGCGGCCACCACCGCGTCCTCGTCGACGTCGCACATCAGCGAGATCTTGCGCTTGATCGCGGTCGGCACCTCGCGGTCGGCGCGCAGCACGATCGCGTCGGGCTGGATGCCGATGTTGCGCAGGGCGGCGACCGAGTGCTGGGTCGGCTTGGTCTTGAGCTCGCCCGAGGGGCCGATGTAGGGCAGGAGCGAGATGTGCACGACGAAGACGTTGTCGCGGCCGACCTCGTGGCGGACCTGGCGGACCGTCTCCAGGAACGGCAGCGACTCGATGTCGCCGACGGTGCCGCCGACCTCGGTGATCACGACGTCGACGTCGTCGGTCGCCATGCGGCGGATGCGGTGCTTGATCTCGTTGGTGATGTGCGGGATGACCTGCACGGTGTCGCCCAGGTACTCGCCGCGCCGCTCCTTGGCGATCACGGTGGAGTAGACCTGGCCGGTGGTGACGTTGGCGGAGCCGTCGAGGTCGACGTCGAGGAAGCGCTCGTAGTGGCCGATGTCGAGGTCGGTCTCGGCGCCGTCGTTGGTGACGAACACCTCACCGTGCTGGAACGGGTTCATCGTGCCGGGGTCGACGTTCAGGTACGGGTCGAGCTTCTGCATCGTGACCCGCAGACCCCGCGCCTTGAGCAGCGCACCCAGGCTGGAGGCGGTCAGCCCCTTGCCGAGCGAGGAAGCGACACCCCCGGTGACGAAGAGGTGCTTGGTCGTCGTGGGCTTTGCGGCAATGGCCAAAGGGGGGCTCCCGTGGTCGCGAGGTGAGGTGCGTATCGGCGATCACCCGGATTTCTTCGGGGGTGCCGTCGCTGCGGTTGGGGGGTCTTGCGCCCACCGGTCCACGGGGTACCAGGGTATCAGCGCCCGGGCCCGGGCGCGTCCGGCGGCGCCGTGGCGGCCCCCCGACGGTCCCTCGCGGGCTTCGCGGGTGCCTCCTTCGTGTCCCCCGGGCGGCACCTCGCCGGCCCCTCACCGGCACCTGGCCGCCGTCTTCCCGGGCCCTCCCGGACACCTCCGCCGGCCTGTCCGACGCGGCCTCACGGGCCACCCATTCGGCACAGTTTCCTCCACCAACTGTCGCGCGTCACACCAACTGGGCGTCGTATCCTGCACGGACACATGCAGCGAGCCGGCCGGCACGGCACCATCCCTGCCCCTCCCCGGAACAAGAGCTCGTCAAAGATCGCTTGACCGCAAGAGGACCCTTCGGGGTCACGTGGCCGTTCGACTGGAGATGACGTGGCCGGGCGTATCGAGGATTACGCACTCATCGGCGATATGCAGACCGCCGCCCTTGTCTGCCGGGACGGTACGGCCGACTGGCTGTGCCTCCCCCGCTTTGATTCCCACGCGACGTTCGCCGGGCTGCTGGGCACCGAGGAGCACGGCTTCTGGCGCATCGGTCCCGCACACCCCTCGGGGGCGGCGCCACCGCACGCGGACCGGCGCCGGTACCGGGGGGACTCCCTCGTGCTCGAATCCGAATGGGACACCCCGCGCGGCACCGTGCGGGTGATCGACTTCATGCCGCCGCGTGACGGCGCGCCCCAGCTGATCCGGATCGTGGAAGGCGTCAGCGGCCGGGTGCCGATGCGCTCCTCGCTGCGGATGCGGTTCTCCTACGGCCGGGTCGTGCCGTGGGTCCACAAGGTCGGCGACCGCACGGTGGCCGTCGCGGGCCCCGACTCGGTGTGGCTGGACACCTCGGCCGAGACCTTCGGCAAGGACCTCACCACCTACTCCGACTTCACCGTCTCCCCCGGCGAGCGGGTCGCCTTCACCATCAGCTGGCAGCCCTCGCACCGCGAGGCACCGGCGCTGCCCGACCCGGAGGGGTCGCTGGAGGCGACGGAGGAGTTCTGGCGGGAGTGGGTCGAGCACTGTACGTACCACGGCCCCTACCGGGACGCCGTCGTCCGCTCGCTGATCACCCTCAAGGCGCTCACCTACGCCCCGACGGGCGGCATCGTCGCCGCGCCCACCACCTCGCTGCCCGAGGACATCGGCGGCTGCCGGAACTGGGACTACCGCTTCACCTGGCTGCGGGACGCCGCGATCACCCTCTCCTCGCTGCTGCGCACCGGCTACCGCGAAGAGGCGCGGGCCTGGCGCGAGTGGCTGCTGCGCGCGGTCGCCGGCGACCCGGAGAACCTCCAGATCATGTACGGCATCGCGGGCGAGCGCGAGCTGGGCGAGGCCGAGCTGCCATGGCTGCCGGGCTACGAGAACTCCAGCCCGGTCCGGATCGGCAACGGCGCGGCGGGCCAGCTCCAGCTGGACGTCTACGGCGAGGTCACCGAGGCGCTGCACCTCGCGCACATGACCGGGCTCGCCCGCAACGACTACGCCTCGCTCCTCCAGCTGCGCCTCATCGGCTATCTCGAGGATCACTGGAACGAGCCGGACGAGGGCATCTGGGAGGTGCGCGGCCCCCGCCGCCACTTCGTGCACTCCAAGGTGATGGCCTGGGTCGCGGTGGACCGCACCATCAAGCTCCTGGAGTCCGGGGACGTGGACGGCCCGCTGGAGCGCTGGCGCGAGCTGCGCGACGACATCCACCGGGACGTCTGCGAGAAGGGGTACGACAAGGAGCGCAACACCTTCACCCAGTCGTACGGCTCCAAGGAGCTGGACGCCTCGCTGCTGCTGATCCCGCAGATGGGTTTCCTGCCGCCCGACGACAAGCGCGTCATCGGCACCATCGAGGCCATCCAGCGCGAGCTGTCGACGCCGGACGGTTTCGTCCTGCGCTACCCCACCGCCGGCGAGGACGCGGGCGTGGACGGTCTGGAGGGTGACGAGGGCGCCTTCCTGGCCTGCTCCTTCTGGCTCGCGGACGACCTCGCGATGATCGGCCGGGTGGACGAGGCCCGGCAGCTCTTCGAGCGGCTGCTGGCGCTCCGCAACGACCTGGGGCTGCTCGCGGAGGAATGGGACCCGCGCCTGCAGCGGCAGGTGGGCAACTTCCCGCAGGCCTTCAGCCACGTGCCGCTGATCGACACGGCGCTGCGGCTGACGGCGTCGAGCGCGTTCGGGGGCTGAGCCGGGCGGGACGCGTACGGTCGCGGCGGCGCTCCGGCCCGCCGTGGCCGGGGCGCCCCGGGAGGGGTGACGCGGCCGCCTTCCGTCCTGGCCACGGGCGGTTCCCTGCGAGGATCGGGGAATGGAACCGCGAGGCCCGCAAGGGACGATCACCGTGGCGCGGGCTCTCGAACTGCCCGCGCTGCGCCGGGGGCTGCCCGAGGTCGTGGCCGCCGCCGACCGGCTGGACCGGCCGGTGCGCTGGGTGCACGCCGGGGAGGCGCCGAACATCGCCGCACTGCTCAAGGGCGGCGAGCTGCTGCTGACCACCGGCCTGGGCGTGGGCACCCGCCCCGCCGAGCAGCGCGCCTTCGTCCGCGGCCTGGTGGAGCGGGACATCGCGGCCCTGGTGGTGGAGCTGGGCGCGCGCTTCGCGACGCTGCCCGCCGCGGTGGTCGACACGGCCCGCTCCTACGGTCTGCCGCTCGTCCAGCTGCACCGGGAGGTGCCGTTCGTGGCGGTGACCGAGGAGATCCACACCGAGCTGGTCAATGAGCACTACGCCCTGCTGCGCCGCGCCGAGGAGGTGCACCGGCAGTGCACGCGGGTGCTGCTGGACGGGGGCGGGGTGCCCGAGATCCTCCGGCTGTTCGCGGGCTTCGCGGGCAACCCGGTCTTCCTGGAGACGCCGGACGGCCGGCTGCTGTACGCGACGGGGCCCGAGCCCCAGCCGGGCGCCGCCGATCCGCTCCAGGTCTGGGAGGGGCTGCGGGCGGGGGCCGCCCCGGGCGGGGGCCTCGCGGGCAGCGTGGTCGCCGACATCCCGGGCAGCAGCGGCCCGGGGCCCGACGCGGTTCGGGCGCGGCTGGCGGTCCTGCCGGTGAACGCGCCGCTCGCGCCGGTGCACCGCATCGCCGCGGACCGCACGGCGGGGCTGCTGGCGGTCGTCCTGCTCCAGGAGCGCCAGGAGGAGGAGCTGGCGGCGCGGGGCCGCGGCGACTTCCTGACCGACCTCGCCGAGGAGCGGCTGGACCCGGCGGACGCGCCCGCACAGGCCCGGGTGCTGGGCTTCAGGCCCGGCCCGGGGCCGCTGCTGCCGGTGGTGCTGCGGCCGCAGCCCCGGCACGCGGGTCCGGCGCCGGCGGACAGCTGGGCGGCACTGGCCCGTGCGGTGCGCGAGGAGCTGACGGCGGTGGGCGCGCCGGTGCTGCTGGGCGTGCGGCTGCCGGAGGGCCGGATGCCGCTGCTGGTCGGGCTGCGCGAGGAGACGGACCGGGTGGCGGTCGCCGAGCGGGTGGCGGCGGCGCTGCGGGCGGGGGTGGAGCGGGCGTGGCCGGAGCGGGCGGGTTCCCGGCCGCCGGTCGTGGTGGTCGGCGCGGCGGTCGGCTGGGCCACGGCGGGTGCGGCCCTGCGGCACGCGGCGGACGCGGCGACGGCGGCGCAGGGACTGCCGGACCGGCCCTGGCACGATGTGCGGCGGCTGGACGTCGACCTGCTGCTGTGGCGGCTGCGCTCGCACGGCGATCTGTCGGCGTTCGTCGAGCGGGTCATCGGCCCGCTCCTCGCGCACGACCGCGCCGCCCGCCCGCCGCTGCTGCCGACGCTGGAGACCTACCTCGCCCACGCGGGCCGCAAGGCGGAGACCGCACGCGAACTCCACCTCAACCGCCAGACCCTCTACGACCGGCTGGCCCGCATCGCCCGCCTGCTGGGCACGGACCTGGAGGACCCGCAGACGTCCCTGGCCCTGAGCCTGGCCCTGCAGGCGCGGCGGCATGTGACGTGACCCGTAACCGGGGCTCCGCCCCGGGCCCCGGTCCTCGATCGCCGGACGGGCTTGTTCTTTCAAGCCCGCCGTCGGACACCCCGCTGGCTCAGCTCGTCGTAGATGCTCAGGACGTGGGCCACCGTGTCGTCCTCCGAGGGCCAGCTCGCCGCCTGGGCATGGCCCGCGGCGATGAGTTCGGTGCGGCGGTCGGGGTCGTCGAGGAGGCGGGTGACGGCGGTGGCCAGGGCGTCCGGGTCGCCGTAGGGGACGAGCTCGGCGGCGTCGCCGACCAGGTCGGGGACGCCGCCGACCGAGGTCGCGACCAGCGGGACGCCCGCGTGGAGCGCCTCCTGGGCGAGGAGCGAGCGGGCCTCCCAACGGCTCGGCAGGATCGCCACGTCGGCCGCCGCCAGCAGCTCGGGGACGTCGTCGCGGCGGCCGACCAGGCGGATCGGGAGGGCCTCGGTCTCGATCCGGTGCTGCAGCCACGGCCGCTCGGGGCCCTCGCCCGCCACGATCAGCAGCGGCTCGGGGTCCAGCTCGCGCCAGGCCCGGGCGGCGTCGAGGAGCGGGCCGTAGCCCCGGCCCGGCTCCAGACGGCCGACGGCGACCAGCAAGGGCCGGGCCACCGCGCCGAGTTCGGCGCGCGCCTTGTGCCGCAGGTGGTCGTCCTCCGGCGGTGCGGGGCGCGGCGCGGGCACCGCCACCGGCGCCAGCCGGGCGTCGCGCGCGCCGCGCCGCCGGGCCCGGTCCACGAGGTCCGAGGAGGCGCCGAGCAGGACGGCCGCCGCCCGGGCCGCGCGCCGCTCCATCAGCCGCACGACGTGGGCCCGCGCGCCCTGCGCGCGCACCTTCGTGTGCCAGGTGACGACCAGTGGGGTGGGCCGGCCGCGCAGCGCCAGCGCCGCCAGCACCCCCGAGCGCAGTCCGTGCGCGTGCACGACGTCGGCACTGAGGCTGGCGGCCCGGATGCCGGCGACCGCCGACGCGTCCGCGCACGTCGGCAGCGGGGCGAACGAGGCGCCCGAGCCCGCGAAGGCGTACCCCTCCCCCGTCCCGCGCGGGGCGCACACCGTCACCCGCAGTCCGCGCGCCACGAGCCCGGCCGCGAGCGACCGCACGTGCGCGCCGCTGCCCGCGCTCCCGCTGCCCAGGACCTGTACGGCGTGCAGGGACGGCCGCGTGTGCGACGGGCCGGGTGTACTGCTCACGCGGGCGGAGCTCCTGATTCGACGTCGGCGGAGTCGGGCAGAGTCGTACGACACGGTGCTGAGCCCAGGATGCCAGCCCCCTACGCCCTCCCTGCACCAGCATTGCGTGATTTGTCGGCCTTACCTCGCCCACGCATCCACGGATTCACTCACATGAGTGACCAGGGCGTCCGTAACCAAGACCAGGCCGGACCATCGCCCACGAGCGGACGCCACCCGCCCGCCGCCGGCCCGGTCACAGCCCGGTCAGTGCCAGTCAGAGGCCCGCTCAGCGCCCCGTGTCGCGCGCCGCCGCCAGGAGTTCCTCGGCGTGGGCGCGGGCCAGCTGGGAGTCCTCCTGGCCCGCCAGCATGCGGGAGAGTTCGCGCACCCGGTCCTCGCCCTCCATGGCCTGCACGCCGCTTCGGGTCACCGAGCCCTCATGGGTCTTCTCCACCACCAAATGGCGGTCGGCGAAGGCCGCGACCTGCGGGAGGTGGGTGACGACCACGACCTGCGCGGTCCGGGCCAGCTTGGCCAGCCGGCGCCCGACCTCGACGGCGGCCTTTCCGCCGACACCGGCGTCGACCTCGTCGAAGAGGTACGTCGGCACGGGGTCGGAGCCCGCGAAGACCACCTCGACGGCGAGCATGACGCGGGACAGCTCACCCCCGGACGCCCCCTTCGCGATGGGCCGGGGCTGGGCGCCGGGGTGCGGGGCCAGCAGCAGCTCGACGTCGTCGGCGCCGTGCGGGCCGTACGCGACGGCCCGGCCGGCGACCTCGATGCCGGTCTCCGGCCGGTCCACCTCGGTCTGCCGGACGGAGAAGGTGACGCGTGCGTGCGGCATGGCGAGCGAGGCGAGTTCGGCGGTGACCGCGTCGGCGAATCGCTTCGCCGCCTCCGTCCGGGCGTCGGTCAGTGCCTGTGCCAGCTCGCCCAGCTCGGCGCGGAGCGCGTCCCGCTCGGTGGTGAGTTCACCGATGCGGTCGTCGTCGCCCTCCAGTTCGCCGAGCCGGGCCGCGCTCTCCTCGGCCCAGGCCAGCACGGCGGCGATGTCCGCCCCGTACTTGCGGGTCAGATGGGTCAGGGCGGCGCGCCGCTCCTCCACCGCCGCGAGCCGGCGGGGGTCGGCGTCGAGGTCGGAGGCGTAGCCGGCGAGCTCCCCGGCGACGTCCGCGAGCAGGATGCCGAGCTCCCCGAGCCGCTCGGCGAGCGAGGCGAGGGCGGGGTCGTGGGAGCGCACGGACTCCAGGGTGCGGTGCGCGCCCGCGACGAGGCTGGTGGCGTCGAACGCCTCGGGGTCCTCGGGGTTCCCGGCGAGGGCGGCGTGCGCGGCGGTGGCCGCGGAGGCGAGGGCCTCGGCGTGGCCGAGCCGCTCGGCCTCGGCGGCGAGTTCGGCGTCCTCCCCCGGCAGGGGCGCGGTGGCGGCGATCTCGTCCAGGCCGAAGCGCAGCAGATCGGCCTCCTGGGCGCGCTCGCGGGCGCGCGTGGTCAGCTCCTCCAGCTCGGCGACGACGGCCCGCAGCCTGCGGTAGGCGCCGCCGTACTTGGCGAGCGGCACGGACACCGCGTCGCCCGCGTACCGGTCGAGTGCCTGCCGCTGCCGGGCCGGGCGCAGCAGCCCCTGCTGGTCGGTCTGGCCGTGCACGGCGACGAGGTCGTCCGCCAGCTCGGCCAGCAGCCCCACGGGCACGCTCCGGCCGCCGAGGTGGGCGCGCGAGCGTCCCTCGGCGGAGAGGGTGCGGCTGATGAGCAGCGTGCCGTCGTCGAGTTCGGCGCCGGCCTCCTCGGCCCGCAGGGCCGCGGGCGAGGTGTGGTCGACGGTGATCCTCCCCTCGACCACGGCGGCCTTGGCCCCCACCCGCACCAGGGCGGGGTCGGCGCGCCCGCCGAGCAGCAGACCGAGGCTGGTGACGACCATGGTCTTGCCCGCGCCGGTCTCGCCGGTCACCGCGGTGAAACCGGGTGACAGCTCGACCACCGCGTCATCAATGACGCCCAAGGACCGGATCCGCATCTCCTCCAACACGGATACGACCATACGAGGTTCTGAGGGCGCCTCGCGACGGCCACCCCCACGGACCGCCCTGTGGCTACCCCCACCACCGGTCCGGGTGATCACTCCATGGCCCCGGATCCCCCCTTTCGGCAAGGCTTGTCGTAGCAGTTCCCGCCGGTCCGACACCACACCTCATGAGGTCCGCATGACCGTTCGATCCCGTACTCCCCGCACCACCGCGCTCCTGCTCGCCGCCGCGGTCGCCCTGACCACCGCCGTCGGCACCGGGGACGCGGTGGCCCACAGCCCCCGCCCGGCGGGGCTGGAGGGCACGTGGCGCATGGACGGCTACGGCACGGTCGTCTCCGTCGAGAACGGCGGGCGGCTGCTGCGAACGTACGAGACCACGGCCGTCAGCTGCGTTCCCGGCGAGCTGACCGCCACCCGGCCGACCGCCACGGGACCCTTCCGGCAGGACGGCGACGTGCTCACGGTGAACGCCACGGGTCCGGACCGGGCGGAGTTCGCCTTCGCCGACAATGTGGGCCACCGCACGCTGCGCCGCACGGCGGCGCTGCCCGCGAACTGCCAGGGAAAGACCCCTCCCGCCCCGGGGACCGCGGCGGACCCGCGGGACGTCTTCGACGTCTACTGGCAGACCTACGCCGAGAACTACCCCTTCTTCGCCGCCCGGAACGTCGACTGGAACGCCGTGCGGGACCGCTTCCGGCCCCGGATCACCCGCACGACGAAGCCGGCCGAGCTGTACGCGGTCCTGGTGGAGATGATCCGGCCGCTGCACGACGGGCACACCGGACTGGTCGACCTCACCCGGCCCGAGGAGTACTTCTCCGGGATCCGCGAGGACACCGTCCTGCCCGACGAGAAGGCGCGCAAGCGCATCGACCAGGCGGTCCTCGCGGGCCCCGTCGGGGACCTCCGGGTCTCCCGGGCCAACGGGCAGATCACCTACTCCGAGGGCGCCGACCGGATCGGCTTCCTGCGCATCACCGGTTTCCAGAACTACGGGCAGGGCGACGGCTACGAGGCCGACAAGGCCGTGCTGGGCAAGGCCCTCGACGAGGTCTTCACCGCCGCCCGGACGCGCGGCCCGAAGGCCCTGCGCGGCCTGATCCTCGATCTGCGGCTCAACGGCGGCGGCTCCGACCGTCTCGCCCTGGACGTGGCCGAGCGGCTGACCGACCGGCCCTACCCGGCCTATCTCAAGCACGCGCGGAACGACGCCCGCGACCCCCGTGAGTTCACGCCCGCCGAGCCGGTCCTCCTCCGCCCGCACCGGGGACCGGTCTACACCGGGCCCCTGGCCGTCCTCACCGGGCGGCTGACGATGAGCGCGGGCGAGACCCTCACCCAGGCCCTGCTGGGCCGTGGGCCGAAGCCCACGCTGATCGGTGAGAACACCCAGGGGCTGTTCTCCGACAAGCTGGAGCGCACGCTGCCCAACGGCTGGAAGTTCTGGCTCCCGAACGAGGAGTTCCTGAGCGCGAAGGACGGCCGGACGACGTACGACGGCGCGGGCATACCGCCGCACGTCCGCACGGACGTCTTCACGGAGAAGGAGCTGACGGAAGGCCGCGACTCGGCTCTCGCCGAGGCCCGCAGGCGACTGTCCTAGCCGTCATCCTTGCCGCCCGCGGCGGCGGGCGCCCTGCGGACACCGCCGCGCAGCGGTGGTGCACACGACCCCCGCCGGACGGCTAATGCGGCGCGCCCCGCCACCCGGCGACGGGCAGGGCGAACTTCGCGACCAGCCGGTCCGTGAACGACGCGTGGTGCAGGCGCGCGAGACGCACCGGCACCGCGCCCCGCCGTACCTCCACCCGCGCGCCCGCCGGAAGTTCGACGGTCCGTCTGCCGTCGCACCACAGAACACCGTTGGGCGTCTGCGGCTGCACCTCCACCGCGAGCACCGAGTCCGGCGCGGTGACCAGGGGCTTGGCGAAGAGCGCGTGCGCGCTGATGGGCACCATCAGCAGCGCCTCGACCTCCGGCCAGACCACCGGGCCGCCCGCCGAGAAGGCGTAGGCGGTGGAGCCGGTCGGGGTGGCGCAGACGACGCCGTCGCCGCCGAACCGCGAGACCGGCCTGCCGTCGACCTCGGTGACGACCTCCAGCAGCCGCTCCCGCGCGGCCTTCTCCACCGACGCCTCGTTCAGCGCCCAGTCGGTGTGCACCACATGCCCGTCGTTGCGCACCAGGACGTCGAGGGTCATCCGCTCCTCGACCTCGTAGGCCCGCGTCACGACCCGGTCCACGACCTTGTCGAGGTCGTCCCGCTCGGCCTCGGCGAGGAAGCCGACCCGGCCGAGGTTCACGCCCAGCATCGGCACCCCGGAGCGCCGGGCGAACTCGGCGCCCCGCAGCAGCGTGCCGTCCCCGCCGAGCACCACCAGGAGCTCGCACCCCTCCAGGACGTCCGGCTTGCCCGGGCCGGCCTCCACCAGCTCGGCCGAGGGCGGCAGCGGCAGGTCGGCGGCCTCCTCGGCGAGCACCCGCACGCCGATTCCGCAGCGCAGCAGCCCTTGGACGACCAGCTCGGCGCTGCGGATGGCCGCCGGGCGGCCGGTGTGGGCAAGGAGGAAGACCGTGCGTCCGCCGGCCTCCTCCCCTGCCGGGTTCTGCTCCTGCGATGCTGCTGATGCTGCTTCTGAAGTGGTCAACGGGGCCCCTCCGCCACTGCACGGTCAACGTCCGCCGGGTCCAGTTCGGGCGCTCCGGCGCGCAGCCACAGAAAGTACTCGACGTTGCCGGAGGGTCCGGGCAGCGGGCTCGCCGTCACACCCAGCACACCGAGCCCGAGCCCCGCCGCCCGGGCGGCGACCGCGCGGACCGCCTCGGCCCGCAGCTGGGTGCTGCGCACCACGCCACCGGTACCGAGCCGCTCCTTGCCCACCTCGAACTGCGGCTTCACCATCAGCACCAGGTCGGCGTCGGGCGCGGCACAGCGCACGAGGGCGGGCAGCACCAGGCCGAGCGGGATGAAGGACAGATCGCCCACGATCAGGTCGACGGGTTCGTCGTCGATCTGCTCCAGCGTCAGCTCGCGGACGTTCGTACGGTCCTTCACGGTGACCCGCTCGTCGCTCTGGAGCGACCAGGCGAGCTGTCCGTAGCCCACGTCCACGGCGACGACGTGGGCCGCGCCCGCGCGCAGCAGGACGTCCGTGAAGCCGCCCGTGGAGGCGCCGGCGTCGAGGGCGCGGCGGCCCTCGACCTTCAGCCCGAGCGGAACGAACGCGGCGAAGGCGCCCGCGAGCTTGTGGCCGCCGCGGGAGACGTAGTCCGGGTCGTTCTCGTCCTGGGTGACGACGACGGCGGCGCTGATCTCCACCTGGGTGGCGGCCTTGGTCGCGGTCGTGCCGCCGACGGTCACCCGGCCCGCCGCGATCAGCTGGCTCGCGTGCTCGCGGGAGCGGGCGAGTTTCCGGCGCACCAGCTCGGCGTCGAGTCGGCTGCGGCGCGGGCGGGTCACTGCCACGAGTGGTTCAGCTCCTGTTGTCGTACGAAGCGGGGGACCCGATGGGCACGGACGGTGCGGACGGGCCGGGGCGCCGGTCGAGCGCGGTGAGCGCGTCGCGCAGGCCCCGGTGTACATCCTCGTACACCTCCAGGTGACCGCTCGCCGCGAGGTGGTCGGCATCGGCCAGCCTGGCCAGCTGGGCGTCCACGGCGGCGTCGCCGGTGGGGGTGCGGTCGACGCCCAGCGGCAGCGGCCGGCCGGCGTCGGCACCGGCGTCCGGGGCGGGGCTCTCCGGCGCGGGCACCGGCAGCTCCCGCGCACCGGTCATCGGATCGGTCATGGCTCCGACGCTACCTCCAAACGGTGCCTGAGCGGCGTACGCGGTCCGCTGGGGTACCGTCCCTACCGATGGCGACCATCGAGGAGTGCCGCAGCGCACTCGACCGGCTGGCGGAGAACCTCGCGGGGGCGAGCGGTGACCTCCGCGACGCCGCCGCGCCCGACCGCTCGCTCAGCTGCCACATCACCGACCTCGACGTCACCTTCGTGGGTCATCTCGCGGGCGGCCACATCCAGGACGTGCGGACCCTGCCGGGCACCCCCGAGCGACGGGCGGAGATCGCCCTGACGATGTCCGGTGACGATCTGGTGGCGCTGGTGGACGGCAGGCTGAAGTTCGCGAAGGCCTGGGCCGCCGGCCGGGTCAGGGTGCAGGCGAGCCTGCGGGACGTGCTGCGCCTGCGGTCGCTGCTGTAGCGGTCCGGGACCGCCGGGCGGCCGGTACGACCAGGGGCGTCCCGGTCTCCGGGTCCTCGATGACCTGACACCGCAGCCCGAACACTCGTTCCACCAGCTCGGCCGTCACCACGTCCGCCGGTGCCCCCTCGGCGACGACCCGCCCGTCGCGCATCGCGATCAGGTGCGTGGCGTAGCGCGCGGCGTGGTTGAGGTCGTGCAGCACGGCGACCAGGGTGCGGCCCTGCTCCTCGTGCAGTTCCGCGCAGAGGTCGAGGACCTCGATCTGGTGCTGGATGTCGAGGTAGGTGGTCGGCTCGTCGAGGAGCAGCAGCGGGGTCTGCTGGGCGAGGGCCATCGCGATCCAGACCCGCTGGCGCTGTCCGCCGGAGAGTTCGTCGACGTACCGGTCGGCGAGCGCTTCGACGCCGGTCGCCGCCATGGACTCGGCCACGATCCGCTCGTCCTCCCGCGACCACTGCCGCAGGAGTCCCTGGTGGGGGTGGCGGCCGCGGGCGACGAGGTCGCCGACGGTGATCCCGTCGGGGGCGACCGAGGACTGCGGCAGCAGCCCGAGGGTGCGGGCCACCTGCTTGGCGGGGTAGGAGTCGATGGCGGAGCCGTCCAGGAGGACGGCTCCGGCGGTCGGCTTGAGCATCCGCGACAGGGCGCGCAGCAGCGTGGACTTGCCGCAGGCGTTGGGGCCGACGATGACCGTGAAGGAGTGGTCGGGCACCGCGACCGTGAGGTCCTCGGCGATGACCCGCCGGTCGTAGGCGAGGGTGACGGATTCGGCCGCCAGTCGGCTCATGGGGTCTCTCCTGGAATCCTGGGCGCTGTGCGGCTGATCGGCAGCCGGCCGGCGGTCGGTGGGCGGTCCGCTCATGTCCGGCCCGCTCATATCCGGCCCGCCCTGCGCTCGGTGATCAGCAGCCACAGCAGATAGCAGCCGCCGAGCATGCCGGTCACGGCACCGACGGGCAGTTGGTCCGCCCCGAAGACCCGCTGGGACGCCCAGTCGGCGCCGACCAGCAGGGCCGCGCCCATGCAGGTGGCGGCGGCCAGGTTGGGGCCGGGGGCGCGGGTGAGGCGCCGGGCGAGCTGCGGCGCGGCCAGCGCGACGAAGGCGACGGGCCCGGCGGCGGCGGTCGCGACGGCGGTCAGCAGCACGGCGGCCACCACCAGCACGAGCCGGCACCGCTCGACCCGTACACCGAGCGCGTACGCGGCGTCGTCGCCCATCTCCAGCATCCGCAGCGACCGTCCCTGGCCGAAAACTACGGGGAAGACCACTCCGCACACGACGAGCAGCGGCCACACCTGGGCCCAGTCGCGGCCGTTGAGCGAGCCGACCATCCACACCATCGACCGGGTGGCGTCGACGATGTCGGCCTTGGTCATGAGGTAGTCCCGGGCGGCGGTGAGCACGGCGGTCGCGCCGATGCCGACGAGGACGAGGCGGTAGCCGTGGATGCCCTTCTGCCACGAGAGCAGATAGACGGCGAGGCCGGTGAGCACGCCGCCGACGACGGCGCCGCCCGCCACGGCGAACGTGTCGCCGTGGAAGAGGACGATGACGGTGAGGGCGCCTGCCGCCGAACCCTGGCCGAAACCGATCACGTCGGGGCTGCCCAGCGGGTTGCGGGAGACGGACTGGAAGACCGCGCCGGCGAGCCCGAGGGCCGCCCCGACGAGCAGCCCGACCAGGACGCGCGGCAGCCGCAGGTCCTGCACGATGAACTCCTGGGCAGGGGTGCCGCCACCGGTCAGGGTCGTCAGGACCTCGGCGGGCGTCATGGGGAAGTCGCCGGTGCCGATGAGGACGACCGAGGCGGTGAGCGCGAGGGCCAGGAGCCCGGCCACGACGAGCGCCGACCGGGGAGCCACGCGCAGGGACAGCCCGCCACGGGTGCGGATCGTTTTGGCGGTCACAGCTGGGCCATCCTCCGGCGACGTACGAGATGGATGAAGACGGGCCCGCCGATGAGCGCGGTGACGATGCCGGCCTGGAGTTCGCCGGGCCGGGCGACGATGCGGCCGATCACGTCCGCGCCGAGCAGCAGCACGGGCGACAGCACGGCCGCGTACGGCATGACCCAGCGCAGGTCCGGGCCGGTGATGCTGCGGACGATGTGCGGGACCATCAGGCCGATGAAGACGATGGGGCCGCAGGCGGCGGTGGCCGCGCCGCACAGCAGCGTGACGGCGGCCATCGCGAGGACGCGGGTCCGGGTGAGCCGGGCGCCGAGCGCCCGCGCGGTGTCGTCGCCCAGCGCGACCGCGTTCAGGGGGCGGGCGAGCGCGAGGGCGATCAGCACACCGGCCGCGATGAACGGCGCGATCTGCCGCACGATGTCCATGTCGGCGACGGCGAGCGAACCGGCCGTCCAGAAGCGCATCTTGTCGAGCGCGGCGGAGTCGAGGAGCTGGACGGAGTTGACGTACCCGTAGAGCGCGTACGTCACCGCGGTGCCCGCGAGCGCGAGCCGTACGGGGGTCGCGCCCCGGGTGCCGCCGAGCGCGTAGACCACGACCGCGACGACGGCGGCGCCGAGGAAGGCGAACCACACGTATCCGCGGATCGAGGTGACGCCGAAGAAGGTGACGGAGGAGACGACCGCGGCCGAGGCTCCGGCGTTGACGCCGAGCAGTCCGGGGTCGGCGAGCGGGTTGCGGGTGAGCGCCTGCATCACCACGCCGGCGAGTCCGAGTCCCGCGCCGACGAGCAGTCCGAGCAGGGTGCGGGGCACGCGTACGTCCCGCACGACCACGTCGGTGTCGCTGCCCGTGGCGTGGAAGAGCCCGTGCCAGACCTGGTCGAGGGGGATGGGCTTGGCGCCGACGGCGATGCTCGCGACGACGACCAGCGCGAGCAGCGCGACCGCGGCGAGCAGCCCGGCGGCACGTGTCGTGCTCCGGCCGCGGGACGCCGCCGATTTCGGCGGTTCCGCTGAGGTTTGGGGGGGACTCTCGACCAACACGTGGTTAGGTTAGCCTACCCTGACGCCACCCCATCGAACGTGGTTCGTTCGAACGCAACCCCGAGAGAAGAACGTCTCCATGAGCACCTCCCGCACCCACTCCCCGTCCCGTCGCGGCCTCCTCGCCGCCGGTGGCGCCCTCGGCATCGGCGCCTTCCTCACCGCTTGCGGGGGTGGCGGCTCGAAGGACTCGGGCGGGAGCGGCTCGGGTTCGGACTCCGGCCCCTGGACCTTCAAGGACGACCGGGGCACCACGGTCAAGGCCGACAAGACCCCGAAGAAGGTCGTCGCCTTCACCGGTACCGCCGCCGCCCTGTACGACTTCGGCTTCGAGTGCGCGGGCGTCTTCGGCCCGACGAAGCTCAAGGACGGCAAGCCCGACCCGCAGGCCGGCGACCTCGACGTCGACAAGGTGACGATCCTCGGCAACGCCTGGGGCGAGTTCAACGTCGAGAAGTACGCCGCCATGAGCCCCGAACTGCTCGTCACCAACATGCTCCAGGCGCAGGAACTCTGGTACGTGCCGGACGACAGCAAGAAGAAGATCCTCGGCCTCGCCCCCAGCGTCGGCCTGGGCGTCACCAAGGTCTCGCTGACCCAGGTCATCGGACGCTACGCCGAGCTGGCCGGGTCGCTCGGCGCCGACCTCGAGGCCAAGAAGGTCACGGACGCGAAGGCACGCTTCGAGAAGGCGTCCGAGACCCTCCGCCAGGCCGCCAAGGCCAAGAAGGGCCTCAAGGTCCTCTGCGCGTCCGGCTCCGCCGACCTGCTCTACGTCTCCGAGCCGAGCGTCTACGCCGACCTCACCTACTTCAAGCAGCTCGGCGTCGAGTTCATCGTCCCCGACAAGGTCACCGGCGGCTTCTTCGAGAGCCTCAGCTGGGAGAACGCCGGCAAGTACGCCGCCGACCTGATCCTGCTCGACAACCGCACCTCCGCCCTGCAGCCCAAGGACCTCGAGTCCAAGCCCACCTGGGCCCAGCTCCCCGCCGTCAAGGCCGGCCAGATCACCCCCTGGCTCAGCGAGCCGCGCTACTCCTACGCCGGCTGCGCCCCCCTCGTCGAGGGCCTCGCCGCCGCGCTCGAGAAGGCCAAGAAGGTCAGCTGAGGCCCTGCTGAGGCCCCCTCCTCACCGGCGCCCACCGCCCGCCCCGCCTCCTGACGCCGCCCGAAAGGACCCCACCGCATGTCCGACGCCCCGCCCTACCGCTTCTTCGACGCGCACGTCGTACGGACCGAGCGGATCAGCCCCGCCATGGCCCGTGTCACCTTCGGCGGCGACGACCTCGGTGACGTCGTCGTCGACGGCCGCGACCAGCGCTTCAAGCTGTTCCTGCCCCAGCCGGGGCAGGAGGCGCCGGTCCTGCCCGCCCGCGACGAGAGCTGGTTCGGCGAGTGGCGGGCCCAGGACGCGTCCGAACGGGCCGTCATGCGCACCTACACCGTCCGGGAGATGCGCTACGGGCCGGACGAGATGGACGTCGACTTCGTGCTGCACGGTGTCGGGGACGACGCGTCGGGCGGCCACGCGGGCCCGGCCTCGACCTGGGCCCACGCCGCCCGCCCCGGCGACCGCGCCGTGCTCCTCGCCCCGGTCGCCACGGAGAACGGCGGCGCGGACTTCCAGCCCCCGGTCGGCACCGACTGGGTCCTCGTCACCGCCGACGAGACGGCCCTGCCCGCCACGGCCGGCATCCTCGCCTGGCTCCCGGAGGGCACCAAGGCCAAGGTCTGGATCGAGGTCGCGCACGCCGACGACGTCCAGGACCTCCCCACCGACGCCGACGCCGACATCACCTGGCTGGTCCGCGGCACCGACCGGGAGCCGGTGCTGAACGCCCTCCGCGCCGCGGAACTGCCCACCGGCACCCCCTACGCCTGGATAGCCGGCGAGGCCGGCACCGTCCGCGCCCTCCGCCGCCACCTCGTCGGCGACCGCGGCTTCGACCGCCGGGCGGTGACCTTCACGGGCTACTGGCGCCGCGGCGCCACCGAGGAGGACCTCCTCGCCGAACTGGCGTAACAGCCTCAATCGCCGGACGGGCTGCTGTGCTCTGTCCTCAATCGCCGGACGGGCTGCTGTGCTGTGTCCTCAATCGCCGGACGGGCTGATTTAAGCCCGTCCGGCGATTGAGGACGCGCCCGCAGGGCGCCCACCGCCGCAGGCGGCAACGACGGCCCGCAGCCGACGATCCGCCGGACAGGCAAGAGGCGCTCGCCGCCGCAGGCGGCAGGGCGCCCCGCAGCCGAAGACCCCGGCTACCAGCCGCCCCGCGCCAGCGCCCGCACCGCGTCCAGGCCGCAGGAGCCCTCCCCCGCCGCCGTCCACGCCGCCGCGCTCAGCGCGCGCAGGGCGTCGATGCGGTCGCCGTCCCCGTCCAGCACCAGCGCCTCACCGTCGGCCGAAGCCGTCCAGCCACCGCACCGGAAACCGTCACCCACGGCCTCCACCGACGGCTGCGGCTCCAGCAGGCCCCGCAGGTCCTCGGCGACATACGTCGGCCGGTGCTCGGGCGGGGCCGCGAGCAGCTGCGCCGCCGTCGTCACCCCGGTGAGGACCAGCAGCGAGTCCACCCCGCCCACGTACGCGCCCTCGATGTCCGTGTCGAGCCGGTCCCCGACCACCAGCGGCCGCTCAGCGCCCGTCCGCAGCACCGTCTCCCGGTGCATCGGCGGCAGCGGCTTGCCCGCCACCTGCGGCTCCGCGCCCGTGGCTATCCGGACGACCTGCACCGCCGCGCCATTGCCCGGCGCGATGCCCCGCGCGCTCGGAATCGTCAGATCCGTGTTCGAGGCGAACCACGGCAGCCCGCGCGCCACCGCGTACGACGCCTCCGCGAGCCGCGACCACGGCATGTCAGGGCCGCCGTAGCCCTGCGCCACGGCGGCCGGGTCGTCGTCCGCCGAGTCCACCGGCACCAGCCCGCGCTCGCGCAGCGCGACCCGCAGACCCTCCGCGCCGATCACCAACACCCGGGAGCCGGCGGGAAGCTGATCGGCGATCAGCCGCGCCACCGCCTGCGCCGAGGTGATCACATCGCTCGGCTCGGCCGGCACCCCCAGCTCGGTCAGATGCCCGGCCACCGTCTCCGGGGTACGGGCGGCGTTGTTCGTCACGTAGGCGAGATGCATGCCCCCGTCCCGGGCCGTGCCGAGCGACTCGACGGCGTGCGCGATGGCCTCGCCGCCCGCGTAGACCACGCCGTCGAGGTCCAGCAGCGCGGTGTCATAGGCCTCGCTGAGCCGCTTCCCGCTGCCGTCGGGGCCGGTCCGGACGGTCTGGTTCATCGTGTGATCTCTCCTTGTGCTGTACGTCTCTTCACAGATCATTGCTCATCCGCCCATGGGACATAACATTTCCCAATGAGCACTCCAGGTCACGCAGGGCAGGGTCTTCAACTCGCCCCCTTCCGAGGGCTGCGCTACGTCCCCGAGCGAGTGGGCAGTCTCGCCGCTGTCACTTCGCCCCCTTATGACGTCGTCGTGCGGCCGGACGGTCTGCGCCACCTGGAGACCGCCGACCCGCACAACATCGTGCGGCTGATCCTCCCGCAGGCCGCCACCGCCGCCGACCGGCACCGGCAGGCCGCGGACACGCTGCGGCAGTGGCAGGAGGAGCGGATCCTCGCCGCCGACCCCGAGCCCGCCCTGTACGTCTACGAGCAGCGCGGTGACGGCATACTGCAGCGCGGTCTGATCGGCGCCCTGCGTCTCAGCCCCCGCGAGGAAGGCGTCGTCCTCCCCCATGAGGACGTCATGCCGCACATCGTCGAGGACCGCGCCGCCCTGATGCGCGACACCGCGGCCAACCTCGAGCCGCTGCTCTTCTCCTACCGGGGCGGCGAGAACGGCACGGCGGACGTCATCGAGCGTGTCATCCGCTGCGAGCCGCTGCTGTCGACGACCACGGAGGACGGCTACGCCCACCGCCTGTGGTCGATCACCGACGCGGACGACCTGGCCAGGATCGACGAGGATCTCTCCCGGCAGCAGGCCCTGATCGCGGACGGCCACCACCGCTGGGCCACGTACCTGCGGCTGCGCGCCGAGCAGCCCGCCCCCGGTCCCTGGGACTTCGGTCTGGTCCTCCTGGTGGACACCTCCCGCTATCCGCTGCGGGTGCGGGCCATCCACCGCCTCCTGCACCGTCTCCCGGTCGCCAAGGCCCTGGCCGCCGTGGAGGGCCTCTTCCGGGTACGCACCATCGAGGGCCCGCTGTCGAGCGCGCTGGAGGCCCTGGCCGAGGCGGTGGCCGACGGGGGCAATGCCTTCGTGCTCGCCGGTGACGGCCGCTTCCACCTCCTCGACCGCCCGGACCCGGATCTCCTGGCCCGTACGGTCCCCGCCGACCGCCCGGAGGCGTGGCGCACGCTGGACGCGACGGTCCTGCACTCCGTGCTGCTGGAGCACGTCTGGCGCGTGGCGGACGATCCGGAACACATCGGCTACATCCACGAGACGGCGGCGGCCGTCACCCAGGCCGAGCGGCACGGCGGCACGGCCGTGCTGATGCACCCGGTCCACGAGGACGTCGTACGGGAACTCGCCGCGCAGGGCGTGACCATGCCGCGCAAGTCGACGTCCTTCGGCCCCAAGCCGGCCACCGGCCTGGTCCTGCGCAGCCTCGCGCTGAACTGAGGGCACACGCCCGCCGCCACGGGCGTCGTCCGGATATGCGTGGAGGGCGGTACCCCGGGATCCCGGGGTACCGCCCTCCACGTTCAGCGATCAGCTCTTGTCGTCGGAGCCCTGGTCGTCGGAGGCCTTGTCGTCAGCGGCCTTGTCGTCCTTGACGTCCTCGACAGAGACGCTCTCGACCTCGGTGGCAGCCGGGGCCGGCTCCTCGTCCGCGTCGACCTCGACAGCGGCGGGGGGCTCGGTGACCTCGGCGGTGTCCTCGTCGCCCATGGCGTCGGTGAACTCCACACCGTCGAGCTCGGCGAGCCGGTCGGACGCGTCGGTCATGCCGCCCTGGTCGGCTTCGAGGGCCTTGGCGAACCACTCGCGCGCCTCGGCCTCGCGGTCCACCGCGAGCAGCGCGTC